>NZ_JBDZDS010000002.1:0-360655 GCF_040045035.1 Mesorhizobium sp. KR1-2 | reverse complement strand
GAGGTGAACGCTGACCTTATTCATCGGAGCCCGGGAGGAGGTAGGCGCCGACGAAATTCCTTTCGCCATTTGAGGGTGCGAAGGCCCTTGGAGAACAGCACCCGCCGAGGGAGGAGGTTCGGCGGGTGCCGTTAAAGGCGGTCAGCGATCGGGAGGAGGAAGAACGCTGACCTTATTCGTCGGAACCCGGGAGGAGGTAGGCGCCGACGAAATTCCGTTAGATCGACCGGCGAGCGACCGAGTGGATTTCGCTGCGGCTGATGCCGAGGTCGTTGAGTTCGCGGTTGGACAGGCGGCTCAGCTCGGAAACGGTCTCACGGTAGCGGCGCCAGTTGCGGAAATTGCGGAGGATATTCATTTTTTCTTGCTTTCTTTATTTAACGGACGTGGCCGGATGGCCCTTGGAAAATCAGATCGACTTGCGCGCGACGAAAGGAATGTCGCTGCGGCTGATGCCGAGGTCGGTGAGTTCGCGGTTGGACAGGCGGCTCAGCTCGGAAACGGTGTCACGGTAGCGGCGCCAGTTGCGGTAATTGCGGATCAGGTTCATCTTCGTGCTCGTCTTCGGTTCGTTTTCTTCAATCGCTGTTTACGAAGCCTAGATAGGCTGAGCCGGACATCTTTAAAAGCGCCGTTGGTGCATGGCAGCAATGCGTTTTGTGCATTGCAACATTAATCGATTTTAGCAGCTGCGGCACAAATGTGACCAAATCTTAAAAATCTCGTGACAACAAAGAGTTGGAAGGCGATCTTTTGCCGCGGACAGGTCTGGAGTGAGGGAATTGACAGGTTATTCGTCGCGGGTGAATCGAGACATTGCGCGCTGGGTCGAGAAGGGGCTGATCGACGCCGCGACGGGCGAGGCGCTCGTCGGCGATGTCGCGGCAAATGAAAGCCGTGTGTTCAGCTTCGGCTCCGTTCTCGCAATCATGGCTGCCCTGCTGCTGGGCGCTGCAATCCTTCTTCTCGTTGCGACCAACTGGGAGGATATCCCAAGGCTCGTCCGAGTGGCCGGTCTGTTTGCGATCATCTTGGGCGGCTATGTCGGCGGCGCGGTGGTGAAGGCGCGCGGCCAGGACGCTATCGCCGAGGGGCTGTGGCTCGTGGCGGCGGCCGCCTTCGGGGGCTCGATCGCACTGATCGGGCAGATGTATCACCTGTCGGGCGACGAAAGCTCGGCCATGCTGACGTGGTGCTTCGGCACCGTGCTTGCGGCCGTGGCGCTGCGTTCGAATCCGCTCACCGTGGCGGCGGCCGCGATCGGTGTCGCCTGGCTGGCTATCGTTGGCCTTGATGACGGGAATTTCCGTTACAACCTCAATACTTACCCGATCATTGCTGTTGTGGTGTGGCTGGCGTCCTACTGGACACAGAGTCGCGTGGCGCGTCACATCATCCTGCTGTCGCTGGTGTTGTACGCTTGCTTCCTGGCGGTGCATCACGATGTGACCGCGACGGGCATCGCCCTTGCATTGCTCTCGAGCGCGTTGTTTGCGCTGGCCGCCGTGCTACCGGCGCCGGTAGAGGCGTTGACGCGGCTTGGTGGAACTTTGCCGGTTCACGTCCTGATCGGCTTCCTCGCTGGCCTCGCCCTTGTCCAGGCAGAGCAAATCGACCACGCCGGGCGGCTGGTGCTGGCGGCGCTTGTGGTTTTCGCCGGCATAGCGACTGCGCTCTACCTTGCGGGTCGGGACAGCCGCGCACTGCGCACGATCGCCTATATCGGCTTTGGCCTCGAACTCTGCTTCGTCTATGTCGTGACCATCGGCACCATGCTCGGCACGGCCGGGTTCTTCCTGGCCTCCGGCATCGTGCTCGGCATCATCGCCATCGTCATCATTCGGGTGGAGCGGCGGATCCGGAACAGACTCACCAATCAGGCGGGAGCAGCATGATGACCAGAAACAGGCTCCTCGTTTCCGCGATCATCTTGGCGCTGCTGCAGATCGGTTTCCTGTCTTGGATCATGGCCTCTCGCGCTGCGGTCCTCCGCAACGGGCAAGAGGTTTTGCTCAAGGTCGAGCCCGTCGACCCGCGCGATCTTCTGCGGGGCGACTATGTCAGCCTCGGTTATGACATTTCCACTATGCCGGTGAAGATGATCGTGAACCGCCCGTCCGGCGCGGCAGTGACTGAGGGCGGGCCGATCTGGGTGCGTGTCGAGAAGGGCGCGGACGGTTTCTGGCAGCCGACCTCGGCCTCGCTGGGCACGGCCTTTGCGACTTCGCCCGCCGAGGGACAGGTGGATGTGCGTGGCACCGTCCTGTCCGGCTGGTCGCTCGACCAGGAGGAGACCATCCACGTCGACTACGGTATAGACCGCTTCTATCTGCCTGAAGGCGAGGGGCGCGCGATCGAGCAGGACATGCGTGTGCGCAGCTTCGGTATCCTGGCGGCCGTCGCAGAAGACGGGACGCTGCAGATCAAGGGGCTGATGGACGGGAACAGGATGCTGTTTTCCGAACCGCTTTATTGAGGGATTGAGGGCCGCATGCGGCTGCGACCAGGAACGCCGCCAGCGGCGCAGCCGTTGGGTCGACAGCGCCGCCCGCATCCTTCGTGGCGTCAGTTTGCGTGCTGCCCTGCACGGAATGCGTCGGATAGTCGCTTTTCGTCCTCCGGCGTCAGCTTTGGTTGATCGAGCGCAATGGTCAGCTTGTCGATCTCGCCAGTGAACGGGAAGGGGACCTGATAGTCCTAGTCGTCCACCGGCGTGCCGGTGTCCGAGCCGATGTCGAACGTCTCGTCGATCGGTAGAAGCAGCGGTATGGCGTGCTCTAGTTTCTGCGACGAGACCTCGCGGCCGTCCATCTTCAGAACGCCAGTGCCGCGGCGCCCTATGCCGCTCAGATTGTTGAAGGCCAGGGTCGCGAAGTCGAGCCCGTCATATTTGAAGTCGAACTCGATAGTGTGCTTTCCAGGCGTGAGGGCATCCGGATGGAAAGACCACCGATGACCAACCAGCCAGCTACACCACTCCTTGGGACATCATCGAGGCGGCAGCGCGGACGTTTTTGGTATTTGGGTTGCTGACCGACTTGCTGTTTTCCATGTTGTTGTCTTCCACTTGGTGGCCTGCGCCGACCGCTCTTGAAGGAAGGCCATGTTGTCAAAGTATGCTACCAACTCGCGAGCCTGCCGCCTCAGGAAGACGGCACGGTCTTTTTGCGCCCTTAGAGAAGAGGGCTATCTAGAACATTTCGATCAAGTGAGGCACAACTCCGGCAGTTGTCACCATCGCGAGCGGCGGACTTGGGGGAAGTTGAACATGCGTTGTCGTCTGGCGGCGCTTCTGTTGATATTTCCGCTCGTTGCCCAGGCTGCGCCATTGACGCCGAACGAAGGCGCAGTCGCTTTCACCGGCACACTGACCGACGGTGACGACAAGTCGGGCAGCTTCACGATTGAAGCCCTGCTCAAAGACGGAGATTTCACCGGTCGGGGCCGTATCGTGACGAGCGATTACACGGTCGAAGGCAACATCACGCAGGGCTTTCTCGAAAACGGCCGTTGTTCGATCAGGATCGAGTCCGGGCGCGCACACGGCGACATCAGCGGCAAATGTGATAGCGACAAGATAGAGGGGCAGTTTGAAACGTTCTATCCTGGTGGTGGCACCAAACTGGGTATGGCCAGTGGGACCGGGCAAACCATGGGTGGCTCGGCGGCCGCCGAAGCTGTCCCGTTGCCTACCGCGAAGCTGACCTGCGCCTATCAAGACCGCAAAGTGAGCTTCAAGTGGGGCGAGCCGATCCAGTACAGCTTGTCCTTCAGCAATATGGGTAGCCTGACGCTCACTCCCACAGGGAGCTATAGTTCCGGGAGCAGCGCCGAGGGCCGTTTCGTCCGTACCGGGGACAAGATCAAGCTCGTCAGCGGTCCTTGGGCAGGGGCTGTCGGTAGCGTCGAGCGCGATCGCTCGGGCGAGCCCGCGGTGATCTTCCACATTGAGGAGAATCTCCGGCCCGACGGCGCCCATCTTGTCGACCCCTACACGACACGTTGTACCCGTTCACGCTGACCACCGAGATCCGGGTGCGCGGCAACGAACAGCAGCCTCGGAACGCGAAGCATTGACGTGTTGAAATGCACCGTCAGACCGCTGCCACAACAGTAGGCGGTGCCGATGAAGACCATGCCTGAGCCGAATGCTGCGATGGAGGGCTCTGGCAGGAATATTGAGACCACGAAACCGACGGCTGTTTCGACAAACCCTGCGCTCCACTGCCAAGCTGTCGCGATCGTTAGGCGCCAGAGCATAAGAAATGCCAGAGAGTTACCGGCACCACATAGAAAATAACATCACTCATACTCGCCCCAATGTGACTTCCTTATGGAGTGCCCCCTCGTGGTCCAGCCCGAGGGGATCACTCCATTAAAATATAAATTTCTTTGACATTTGAGCCGAAAATAACTGGCTCCTTTGAAGAATTCCGACAAGAGACGGGCGCGTTTCTCTTCTTCTTGGTAGCCATTGGCTCTGCAACGGACGTTGGTTCTGCGGGAAGGAGCTTTCCACATTTGGGGTTTATCTTGATTCTAACCCCACGCGTTGCGGGATGATAGGATGTTGCAAAGCCGGACCGTCGCGTAAGTTGCGGCCAGTGTCGGCCAAGGCCGGAAACTCCTGGGTCCTAGGCGGATGACGATCCGTTGCTGCGATGACCTATCGTTCGGCTGTCCGTCGAGACGGCCGTCGCCAACTGGTTCTCTTCATCAGATATTTTTCCAGCATCAACCTCAAGCCGGGTTCGTCGGTAACGCCCTCCTGAAATTGATGCGTGAGAAAGCGGGCAGCGTCGCTCTCCATCGTCGAGCCCTTCACCAGGTGACGAAGACCGGCTTCGGTGAGGATGCGCTCGATCATCGCCATGTCGGGTGGGGTGAGAAATTGCTGATTGGGCATGGCGCTCTCCCGTGGGAGGTGGGTTTTCCAGTCTCGCGGCATCGCCCCTCAAAATGCCACCTCGACAAAGATGCACCCATAGGCGGGCTGCGTCCATTGGGGAAATCACCCTGCGATGTCAGGCCTGATTCGTAGCCCTGGGCCGGGATTGAACGCTCTGCATGCCTCCGCAGGGCGGAGGCTGACGGCCAAGGGCTTGCTCCTGCGTGAGTTCGGGAGGTTAAGGGCTACAGCCGGGCCGTTCGTTCTCAATTGACTTTTACGTAAATGCCGTGCGAAAACTTTCGCCACATTCGCGCCAAGCGAAGAGGGAGTCCTCATGCGGGAATATTATTCGATCACGGAACTGACCCGCGAATTCGACATCTCCACGCGCACTTTGCGGTTCTACGAGGATGAGGGGCTTATCCAGCCGGTGCGCCGCGGTCGCACGCGCCTGTTCCGCCCATCCGACCGGCATCTGATCAAGCAGATCATGCGCGGCAAGCGGCTTGGCTTCTCGATCAACGAGATCCGCGAGATCATCCAGATGTACAAGGAGCCGCCCGGCGAGGTCGGCCAGCTCAACCTGATGCTCAAGCGCATCGAGGAAAAGCGCGAGGATTTGCGCCAGAAGCGGCGCGACCTCGAGGAGACCCTGGCCGAGTTGGATCAGGCCGAGGAATCTTGCGTCGAGCGGCTGGCCGAACTCGGCGTCACGACCTGACGGAGGCCGCCGCCCTCCAAGGCGACGGTCTCCTGCAACTGCGGCATGCGCGGCCCGGAACGGTCAGATCCAGCGGCGCACGCGCTTGGCGTAGTCGCGATAGCGTTTGCCGAAGCGCGCTTCGAGGTGCTTTTCCTCTCGCTCGACGGTGAGCTTCTGCGTGGCGTATCCGGCCAGCACCGAAAAAGGCAGGAACCAGACGATGCCGGTGATCAGGCTGATGCCGATCATCAGCAGGCTCATGGAAAGATAGATCGGGTTGCGGGTGACGGCGAAGGCGCCGCCCGTGACCAGATGCTCGGCCGCCTTCGTCGGCAATACCGTGGTCTGCGCTTGCCGCATCACGTAAAGCGCGGAAGCATACAGGGCGACCGCGCCGAGCGCGGCGAGCCAGCCCGTTGCGAACAGGATGTCGCCCAGCAAGCCGGAAATCCAGGGCAGGGGAAGGACGACGTTGAGAATGATGCTGATGGCGATGGCCGCGATATAGATCAGCGGCGGCCATGGAAATGCGTTCGGCCTGTCGTGTATGTCGGTCATGGCGTCTCTCCCTCCAGCAATTCGCCGTCCGTCTTCGCCGTACAGAATCCGGCGTTTTCCCGCATCTTAGCGCTGAGTTCCGGCGATGTACTGCCGGAAAATACTTGGTCGAGCCCATCTTTTTCCAATTCGTCGAGCATGCAGACGCAATAGCGCACGCAGAACTCGGCATCCCGCGTCTGCTCGCAAGTCTTTTCGCAGGAGTTGCGGAAGCGCACTTCTTGCGACGGCACCTCTGCCGGCATGACCTGCGCGAATAGCCAGACGCACGAGATCAGCACCGGTTGGTGGATGAGGTAGAAGGCGAGGCTGTGCCGTCCGGCGAAGTTGAGCGGCCACGACCAGGCGCCGAGGCGAATGTCCGCCAGCCGGTCGAACAGCCCGCTGGAGGTCGCCAGCCGGCCGGCGCCGATGCCCGCCAGCACCGCGCCGAACCAGGGGCAAAGCGGCACGTAGTCGTTTGAATGCGGGTTGTTGGCCGACAGCCCCACCCACCACAGGGCCGGATGGTCGAAGAATTCACTGCGCAGGAAGTTGGGCGCGGCGATCACTGCGGCCGCGACGATGAGGGTGAGCCAGGCCGGCAGCCGCAGGAAGGCGAGGCCGAGAAGGCTCGCCAGCGCGATCTGGTGCAGGATGCCGAAGAAGATGAAGCCGTCCGGCACGGCGATCCGCGTGACGATGGAGATGGCGAGGGCCGCGCCGGCAACCATGGCGAAGCGGCGCCAGAAGGGTTTCCAGCGGATGCCTCGGCCGTGCGCCAAGACCAGGCTTACGCCGACAAGGAACAGGAAGCTTGAGGCGATGCAGCGCGCAAACAGTTTCCAGCCGCTCACCGCCGTCATGCCGGGGTCGACATAGCCGAAGAATTCCAGGTCCCAGGTGAAGTGGTAGATGGCCATGGCGACCAAGGCCAGGCCTCGCGCCAGGTCGAGCGCGTCGATGCGCCTGCCTTTGGCCGGCGAGGCTTGATTCGTCTGGATATCGGGGTACATGGCAGTGGTCGAGGGCGATGTGGTCATGGTCGCCATGGTTAGCATGGATGACGCGGCCGAAGAATGACGGGGAGAATGTGATGCACAACGTGAATGCCAATGGCGCCTCCATTCCGGCGCTGGGACTGGGAACCTGGACCCTGAAGGGCGAGGAATGTTCCGCATTGGTCTCGCATGCGCTGTCGATCGGCTACCGTCACGTCGATACCGCCCGCCGCTACGACAACGAAGTTGCCGTGGGCGCGGGCCTGCGGGCCTCGGGCATTGCGCGTGACGAGTTGTTCGTGACCACCAAGGTGTGGTGGACGGACATTGCGCCCGGAGATCTGGAGCGCTCGGCGGAGGCCAGCCTCAAGGATCTCGGTCTCGACCAGGTCGACCTGCTGCTGATCCATTGGCCGAACCCGAGCATCCCGCTGGAGGGCTCGATCAAGGCATTGAACGCCGCCAGGCGCATGGGGCTCGCCCGTCATATCGGCGTGGCCAACTTCCCCTCCGGCCTGCTGGCCAGGGCGATCGCGCTTTCGGAAGCGCCGCTGGTTTGCAACCAGGTCGAGTATCACCCCTATCTCGACCAGTCCAAATTGCTGCGTTTGTGCCGCGAGAATGGCGTGGCCCTGGTTTCCTATTGCCCGTTGTTCCGGGACGGCGGGCTGTTCAACGAAAAGGCAGTGCGGGACGCCGCCGCCCGCCACGGCAAGACACCGGGTCAGATCGTGCTGCGCTGGCACGTGCAGCAGGACGGCGTGTCGGCTATTCCCCGCACCTCGAAGGCCGCGAGGCTGGCCGAAAACATCGACATCTTCGACTTTGCCTTGTCCGACATGGAGATGGCGGCGATCTCGGCATTGACCAGCCAGAACAAGCGGCTGTGCGATGACGATTTCGCGCCGGAGTGGGACGCCGCTTAGGCCACGATGCGGCGGTTATAGCCCCACAGCCATTGCGACGGCCGAAGGTCGGTTTCCTGCTATCGTGTGGCCGCCCGCGCCTGCCAACCTGCCCTTGAAAGATCCGGTGCAGGAATGGTCACGCAGGTAAGACATCCCATCTGGCTTCCCGCCGTAAAGCAGGCGGGCGCGCGCACATTTGCCACGCTCTATGCGCTTGAATCCTTTACCCGAGCGACCATCGCCAGCGTGGTGCCGATCCAGGCCTATGAGCTGCTGCAGAACAAGCAGGGCGTCTCGCTGCTCTACACGCTGGTGGCGCTGATCGGCCTCTCGGCGACGCTGTTCATGCCGATGCTGATCAGCCGCTTCTCACGCCGATGGATCTATACGACCGGAGTGGTTCTGCTGGCCCTAGGCTCGCTGCTGTTCATGACCCATTCGCTGCCGGGGCAGATGCTGGGCATGCTGGCCCGCGTCATGGGCGCCAGCGCGCTCGCCATCACGCTCAACCTCTACATCATGGACCACATCCGCAAGACGGAGATCATGCAGGCCGAATCGCTGCGCATGGCCTGGTCGATGATGGCCTGGACCGGCGGGCCGACGCTCGGCGTGTTCCTCTATACGCATTACGGAATCGTAGCCACACATGCGGTAGTGCTAGCCTTCGCGACGGCGCTGCTGATCACCTTCTGGTATTTCCGCCTTGGCGACAATCCGCTGATCAGTCCCGGCAAGACGCGGGCCGCCAACCCACTGAAGAACATTGGCCGCTTCGTTTCCCAGCCGCGGCTGCGCCTGGCCTGGGTGATCGCCTTCGGCCGCTCCTGTTTCTGGACGACCTTCTTCGTTTACGGGCCGATCCTGATGGTGGTGACGGGCGAGGGTGAACTGGCCGGGGGCCTGCTGGTTTCGGCCGGCAACGCGCTGCTCTTTGCCGCCATCTCCTGGGGGCGGGCGGGGCGGCGCTTCGGCGCGCGCAACGTGATGGCCTTTGCCTTCCTGGCCATGAGCGCGGCGCTGTTCGCGGCCGGCCTGGGCGGGGAGAACCTGCCGCTGATGACCGGCGGATTCCTGCTGCTCGGCGCGCTGTTTGCGGTGGCGCTCGACGCGCTCGGTTCCACTGCCTTCATGCGCGCGGTGCGCACCTATGAGAGGCCGCAGATGACGGCGGTCTACCGCACCTATCTCGATTTTTCTGAACTCCTGCCGCCGCTTGTCTATTCGGTGGTGCTTAGCTTCTTCGGGCTCGGGGCGGTGTTCTGCACGCTTGGCGTCTTCACCGTCTTTTGCGGCCTGCTTACCTGGCGCTATCTGCCGAAATCGATGTGACGTCGTGGGCGGCGTGCTGGCCGCCCACCCATTGATGGAAGCGATGCAGCTCGTATTCCTCTGGCATCAAAACACCGGCCTGGTGCCGCAGCGAGTGCAGGCCCTTCTGATTGAGTTCGCAGGCGGCGGCATCCTCCTCCAGCACGCGGGCCCCAAAGTCGACGATATTCTCCAGGTTGGCGCCCTCCGATGTCAGCGCATCCGCAGGAAACAGCCATTCGGCGGTAAGCTCGGTCTGTTCGGGGCCGAGGGGCATCAGCCGCACGGTGCGCACATAATCGACATGGCCGACTATGAACATGGACGGCAGGTGCATTGCATAGGTCTGGCCGGCGGCGCGCTCGGCCTCCGTCAGTGAACCGAAAACCGGGCCGTGAACGCGACCGTCCTCCGACCAGGTTTCGGCGCCCGCCCGAAGTCCGCCCGCAAATTCGGGGGCGTCGTTGTCGGCATGCAGCGCCCAGTCGGGATCGTCATGGCGCGCCATCAGCCCGCGGCCGTAGATCGGAACGAGGTGGGACAGGTTCTTGTGCACGCCCGGACAGTGCAGGCACTCGTTGAAGTTTTCCCAGAAAACCTTCCAATTGCAGTTCAGCACTTTGCGCAGGACATGGCCGGTGGCGAGTTCTTCCAAGGGCCAGTTGGTAAGGTCGCCGGAGCCGGGATCGAAACTTTCCGCGGCGGAACCGGCGGCATCCTCGGTGAGATTGACGAAGACGAAGCCGCGCCAGAGCGAAATCGCGACCGGATAGAGCGGGTAATCGGCCTTGTCGAAGCCAGCCGGAAGCGTCTTGGAGGGGATGCGCACCAATTCGCCGCGCAAGGAATAGGACCAGGCGTGGTAGGGACAGGTCAGCAGCCTGCTCTTCAGGCGGCCCTCGTTTTCGCGGCACAACTGTGAGCCGCGGTGCCGGCAGGTGTTGTGGAAGGCACGCAAGATTCCGCTTTCGTCGCGTATGACGAGGACCTGCTGAGTGCCGATCGTGAAGACCCGATAGGCTTGAGGCTGGGCGATGTCGGCCTCGCGGCAGAGCATCATCCAGTTGCGATACCAAATCGCTTCAAGATCTCGCCGATATTCCGCTTCGTCCCAATAGGAGCGGGCCGGCAGCGTCGTCTCGGCGGACCGCAGCCCATTGTAGGGATCGCTGTGTTCGATGTCGGCTCGCATAGCGCTACTCCCGGTCGACCGCACAAAACGGACACTGGCAAACGTCGATTGTCAATCATCATGCAAATGGCGGCGATTTGGCCGCTGGCAAGGACTTGTGCATTTGCGACCTCGATGGCCGCCAAAAGGGCGGGAATATGGTTTGCCGGGCGTGACGATTCTCCGTATAGTCGCGGCCGTCGTCGGTTCCGGACGGAACAAGAGGGAATGCGGTGCGGGCATTTTTTGTGCCCAAAGCCGCGGCTGCCCCCGCAACTGTATGCGGAGAGCCCTCCCCAAATGCCACTGAGGGTTACCTCGGGAAGGCGGGGAAGGGTGCAGACCCGCAAGCCAGGAGACCTGCCGGCGACGAAGACAACGCTAGATGCCCTCGGGTGGAGGGTGAAAGGACTTTAAAATGAACACGATTTCTTCGACGCTCGGCGCTTCTGCAAGCTCTTCCTCGCGCGCCACGCAGCTCGCGCTTTCCGCGCTGCTCGGCCTGTTCGTGATCGGCTTCGTCGGCTTCTCGCACATGGAAGTCGTCCACAACGCCGCCCACGACTACCGCCACTCGCTCGCGTTCCCCTGCCATTAAAAGGGGCTTCCAATGACTGTGTTTCGCAACGTCGTGTTCATCGCGGCGATCGCTGGGCTATTGTCCGGCATGGTCATGGCTGGGATGCAAACCTTCGCGACGGTTCCGCTGATTCTTCAGGCTGAGGTCTATGAAGAGGCTGCTGGCGGGCACGACCATGGTTCGGCACACAATATGCCAGGCATGGAGATGAGTGCCTCGGCGACCGCAGAAGCCGCTGCGCCCGCCGAGGAGGAAGAAGCCTGGGCGCCGGCTGACGGCCTCGAGCGCTTCAGCTTCACCGCGCTTGCCAATATCGTCACCGGCATCGGCTTCGCGCTGGTTCTGGTAGCCGTGTCCGAAATGGCGGGCGGCATTGCGGGCTGGCGTCAGGGCGTTTTCTGGGGCTTTGCGGGCTTTGCCGTGTTCACGCTGGCGCCGGGCCTCGGCCTGCCGCCGGAATTGCCGGCCATGCCAGCCGCCGACCTTGCCGCCCGCCAGGTCTGGTGGATCGGCACGGCCGTCGCCACGGCTGCTGGTCTTGGCCTGATCGCCTCCCGCAACTCGCTGGCCTTCTCGCTGCTCGGCGTGGCGCTGATCGTGGCACCGCACGTCATCGGTGCGCCGCAGCCGGCAAGCCACGAAACGCCCATTCCGGAAAGCCTGCACCACCAGTTCGTGGTCGCAGTCAACGTCACCAACCTGATTTTCTGGGTGGTGCTCGGGGCGCTGGTCGGCATCGTGCGTGGCCGCTTCACCGGAACGGCAAAAAGCCTGCGCGACAGCTTTGCCTGACGCCAGCACATTGACGCTGCTGCTCGGCGGCGCGCGCTCCGGCAAGAGCGCGCATGCCGAGCAGCTGGCGACCGGCTTTCCGGCGCCGTGGACCTACATCGCCACTGCCCAGGCCTATGACGACGAGATGGTGGAGCGCATCGCGCTGCACCGCGCCCGCCGCGTCGAGGGCTGGGAAACGCTCGACGCCCCGCTCGATCTCGTTGGCGCAATCGAGAGCGTGCCCGACGGCCGCCCGCTGCTTGTCGACTGCCTGACGCTATGGCTCTCCAATCATCTCCTGGCCGAACACGATCTCGAGCGTGAAAGCGAGCGTCTCGCCGAGGTGCTGGGCAAGCCGCGCGGACCATGGTTCGTCGTGGCCAATGAGGTCGGCCTCGGTATCGTGCCCGACAATGCGCTTGCCAGAAGATTTCGCGACGCCGCCGGCCGGCTCAACCAGAAGATTGCGGCCCGCGCTGACCGTGTGCTGTTCATGGTCGCGGGCCTGCCCATGCAGGTGAAATGACATGAAGGAAATCGACGACAGCGAAGCCGAACGCCACAAGGCCAAGATGGCCAAGCGCAAGGCGGTGCAGGATGCCGAAGTGGCCGGCAAGACCATCGAGCAGAAGGGCTTGCTGATCGTCAACACTGGCCCGGGCAAGGGCAAGACCACCGCCGCCTTCGGCCTTGCGCTGCGCATGATCGGCTACGGCCGCCGCGTCGGCGTCGTGCAGTTCGTCAAGGGCGCATGGCACACCGGCGAGAAGGACGCCTTTGCCGCCTTTGGCGACCGGGTGGTCTGGCACACAATGGGCGAGGGCTTTACCTGGGAAACGCAGGACATCAAGCGCGACATCGCCGCCGCCGAGGCCGCATGGGCCAAGGCGGTGGAACTCATCAACGATCCGACCATCGATCTCGTCGTGCTCGATGAACTCAACATCGCGCTGCGCTACGACTATCTCGACCTCGACATGGTCGTTTCGACCCTGAAGAATCGGCGCGAGGGGCTGCATGTGGTCGTCACCGGCCGCAACGCCAAGCCGGCGCTGATCGAGGCAGCCGATCTTGTCACCGAGATGGGCTCGGTGAAGCACCATTTTTCGGCCGGCGTGAAGGCGCAGCAGGGGATCGAGTTCTGAGACCTGCCGGTCAGGCTATCGCAACGATGGCCGCGAGCAATCCGAATCCCGCAATCATGATCAGGTCGGCGGTCCAATAAAGCCTTAGCGCGCGCCTGATGTCGGCGCTGGTTGCCTCGCGCCGGCCGTCGCCCATCGTGTGATCCTCGACCAGCATGCCGCCGTAGACGCGCGGGCCGGCGAGCGCGAGGCCGAGCGCGCCGGCCATTGCCGATTCCGGCCAGCCGGCATTGGGCGACCGGTGCTTGCCGGCATCCCGGAGAACAGAGCGCCAGGCGTTTTTCGGGTCGGCACCGGGCACAAGTGCCGCGGCCGCGACCAGCAGCAGACCGGTGAGGCGCGAGGCGGGCAGGTTGATGAGATCGTCGAAGCGGGCGGCGGCCCAGCCGAAGGCTTCGTGGCGCGGCGTGCGGTGGCCGATCATCGAATCGGCGGTGTTGGCTGCCTTGTAGGCGACGCCGCCGACGAGACCGCCGACGCCCAGCCAGAAGGCAGGTGCCACAATGCCGTCGGAAAAATTCTCCGACAGGCTTTCGATCGCCGCGCGGCAGACGGCGGCTTCGTCCAGTTGGTCGGGGTCGCGGCCGACGATCATGGAGACTGCGCGCCTGCCGGCGGCAAGTCCGCCCTGGTCGAGCGCGTCGGCCACTGCCTTGACGTGACTGGCGAGGCTGCGCTGCGCCAGCAGGCTGCTGCCGAGGATCGCCACGAGGATGATGCCGAAGGGCAGGGCCGAAAGAGCCGTTGAAATAGCGAATGCGATCGCTGCCGGCACGCCCATCAGAACGATGAGTGCTGCCACGCCCGAAATGCGGCGCTGCATGTCGGAAAGCGTCGCGCGGTTGAGGTGCCGGTCGAGGAAAGAGATCAGTTGGCCGATCCAGATGACGGGATGGCCAATTGCGCGCACCAGCCGATCCGGGTAACCGAAGCCCAGTTCGACGAATAGCGACAGGAAGGCGAGCAGGACGAACATGGCGCTTGTGAACGGGAACTCGGTGGATGCGGTGGCCGATCATGGTGGCAGTCTGGGCCGGGCCAGCGTGCTGTTTCCACATGCGCCGCTGCCCTGGATCGACCTGTCGACCGGGATCAATCCGCACTCCTATCCGCTTTTCGATCTGCCTGCCACCGCCTTCTCGCGCCTGCCGGAACCGGCGCGCGCGCGGGAACTCGCGGCCGGCGCCGCGGCAGCCTACGGCGCGCCGTCGGCCGCCAATGTGGTGCCCGCGCCCGGCACGCAGATCCTGCTGCCGCGCGTGGCTTCGCTGGTGAAGCCGGGCCGGGCGCTGGTGCTGGGGCCGACCTATGCCGAGCATGCGCGCGCCTGCGCCATTGCCGGTCACACGGTGGCGGAAGTGCGCGACTTCGATGCGCTGTTCGGCGCCGACATTGCCGTCGTGGTCAATCCGAACAATCCGGACGGACGCGTGGTGAGCCGCCGCGACCTTCTGGAGCTGGCCGACAAGATGCGCTCCAAGGGCGGGCTTTTGGTGGTCGACGAGGCCTTCATGGAAGTCGGCCCACGGGACGAGCGCGTGGACGGCGATGTAGAGCGCGGCGGGCTGGTCGTGCTGCGCTCCTTCGGCAAGTTCTTTGGGCTGGCCGGTGTGCGGCTTGGCTTTGCCATCGCGGCCGAACCGCTCGCGGCATTGCTCGATGCTGAATTGGGGCCGTGGGCCGTGGCCGGTCCGACGCTGGAATATGGCATCAGGGCGCTTGGCGACGAGGCGTGGCAGGGGGCGATGCGAAACACGCTGCGCGAGGATGCTGCGCGGCTGGACGCACTCTTTGCTGGCGCGGGTGTTCAAATGAGTGGCGGCACCAGCCTGTTCCGTTTCGTGAGGACTTCGGATGCTGCGGGGCTGTTTGCGGCGCTTGGCGAGCGCGGTATTCTCATCCGCAATTTTGGCTGGGACGACACTGCCCTGCGCATTGGCCTTCCCGGAAGAGAAGCCGAATGGAAGCGGCTGGAACAGGCGCTGGCGGTTTGGGCTGAAAAGCGGCACGCTCGCGCGACGGAGGCTTAGCCATGATCTATGTCTGCCCGTTGTCGAAGGTCGATGAAACCGTGGTGCGGTCAGGCGCGGAGCGCCTCGTGTCACTGCTCACGGCTGGCACGGAAGTTGTGCGGCCGACTGCGATCACGGCCGAGAATCACCTGCTGCTGTCGATGAACGACATCGCGGAGGCGCAGGCCGGCATGACGCTGCCGGGCGAGGCGCATGTGCGCCAGCTGCTCGATTTCACCCGCGCGTGGGATCGTGCCCGGCCGCTGGTGATCCATTGCTTTGCCGGCATCAGCCGTTCGACGGCTTCGGCCTATATCGTGGCGTCGGCCCTCGCGCCGCAGCGCGACGAAATGGAACTCGCGAAGGAACTGCGCTGGCTGTCCCCCTCGGCCACGCCCAACCCGCGGCTTATAGCGGTGGCGGATACACTGCTCGGGCGCGATGGCCGCATGATCGCGGCGATAAAAGGCATCGGCCGCGGTGCCGATGCTTTTGAGGGGACGCCCTTTGCGCTGGAGATTGAAGGGTTTCGCTAATTTCTGAAAGGCCTTTGACGGCAAGACGGTCGAGGCATGGGTCCCCGTAACCCCGAGCTTGCTCGCTTCGCTCGCGCTCGGGGCACGAGGACGACGGCAGAAGAAAGGCCTGCGCAAATCACGAACGTTTCCGATTGTCCGCCGTCCCAACCAACCCGTCGTCCTCGGGCCGGAGCATGAGCGCAGCGAAATGCGGAGGTTCCGGGGACCCATGCCTCGACATCACCACCTCCGCTCCGGTGCAATCAAAGCAGACCTACGCCAGCCACTCCGAAAGCTTCGCCTTGCGCACATCCTGCAGCAGCCGGACAAAGCCGTCGGCCTGGTGCTCGGCGGTCAGCCGGCCCTTTTCGGCGGTGGCGATGGCCGCATTGCCGACCACCCCATGCTTGTTGAGATCGGCGGCGAGCCAGGCATAGGCATGGGTTCCGGTCTGGCGCATCAGCTCGAAGCTTTGTTCCGCCCTGGCCACGTTCGAGACAAAATTCTCGACCTGGCTCATCTCGACCAAATCGGGCCGGAAATGCAGCATCAGCGAGGTTTCGACGTCGCCGCCATGGATGCCGTGGCGGTCTTCCAACTCGGGATACATGCCGGCAGGCCGGCCGAAGCGCTGCCAGCTCGTCTTCACCGCCAGCATGTCGAAGCGCACGCGCAGCTCTCGCGTGACGATGCCCATGATCTCCTCGTTGCCGCCGTGCGAATTGACGATCACGAGCTTGCGCACGCCGGCGCGAGCGATGGAAACACCAAGCTCGGTCCAGGCCTCGATCAGCGTCGTGGCAGCGAGCGTCAGCGTGCCGGGCGAGCGCACATGCTCGTTCGATTTGCCGACAGCCTGGATGGGCAGGATGCGCACGTCGAGATTTTCCGGCAGGCGCGGAATGACCGTGCCCAGCATGCCCTGCATAATGGTCGTGTCGGTCGAGACTGGCAGATGCGGCCCGTGCTGCTCGATGGCCGCCACCGGCAGCACGGCGATCGTCGCCTCCGGGTCGATGTTGGCATATTCGGTGGTGCGGTAGTCGCCCCACCAGACGCGTCTTCTTGCTTCGGCCACTGTGAAATCCTCGTGCTGTTTGAAACGCGGCCTAACCCCGGATCGCGCCTTTGTCGATCATCCGGCGGCTATGACCTCGATCTCGATCTTGAATTCGGGCCTTGAGAAGCCGGCGACGATGAGCAGCGTCGAGGCCGGCGCCGGCTCGGAAAACAGCCGGTCGCGCACCTCCATATAGGCTCTCAGATAGGCGCGGTCGCTGACGAAGGTGTTGATGCGCACGACATTGGCGAGCGTCATACCGGCTTCGCCCAGCACCGCTGCGATGTTGTCGAAGCAGAGTTCGGCCTGCGCGCCGACATCTTCGGGCACGGAATCGTCCGGCCCGATGCCGATCTGGCCCGAGCAGACCACCAGCCGCTTGCCGGCGGGCACCTCGACGCCGTGGCTATAGCGCGCGAAAGGCGGTCTTATCGATTTCGGCGTCAGAAACTTGAACATTTTTCTACCCCTCCACTGGCGCCAAGCTAAGGCGAAATCGCCGTCGCATTCAAGCGTCTGACGCAGCGTCAACATTCTGGACTTGCGCTGGAAAAATGGGCACGATGCCGGCGCGAATGGCATGGCGGCACCGGTGTCTCGACCGGAGAAGGGTGAGGGAAGCGTCCCCGCAACGGCGCCGTCCCCAGCGTCCCATGCGCTCGTTGAAAACAACAAGACGCCCGGTGCCAAAAGCCGTCGGGATAAAGAGGGGTGCGTGCATGAGCAGGAATTTCGTGATCTCCATCGGCGCCGTGGCGCTTCTCGGCGCGACCGCCTCGACCGCGCTCGCCAACGAGAAGGTCACCTTCATGACCAACTGGCTGGCCCAGGCAGAGCACGGCGGCTACTACCAAGCCGTGGCCGACGGCACCTATGCCGCCTGCGGGCTGGACGTCACCATCCAACAGGGCGGCCCGCAGGTGAGCGGCCGGCCGCTGCTGCTTGCCGGCAAGATCGACTTCTACATGGGCGGCAACCTGCTGCAGGCCTTCGATGCCGTACAGCAGAACATCCCGCTGCGCATCGTGGCGGCCACCTTCCAGAAAGACCCGCAGGTGGTGATGTCGCACCCCGGTCAGGGTCTCGACAAATGGGAGGACCTGCCGAAGGCCGACCAGTACATCCTCGGCGACGAGGGCATGCAGAGCTTCTTCCAGTGGATGGTGACCGACTACGGCTTCGATCCCACCAAGCGCGTGCCCTATACCTTCAACGCGGCCCCCTTCATCGCCAATTCAAAGTCGATCCAGCAGGGCTACGTGACCTCGGAGCCCTTCGCGGTGGAGAAGGAGGGCGGCTTCGAGCCCAACGTCTTCCTGCTCGCGGACTATGGCTTCAGCACCTATGCCACCACGATCGAGGCGATGCAGAAGACCATCGATGAGCGGCCGCAGGTGGTGCAGTGCTTCGTCGATGGTTCGGCCAAGGGCTGGTACAACTATCTTTACGGCGACAACATCGTCGCCAACGAGATGATCAAGAAGGACAATCCCGACATCACCGACGAGCAGATCGCCTTCTCGATCAAGCAGTTGAAGGACCACGGCATCGTCGATTCCGGCGAGGCGGAAAAGCTTGGCATCGGCGCCATGACCGATGAGCGCGTGGCCGACTTCTACGCCAAGATGGTGAAGGCCAAGGTCTTGTCCGATGGGCTCGATATCGCGAAGGCCTATACGTTGCAGTTCGTGAACAAGGGTGTCGGCCTCGATCTCAAGAAGTAAGTCCGGCATCGGGACCATGCAGTCCATCAAGGCAGCAACACCCGCGAAAGTCGGGAGCGGCGGACCGCTCCTGGCGCTTCGCGCGGTCGGCAAGAGTTTTTCAAACGGCGTCACGGCTCTCAGCGACGTCAACCTGACCATCGGGGAGGGTGATTTCGTCAGCCTCCTCGGCCCTTCCGGCTGCGGAAAGTCCACCGCGCTGCGCATCATCGCCGGCCTGACCACGCCCACCACCGGCACGCTCGACTGGCCGCGCCGCGCCGACGAGCAGGGGTCGGTCGGCTTCGTGTTCCAGGAGCCAACGCTGCTGCCCTGGGCAAGCGTGTTCGACAATGTCTGGCTGCCGCTGCGGCTGAGGGGCGTTTCGCGTGGCGAAGCCGCTCCTGCCGTGGCGAAGATGCTGGAGCGGGTGCACCTCACCGGTTTCGAAAAGGCGGTGCCGCGCGAGCTTTCGGGCGGCATGCGCATGCGCGTCTCCATCGCCCGCGCGCTGGTCACGCGCCCGCGCCTGCTTCTGATGGACGAGCCCTTCGCCGCGCTCGACGAGATCACCCGCTTCAAGCTCAACAACGACCTGCTCGACCTCTGGCAGGAGGAGCGGTTCACGGTCGTCTTCGTTACCCACAGCGTTTTCGAAAGCGTGTTCTTGTCGAACCGCATCGTGGTGATGGCGGCGCGGCCGGGGCGCGTATTCGAAGAGGTTGCGGTCGATGCCGGCTATCCACGCGACGAGGCGTTCCGCACCTCGCCCGACTATGCCGCGCTTTGCCGGCGGGCGTCCGACGTGCTCGGCGAGGCCATGCGGATCAATACGAATGGTGCGGCATGACGGCAGTTCAAATCCAGGCACCAGCGGTCGACCAGGAAGAGATGCGGCGGGCGCGCAGCCAGAGGCTGGAGCGCGTCGGCAGATGGGTGGTGCCGCTTGCCATCATGGTGCTGGCGATCTGGCTGTGGGACCGCATCTGCGTCTGGAACGAGATCCCGCAATATATCCTGCCGCGCCCCGGCGTGGTGCTGCAGACGCTCTACAACGACGCCGGGCTGCTGTTCGGCTCGCTGCTGGTGACGCTGAAGATCACCTTTCTCAGCCTGCTTCTGGCGGTGATCGGCGGCGTGGGGCTGTCGGTGCTATTCGCGCAGTCGAAATGGGTGGAGATGTCGTTCTTCCCCTTCGCGGTCGTGCTGCAGGTCACGCCGATCGTGGCGATCTTCCCGCTCATCAACATCTATGTCGACAACCAGACCGCCAAGCTTTTGCTGTGCGCGTGGATCGTGGCCTTCTTCCCGATTCTGTCCAATACGACGCTGGGCCTGAATTCGGTCGACCGCAACCTTCGCGACCTCTTTCGGCTGAACGGCGCGAGGCGTTGGCAGGAGCTCTGGCACCTGCGCCTGCCGGCGGCGATGCCTTATTTCCTCGGTGGCCTCAAGGTCGCCGGCGGGCTTTCGCTGATCGGCGCGGTGGTGGCCGAATTTGTCGCCGGCGCGTCCGGTCAGTCGTCGGGGCTTGCCTCGCGCATCATCGAGGCCGGCTATCGGCTGAACGCGCCGCGGCTGTTCGCGGCGCTGATCCTCATTTCGCTCACCGGCATCGTCATCTTCCTAGTGCTGTCGCTGATTTCGCATCTCATCTTGCGGCGCTGGCACGAAAGCGCGCTGAAGCAGGAGGGGTGATGGCGGCTGTCGATCTTCCGACTTCCGGCACCTTCACGCTTGCCAATGCCCGCGTGCATGCCTCGCTGACGCCGGGTCTCGAGGCGCAGTTCGATGGTGACGGCTTTACGCTGGTGGACATCGAGGTGGCGGATGGCCGGATAAAAGGCATCACAGCCGCCGCACCGGTCAGGGTCGATGCGACTGCCGTCGATCTCAAGGGTTGCATCGTGCTGCCCTGTTTCGTCGATTGCCATACCCATATCGACAAGGGCCACATCTGGCCGCGCAAGCCCAATCTGGACGGCTCCTTTCCCGGGGCGCTAAATGCGGCCGATGCTGACCGCACGGCGCGCTGGACAGCGGAAGACTTGTCGCGGCGAATGGATTTCTCCCTGCGCTCGGCCTACGCCCACGGCACCAGCGCCTTGCGCACCCATCTGGACAGCGCCGCGCCGCAGGACGCGATCTCATGGCCGGTCTTCGAGGAACTGCGCGAGCGCTGGAATGGCCGCATGGAATTGCAGGCTGTCAGCCTGATCGGCATCGACGGCGTGCGGGATTCCGACTGGTTCGAGCAACTTGCCAGGCGCGTGGCGGCCGCGCGCGGCGTGCTTGGCGCCGTGACCTATATGGTTTCGGATCTCGACGAACTGCTGGACCGCATGTTCCGCGCGGCGATCGCGCATGGCCTCGATCTCGATTTCCACGCCGACGAGACCGACAACATCGATGCGGTTTCGCTGAGGAAGATCGCGGAGGCGGCATTGCGCCATCGCTTCGAGGGAAAAATCCTCGTCGGCCACTGCTGCTCGCTGGCGCGCCAGCCGGACCATCATGTGCTCGACACGCTGGACAAGGTGGCGCAAGCGGGGATCGCAGTCGTCTCGCTGCCCATGTGCAATCTCTACCTCCAAGACCGCCGCCATGACGGCACCACGCCGCGCTGGCGCGGGGTGACGCTGCTGCACGAAATGAAGGCGCGGGGCATTCCGGTGTCGGTGGCCTCGGACAATACCCGCGATCCGTTCTACGCCTATGGCGACCTCGACATGCTGGAGGTCTACCGCATGGCAACGCGCATCCTGCATTTCGACCATCCGGTCGGGGACTGGCCGAAGACGGTCGCCGCGACGCCTGCGCAAGCGATGCGGCTGGACGGGGCAGGGATTCTGCGCGCCGGTGTGCCCGCCGATTTCATCATCTTCAAGGGGCGAAGCTGGACCGAGCTTTTGTCGCGGCCCGAATCCGATCGCACCGTCGTGCGCGACGGAAAACCCATCGAAGCCGAACTGCCCGACTACGCCGAACTCGATGATCTGATGGTGGGGGGATGATGGATATCGCAGCGCTCAAACGCGATCTCGATGGGCTGAAGATCGAGGACAACGAAAAAATCGTCCAGCAGAAGAGCCGCGATTTTTACTGGTACAGCCCCGTGCTGAAGCGCCAACTTGATACCGTCACCGGCGATCTCATCGTCTCGCTGAAGAACGAGGCCGAGGTGATCCGCGTGCTGGCCGCCTGTCATAGGCATGGCGTGCCGGTCACGCCGCGCGGCACCGGCACGGGCAATTACGGTCAGGCAATGCCGCTGTCGGGCGGCGTGGTTCTGTCGCTTGCCGACATGAACGAGGTCACGTCGATCTCGCCGGGGCGCGCGGTGTGCGGGCCGGGCGCGATCATCGCCGATATCGACAGGGCCACTCGCGCGCATTCGGGGCAGGAACTTCGCCTGCACCCGTCCACTTACAACACCGCTTCCATTGGCGGTTTCATCGCTGGCGGATCGGGCGGCGTCGGTTCGATCAATTTCGGCGGCTTGCGCGATTTCGGCAATGTGCTGCGCCTGCGCGTCGTCACCATGGAGGCCGAGCCGAGGGTGCTCGATCTCACCGGCGAAGACCTGCACAAGGTAACCCATGCCTATGGCACCAACGGCATCATCACCGAAGTGGAGATGCCGCTGACCGCTTCCTACGACTGGGTGGACGTGATCGTCGGATTCGACAGTTTCATGGGCGCTGCGCGCTACGGCAATGCGCTCGGCTGCCAGGACGGGCTTCTGACAAAACTCATCACCCCGATCGCCGCGCCCGTGCCGCAGGACTATTTCAAGCGACACCAGCGCTTCTTCCGGCCCGGCCAGAGCATCTGCCTGGTGATGGTGGCGCCGCATTCGCTGGACGCTTTCCTTGCCTTCACGCGCCGGGAGGGCGGCGAGGTGATCTTCAATGCGGCGGCCATGACGGATGAGGAGAAGAAGGGCCTGCCGCCGGTCTTCGAGTTGGCCTGGAACCACACGACGCTTAGGGCACTGCGCGTCGACCCGTCGATCACCTATCTGCAGTCGCTCTACCCGTTCCCCAACCAACTCGCGCTGGTGGAGAAGATGGACGCCATGTTCCCGGGCGAGGTGTTTTCGCATCTGGAGTTCGTGCGCTTCGACGGCAACATCACCTGCTTCGGCCTGCCGCTGGTGAAGTTCACCACGGAGGAACGGCTGGAAGAGATCATCCGCCTGTTCGAGGAAAATGGCTGCCCGATCTTCAATCCGCACCGTTACACGCTGGAAGAGGGCGGCATGAAGCAAACCGACGAAATCCAGCTGGCCTTCAAACGCGAGGCCGACCCGCAAGGGTTGCTCAATCCGGGCAAGATGATCGCCTGGGAAAACCCGGAATATGATTATCGGTCCGGCCGGACTTATCTCTTCAAGGGGCTGGAGAAGGTGGGATGAGCGCGGCATGAAAGTCCTCGTCGTCTATTGCCACCCCGTGCCGGAGAGCTTTTGCGCGTCGGTACGCGACACAGCACTCGAGGCCATAGCTGCCAAGGGTAGCGAGGCGCGGCTGGTCGATCTCTATGCCGAGAATTTCGATCCCGTGATGCGCGATGGCGAGCGGCGGGAATACAACGATCGCGCCCCGACCGATCCGGCGCTGGCCGCGCATATCGAGCACCTGAAATGGGCCGAGGCCATCGTCTTCGTCTATCCGACCTGGTGGTACGGCCTGCCGGCGATGCTGAAGGGCTGGCTGGATCGTGTCTGGGCGACCGACGTTGCCTTCCAATTGCCGAAGGGGCCGGGGCCGATCAGGCCGCTGATGACCCATGTCTCCAAGATTGCGGTCATCACCACCTGTGGTGCGCCACGCTGGTGGTCGCATGCGGTCGGTCATCCCGGCCGCAAGACGATCCTGCGCGGCATACGTTCGCTCTGCGGCTGGCGCTGCCGTACACTGTTCCTGGCGCACTACCTGATGGACAAATCGACGCCGGAGACTCGCGCCGCGTTTTTGCGAAAGGTGCGGCGCAAGCTGGAGGCGTTTTGAGGGCTTCCCTCCCACGGAGGAAGGGCATGGATGACTACGCCCTGACCCGCTCCGCCTTCGGATCATACATCGGCTTCAGCGAAGCTTCGGCCTCAAAGCGTTCGCCCGCGATCTCGATCTCATATTTCGCGCCGAGAATGTCGGCCTCGCTCTGGCCCTTGGCGGGCACGTAGCCCATGCCGATGGCACCGCCGAGATGGTGGCCGTAATTGCCGGACGTCACCGTGCCCACGATCTTGCCGTCGCGTACGATGGCCTCGTTGTGGAACAGCAGCGGCTCCGGATCGGTGAGGCGGAACTGCACCATGCGGCGATCGAGGCCGGCTTCCTTCTTGGAGAGCACCGCGTCGCGGCCGATGAAGTCACCCTTGCCGGTCTTCACGGCAAAGCCGAGGCCTGCCTCCAGCACGTGATCCTCATCGGTGATGTCGTGGCCGAAATGGCGGAACGCCTTTTCGATGCGGCAGGAATCGAGCGTGTGCAGGCCGCACAGTTTCAGGTCGAACTCGCGGCCGGCCTCTTCCAACGCCTCGAAGACGTGCGCCGTCTGGTCGGTCGAGACATAGAGCTCCCAGCCGAGTTCGCCGACATAGGTCACGCGATGGGCGCGGGCCAGCCCCATGCCGATCTCGATTTCCTGGAAGGTGCCGAAGGGATTGTTCTCGTTGGAGAAATCGTTGGGGCTTACCTTCTGGATCAGATCGCGCGAGCGCGGGCCCATCAGGCAGAGCACGGATTCGGAGGCCGTCACGTCAGTGATGACGACGAACTCGTCGCGCACATGCTTGCGCAACCAGGCCAGATCACGCTGCAGCGTGGCGCCCGGCACCACGGCGAAGAAGGCGGTCTCCGACAGGCGCGAGATGGTGAGATCGCTTTCGATGCCGCCGCGATTGTTCAGCATCTGCGTGTAGACGATCTTGCCCGGCGCGACGTCGAGATCGTTGGCGCACATGCGCTGCAGGAAGGCGAGCGCATCACGGCCCTCGATGCGGGTCTTGCCGAAGGAGGTCATGTCGAACAGGCCGACATTGTTGCGCACGGCCAGATGTTCCTCGCGGCCGTTCTCGAACCAGTTCTGCCGCTTCCAGCTGTAGCGGTATTCGCGTTCCTGGCCCTCCTTGGCGAACCAGTTGGCGCGCTCCCAGCCGGCGACCTCGCCGAAGACGGCGCCGCGCGCCTTTAGATGCTCGTGGATGGGCGAACGGCGCACGCCGCGCGAGGTCACCACCTGGCGATAGGGGAAGTGGTCGGCGTAGAGCAGGCCAAGTGTTTCGGAGACGCGCTCCTTGAGGTAGGCGCGGTTCTTCTGGAACGGCTGGGCGCGGCGAATGTCCACTTCCCAGAGGTCGAAGGGCGCTTCGCCGTCGTTGATCCACTGCGCCAGCGCCATGCCAGCGCCGCCGGAGGAGACGATGCCGATCGAGTTGTAGCCGGCCGCCACCCAGTAGCCGCCGAGTTCCGGCGCTTCGCCGAGATAGTAGCGGTCGTCCGGCGTGAAGCTTTCGGGGCCGTTGAAGAAGGTGTGGATGCCGGCGGTGCCAAGCATGGGCATGCGGTTCACGCCCATTTCGAGGATCGGCTCGAAATGCTCGAAATCTTCCGGCAGCTGGTCGAAGCAAAAGTCTTCGCGGATGCCTTCCATGCCCCACGGCTTCGCCTTGGGTTCGAAGGCGCCGAGCATCATCTTTCCGGCGTCTTCCTTGTAGTAGGCGCACTCGTCCGGCACGCGCAGCACCGGCAGACGGCCAAGGCCGTCGATGGCCTCGGTGACGAGATAGAAATGTTCGCAGGCGTGCAGCGGCACCGTCACGCCCGACATGGCGCCGAGTTCGCGCGCCCACATGCCGGCGCAGTTGATCACGATGTCGGTCTCGATCGTGCCCTGTTCGGCGCCTTGGGCCCAGGAAACGCCGGTGACGCGGCCATTTTTCTGGTGGACGGCGGTGACTTTCACACCCTCGACGATCTTCGCGCCGCGCTGGCGCGCGCCCTTGGCAAGGGCCATGGCGATGTTGGCCGGGTCGCACTGACCGTCGAGCGGCAGGTGCACGGCGCCGACCACGTCGGAGACGTTGAGATGCGGATACATCTCCTTGACTTCCTGCGGCGAGATCTCGCGCACGTCGACATCGAAGGCGCGGGCCAACGAGGCCTGTCGGTAGATCTCGTGCTTGCGCTCTTCCGTCAGCGCCACCGTGATGGAGCCGACTTGGCGCATGCCGGTGGCAACGCCGGTTTCCTCCTCAAGCTTGACGTAGAGGTCGGCGGAATATTTCGCCAGCCGCGTCATGTTCTGCGAGGCGCGCAGCTGGCCGATCAGGCCCGCTGCGTGCCAGGTGGTGCCGCAAGTAAGCTGCTTGCGTTCCAGGAGCACGATGTCCGTCCAGCCGAGCTTGGCGAGATGATAGGCAACGGAACAACCGGATACGCCGCCGCCGATGATGACGGCGCGGGCCTTTTGCGGCAGGGAGGTCATGCGATCTTGCTTTCCTTGGATGGGCTGTAGGAGGCGACGAAGCGGCGCAGGCGTTGGGCCGCTTCCATCAAGGTTTCTTCAGGCTGGCAAAGGCTGATGCGTATGTGGCCGGCCGCAGATTCACCGAAGCTCAAGCCCGGCATGACGGCGACGCTTTCAGCCTCGAGGAAGCCGAAGGCGAATTTCTCGCAGTCGGGCTCGACGGCGCTGATGTCGAGCATGACATACATACCGCCCGCCGAGCCCCGCACGGCGACGTTATTGAGACCGTGCACCGCATCGAGGAACACTGTGCGGCGCGCTGCGTAGCGTTCGGCGATGTCCTTCACGCCATAGCCGTTCTCCAGCGCCTCGGCCGCGGCGCGCGAGACGAAATCGCCCAGGCCGTAGGTGGTTACGAGGTTGAGGCTGGCCAGAACGGTGATGAGGTCCTTCGGGCCGGTCAGCCAGCCGATGCGCCAGCCGGTCATGCCATGGCTTTTCGACATGGAGTTGATGACCAGCGTGCGCTCGGCCATGCCGGGCAGCGCACGGGGCGACAGGTGCTCGTCGCCGCCGAGTGTCCAGTAGACCTCGTCTGACAGGAGCCAGAGGTCGTGCTTGCGACAGACTTCAGCGAGGCCTTCGAGGCTTTCGCGTGTGTAGACGGCGCCGGTCGGATTGTTCGGCGTGTTGATGAGGATGGCGCGCGTGTTGGGCCTCACCGCCTTTTCGATGTCCTCAGCACGCGGCTGGAAACCATCTTCCGAGCGCGCCTCGACCACGGTGAAATCAGCACCGGCCGCGCGGAAGGTCGGCGGGTAGGTGGCGTAGTAGGGCGCCACCACGATGGCGTGGTCGCCCGGATCGAGCACGGCCTGCGCGGCGGCGTAGAGCGCAAGCTGGCCGCCCGGTGCGGCGAGAATCTCGTCCGCGGTGGTGGGTACGCCGGTCGACTGCGTCGAAATCCGCGCCATGGCCTCGCGCAGGCGCGGAATGCCGGGAAGCTGCGTGTAGTGATGATAGCCGCCGCGCACGGCGGTCACGCAGGCTTCGACGGTCTCGGTCGGCGTGTCGAAATCGTGGTCGCCGACGGAGAGCATGATGATGTCCTCGCCAGCCTCCTTGCGGGTGATTGCTTCCAGATGCACCTCCCACCCATCCTTGCCGGAGGGGGTGATGCCGGACACGCGGGCGGACGGCTTAGGCATCGAAGGCTCCTGCGATTTCGAACCCATCGGCGACGAGGCGGTCGCGCAGGGCGGCGATGTGTTCCGGCCCGACCTCGCAGCAGCCGCCGATGATGGCGGCGCCGCGCTTCACCCAGCCGATGGCGAAATCGGCATAGGCGGCCGGGTCGAGATCATGACGGGCATGCAGCACGTCGACGGTGCCGCCATGCTTGAGCGCCTCGACGGCCGTGAAGCCGTTGGCGTATGCGCCAACCTTGCCGCCAAGCGCGAGTAGGTCGGCGAAGGCTGCATCGACCGCCTCAGGGCGGCAGCAATTGATGAGCCGCGCGGCGAGTGGCATGTCGCCAAGGGCCGCGTTGGCGGCGGCGAGGTTTTCGCCGCTACGCAGGCGCGGTTCGCCATGGTCGGCCAGCGTCCAGGAAACCCAGACCGGCTTGCCGCTCTCCGTCGCGGCGGTGACGGCGGCGCGTGCCTCGTCGGCCGAAGCCATGGTCTCGCAAAGGAACAGGTCGACGTGATCGGCCTGTTCGGCGACCACGCGGCGATAGATGTCCAGCGTCTCCTCATAGGAGATGGTCAGCGCCGGCGCATAGCTGCCGAACAGCGGCGGCAGGCAGCCGGCGATCGCCGCGTCTCCGGCCTCGTCGCGCGCCGCCTTGGCGAGCTCGATGCCGCGCCGCTGCAGCGGCTTGAACAACTCGGCCGCGCCCTCGCGCTCCAGCCGCTCGGGCGTGGCGGAGTAGGTGTTGAGCGTGATTACCCGGGCACCCGCCCGGATGAACTCCGCATGCAGGCCGCGCACCAGGTCGGGCTCGTCCATCAGCACCTTTGCCGACCACAGCGGCGTGGGCTCGCTTTTGCTTCGCCGCACGAGTTCCTGACCCATGCCGCCATCCGTGATGACAACCCTCGTCATGCACGCAACCTTTCGTTCTTCGGGTCCCACAGCGGCTGGTCTTCCTGCACCACCGCCGGGAAGTTCTCGCCGAAGATTTCTACGTGCACCTTGGTGCCCGGCTCGGCGAGATCAGCGCGGATCATGCCGAGCGCGATGGATTTGTCCACCCGGTAGCCAAAGCCTCCTGACGTCGTTTCGCCGACTACCTTGCCGTCGTGCCAGATGGTCGACATGTAAGGCGCGTCGCAGTCACCGGCCTCGACGACCAGCGTGACGAACCGCTTCGAAACACCCTGCTGCTTCTCGTTCTGGAGCGCTGCCTTGCCCTTGAACTCGGGCTTGTCCCACTTGACGAAGCGTTCCAACCCGCCCTGCAGCACGGTATAGTCTGTCGATAGGTCACCCTTCCAGGCGCGGTAGCTCTTTTCCAGGCGGAGACTGTCAAGCGCGAACATGCCGAACGGTTTCAGGCCGTGCTTCTGGCCAGCTTCCCAGACGGCGTCGAAGATCGCGGCTGTGTCCTCGATCTTTGAGTGGATTTCCCAGCCAAGTTCGCCGGCAAAGGAAACGCGCACCAGCTGGCACCAACGCCCGGCAACCTGCGCGCTCTGGTGGGTGAGCCACGGCTTTGACAGGTCGGCGTCGGTCAGTTCGCTAAGAATTGCACGCGAATTCGGGCCTGACAGGATCTGGCAGGAGAAGTTGTCGGTCACGTCCTGCAGCGTGATCTCCGTGCCCGCGGGCAGATGCTTCTGCAGCCACTCGAAGTCGTGCCACTGGGCGACCGCGGCGGTAATGAGGAAGAAGAAATCCTCGTCGATTGCCATGATCGACATTTCGGTGACGATGCGGCCGGCCTCGTCGGCGAAGTAGCCGAGGCCGATGCGGCCGGGCTTCGGCACTACGCCGGTGATCAGCGTCGACAGCCAGGCGCGCGCGCCGGGGCCCTGCAGGCGGAAGCGCGAGAAGCCGGGCAGGTCGAGGATGCCGGCGGCGTCGCGCACGGCCAGGCATTCCTCGCGGATTCTTTTCTCCCACGGTCCGGAGCGCTGGAAGGTCTGGGTCGACTCCTCGGACAGATCATCGCCGGCTTGAGCGAACCACGTCGCGCGCTCCCAGCCGTTATAGGCGTTGAACTGCGCCCCGAGCTTCTTGATGCGGTCGTGGATCGGCGAATGCTTGCGGTCGCGACCGGCCGGCCAGGCGTGGCGCGGGAACCAGATGGCGTATTCGTTGCCATAGATTTCCATGCCCTTGGCCACCGCGTAGTCGGGTGCGGCGGCAAACGAGGTGAAGCGGCGCGGGTCGCACGACCACATGTCCCATTCGGTCTGGCCCTGCGTGACCCATTCGGCCAACACCTTGCCGGCGCCGCCCGCCTGGGCGATGCCGAAGGTGAAGACGCAGGCCTCGAAGGCATTGGGCACGCCCGGCATCGGGCCGATCAGCGGGTTGCCGTCCGGCGCGTAGGGGATAGGGCCGTTGATGACCTTGGAGAGGCCGGCCGTGCCGAGGATCGGCACGCGGCGCACGGCGTCGTCCAGATACCATTCCAGCCGCTCCAGATCGTCCGGATAGAGCTGGAACGAAAAATCGTCCGGCATCGGATCGTCCGCGGTAGCCCAATGGGCGCGGCAGTTGCGCTCATAGGGGCCGAGGTTCATGCCGTGCTTTTCCTGGCGCAGATAGTAGGAGGTGTCGACGTCGCGCAGCAGCGGCAGTTTTTGGCCGGCTTCCCTCGACCAGGCGGCCAGTTCGGGGATTTCCTCGAACAGGATGTACTGATGGCTCATCACCATCATCGGCACTTCGCGGCCGAACATGCGGCCCACTTCCTGTGCGCGATAGCCGGCGGCGTTGACGACATATTCGCAGTGGATGTCGCCTTGCGCGGTGGAGATGACCCATTCGTCGTTTTCGCGGCGCACGCCGCTGACGGGGCAGAAGCGGATGATCTTGGCGCCCATGTCGCGTGCGCCCTTGGCCAGCGCCTGGGTGAGCTGGGCGGGGTCGATGTCGCCGTCGTTCGGGTCGTACAGCGCGCCTTCCAGCTCATGCGTCTCGATGAAGGGATAGCGGCCCTTGATTTCGTCGAGGCCGATCACCTCGATGTCCATGCCCTGGTAGCGGCCCATGCCCTTGGCGCGCTGGAACTCGCGCATACGCTCCTTCGAGTGGGCGAGGCGCAGCGAGCCGGTGACATGGTAGTTCATCGGGTAGTCGACTTCGTCCGCAAGCCCCCGGTAGAGCTCAGTGGAGTAGCGCTGCATGTTCATCAGCGACCAGGAGGACGAGAAGGTCGGCACGTTGCCGGCGGCATGCCAGGTCGAGCCGGAGGTCAGCTCGTTCTTTTCGAGCAGCACGCAGTCGGTCCAGCCGGCCTTGGCCAGATGGTAGAGCGCTGAGACGCCGACCGCGCCGCCGCCAATGATGACCACACGTGCCGTTGTCGGAAACTCCGCCATTCAATCCTCCTCAATGCGTCATCCGGGCACCGGCCTTCTTAGCCGTTGCTCGTCAAAGTCAATGTTGTCCTAATAGACCGGCGGCGAGATCACCCAGATCACCACCGCCGGTTCTTCTCCTGGATTCTTCCACCGGAACGGCTTGCCGCCGAACCGGAAACTGTCGCCTTCGGTCAGATGGTGCCATTGGCCGTCGACCTCGATGTCGAACTGCCCGGACACCACATAGCCCGCTTCCTCTGTCGGCCGGTTGGCGGGCTTTTTCAGCTCGGCGCCGGGCGCGAATTCGGAACGCAGCATCTCGAAGCTGCCGCCAAGGTCCGGCGACAGAAGTTCTTCCACCAGCCCGGTCTCGCTCGTGCCGAGCGAGCGGCGGCGGCCGGCACGCACGATCACGCCGCGCTCGGCCTCGTCGGGCACGTCGTGGCCGAAGAACAGGCTGACCGGCACGTCGAACAGCTCGGCGAAGGCGCGCAGGTCCCCGATGGACGGCGTCGACAGGCCGCGTTCCACCTGGCTCAGCCAGCCGACCGAGCGGCCGAGCGTCAGCGCCACTTCCGAAAGCGTCAGGCCACGCGCCTTGCGCAGCGCACGAAGATCGCGCGCCAGCAGCGCGTCGGCACTGCTTTCCGGCGGGCTTTCGGTCGCTCCGTGATGGGCCTTTTGCGGCGGCATGAAAATTTCTCCTCAATTTTCACCAGATGACAGTTCGATGAAAAATTCAAGGGGAATTTCATGAAATGCAGGTATTGCTTGCGAGACCGGGGAGGCTGGTGCAAATGCTTGGGCGACCAGGGCGAGGGGGGACGTTCCGGTTGCCGACCGCATTGAAGAGGGACAGGTCATGCTGGCACGTGGAACCGGGGAGCTTTCTAAGGACGTGGCTGACGCCGTCGACGAGGCGATCAGATCGCGCCGTTCGGTGCGCGCTTTCCTGTCGACCCCTGTCGATGACCAGACGGTCCGCGAGATACTGGAAGTTGCCGCACGCGCGCCCTCGGGCACCAACATGCAGCCCTGGAAGGTCTATGTCACCAAGGGCGAGACCAAGCAGCGCATCGGCGACGCGATCCTGAATTCCGGCATACGCGCCGAAAAGGTGGCGTGGGACGAATACAAATATTACCCGGACCAGTTCTTCGAGCCTTATCTCGCGCGCCGCCGCGCCAACGGCTTCGGCCTCTACAGCGCGCTCGGCATCGGTCGGCGCGAGGTGGAGCGCATGCGCGCCCAGCACGACCGCAACTTCATCTTCTTCGACGCGCCGGTGGGCATGATCTTCACGATCGACCGCAGGCTCAACCAGGGTTCGTGGATTGACTATGGCATGTTCCTGCAGAACATCATGATCGCTGCGCGGGCGAGGGGACTGGACACCTGCCCGCAGGCGGCCTTCGCGCCCTATCACCAGCAGATCAGGCCGATCCTGGACATTCCGGACGAGGAGATCGTGGTCTGCGGCATGGCGCTGGGCCATGAGGACACGAGCAAGCCCGAAAGCACTTTCCGCACCGACCGCGCCCCGCAAGAGGAATGGGTCACCTTCTGGAAGTGAGGCGGCTCAGCGCTTGCCGCCGATATAGGCGCAGCACTCCAGCTCCACCAGCGCGCCCAGTGCGAGGCCGTTGGCGCCGAATGCCGAGCGCGCCGGCAGACGGTCCGGGTCGAAATAGCTGACATAGACCTTGTTGAACTCGGCCCATTTCGACATGTCGGCCAGCATCACCGTGCACTTGAACACATCGGCGAAGCTGAGCCCGTTTTCCTTCAGCACCGCGCCGATGTTTTCCATCGCCTGGCGCGCTTCCGCTTCCATCCCGCCCGGAACGAGCTCCATCGTCCCGGGCCGGTTGCCGAGCGCGCCGGAGAGATAAAGAACATCGCCGACGCGCACCGCCTGACTGAACGGCAGCTTGATCGCCCTGGCCTCGGGCGAGTTGATGAATTCCATCATTTTGTCCTCCCTCGTAATGGCCGCTGGCGTCCCGGGCTATCGCACCTCGTAGCCGACTTCCTCCGACGCATGGCACAATGCCGTCCAGAAACTGCGCGCGAAGGAGCGGAAGACATAGAGGTCGAACTGCGTCGGCGCGGTACGCTGGATCTGCGCGAAGACGTCGTGATGCACCGTCGAGCGGCCGGCGCCGACGGGGAAGGCGGTGGGAGAAAAGTCGATGGCGAAGAATTTCGCCAGCACCCATTCCGCCTTCGGGCCGGCGACGCGGATCGCGGTGCGGCCATGCGACAGGTCGGTCACTGTGCCCACCGAAATGTCGACCTGCTTGTCGAAGGCTTCCGCCAAACCTTCCTTCTCATCCACCACGAGGAACTTTCCGGGCGCGAAGCCGAAGGCTGCCTTGGCATCGCCCGGCGCGCCACCACCTGCGCCGTCCGGCAGCGTCATGCCGGCCACCTTCTTGACGGCCGCGATGATGGCTTTTTCCTCCCCGGGCCAGGCCGCGAGCTGGACAATGGAACCCGGCGCGGTTTCCGAAAGATAGACGCCGACGCCGTCGGAAAAATTGCCGTGCGAGCCGGGCTTCCACACCGGCTTCAGCGGGGATTCCTGCTCAACCATGCATGCGGCTCCCTTCCGGGTCATAGAAGTGGTGGCTGACGATCTCGACCGGTCCGAAACGCTTGCGCAGCGGATCGGAGACGAAGGCGCGGGTGCCCCGGCGGCTCTTGCCGTCCTTCACCAGCGCCAGCGCGATGTATTTTCCGAGCGTGGGCGAATAGCACATGGCCGTGACATGGCCGATCGAGTCGCGCGGGCCGTCCTCGTGCAGTTGCTCGACGATATGCGCGCCGCCGTTCACCGGGCGGTTGTCGAGCGGGATGATGCCGACGAGCTGCAACCGGCCCTCGCCGACAAGCCCCTCGCGGTCCATCATGGCCGAGCCGACGAAGGGTTTTTTCTTGGACAGCATCCAGTCCAGATGCAGGTCGCGCGCGGTGGTGCGGCCGTCGATCTCCGCGCCGGTGACATGGCCTTTCTCGATACGCATGGTGCCCAGCGCCTCGAGACCATAAGGCACGATGTCGAACGGCTTACCAGCCTTCATCAGCGCTTCCCATACATGGGTGCCGTGGCCGGCGCCGCAATAGACCTCGTAGGCCAGCTCGCCGGAGAAGGAGAGCCGGCAGATCATCACTGGCGCGCCGTCGATCTCGCCATGAATGATGCCCATGAAGGGTAGCGTCTCGTTGTCGACCTTCGTGCCGGTCACGCATGCGGCGAGCACGTCGCGCGACTTGGGGCCTGCGATCGCGGCGCCCGCCCACTGGTCGGTCACAGAGGTGAGCTGCACCTTCAGCTCCGGCCACACCACGTCGAGCAGATATTCCAGATGCTGCATCACCTTGCCGGCATTGGCCGTGGTGGTGGTCATCAGGAAGTCGTGCTGGCCGAGCCGCCATGTCGTGCCGTCGTCGAGGACGAGACCGTCCTCGCGCAGCATCAGGCCGTAGCGGGCCTTTCCGACCGGCAGGGTCGAGAACGTGTTGGTGTAGACGCGGTCGAGGAATTCGCCCGCATCCGGCCCCTGCACGGCGATCTTGCCGAGCGTGGAGACATCGACGAGGCCGACGCCCTCGCGCACGGTCTTCGTCTCGCGCACATATGCTTGCTCGACCGTCTCGCCCGGCAGGCCATAGATCATGGGGCGGTGCCACAGGCCTGCGCCATACATGATCGTGCCGTTTTCGATGTGCCAGTCGTGCATCGGCGTCAGCCGGTCGGGCCGGATGTCGCCATAGCGTTCGGCCGCCAGCGAGCCCACCGAAACGGGCGCGAAGGGCGGGCGGAAGCGTGTCGTGCCGACTTCCGGAATCTGCTTACCAAGCGCGTCGGCCATGATGGCAAGGCCGGGCACGTTGGAGTTCTTGCCCTGGTCGGTCGCCATGCCGAGCGTGGTGTAGCGCTTCAGGTGCTCGACGGAGACAAAACCTTCCTGATGGGCGAGGCGCACGTCGTCGGCCGTCACGTCGTGCTGGTGGTCGACGAAGGCTTTTCCCTTGGCTTTGATTTCCAGGACGGGGGCCGGCTTCGGGTCGAGCCCGTCGGCGTCGACCGCCGGCAAGTCAGGCTCAGCGGAGGCGGGCGCATTGGCTGCCTTCAGGCCGGCGGCGTGACCCTCGGTCAAGGCTTCGGCAGTAGCGAAGCTGCCGTTGAAGGTACCGGCGCCGACCCAGTTCTGCGTCGCCTGCGGTGGCAGGAAGGCCTGGAGTTCGTCGTCCCAGACCGGATTGAGACCTGCCTGGCTGGCGAGGTGGATCGTCGGCGACCAGCCGCCCGACACCAGCAGGCAGTCGGCCTGGATGTTGCGCGGATCGCCCGAGAGATTGCCTGTTGCGGCGTCGATGCGCTGCACCTTGATGCCGCTCAGCTGGCTGCCGCCTTCGGTGTCGATCACGGCCTGTCCGAGAAGGTGCTCGCCACCGACCCTGCCGGCGATGTCGCGCGCGGCATCTGAGACCTCTGCGCGCACATCGATGATCGCGGAAACCGTCCCGCCGGCCTTCTTAAGCGCGAGCGCTGTGCAATAGGCGCTGTCGTTGTTGGTGAAGATCGCGACCTTGCGACCCGGCAGCACGCCATATTGGTTGACATAGCGCTCGGCGGCGCTGGCCAGCATCACGCCCGGGCGGTCGTTGCCGGGAAAGACGAGCGGGCGCTCCAGCGCACCCGTGGCCAGCACCACCGCTTGGGCGCGGATGGTCCACTGCCGATGGCGCGGCTCGCCCTTGGCGGGGGTGAGCTTGTGGTCGGTCACGCGCTCAAGCGCTGCCAGCGTGTTGCTGTCGTAATAGCCCCAGACGGTGGTGCGCGGCAGCACGCGCACATTGTCCCGTCCCTTCAGGTCGCGCAGCATGGCGGCCGCCCAGTCGGCGGCGGCCATGCCGTCGATGGTTTCGTCAGACCAGTTCGCCGAACCGCCGGGCGTTGCGTCGAGATCGGCGAGGATGACGCGCGCGCCCTTGTCGGCGGCCGCTCTCGCCGCCATCAGCCCGGCCGGACCGGCCCCCACCACCAGAACGTCGCAGAAGGCGTTCATGCGCTCGTAGCGCGACGGGTCCTTTTCCGTGCCGGCGCGGCCGAGGCCCGCGGCGCGGCGGATGAAATATTCGCAGAACATCCAGAAGCGGGTGCCCTTCAGCGGGCCGATCACCGGTCCCATGAAGGTCTTGTAGTAGAAGCCGGCGCCCAGCACCTTGCTGCCGAGCTGGTTGATCGCGCCGATGTCGAAGGCGAGCGACGGGAACCGGTTCTGGCTTTCAGCCACCAGCCCGTCATAGATCTCGATCATCGTGGCCGGGATGTTGGGTTCGCGCACCGCGCCGTGGAGCACGGTGACGAGCGCGTTCGGCTCTTCCACGCCCGCCGTCAGCACGCCGCGCGGCCGGTGGTATTTGAACGAGCGACCGAACAGCGTCACGCCGTTGGCCAGCAGGGCAGACGCCAGCGTGTCGCCCGCATGCCCGGTATAGGGCCGGCCGTCGAAGCTGAAGCGGATGGTGCGCAGACGGTCGATCCGACCGCCCGATACGGCGCGGCGCGGGCTCATGCCTGGGCTCCCGTCTTGCGATGGCCGCCTGACTTGCGGTGCCCGGCGTCGCGGGCGAAGCCGACGCTGGAGATCTCATGCGTCAGCGTGTTGCGCGTGACCTTGAGATGCGCGCGGCAACCGCCCGAGTGTTGCCAGATTTCATGGTGCTCGCCGCGCGGGTTCAGCCGGTCGTAGACATAGGCATTCCATGCCTCCTGGTCGGTGGAGGCAGGGTCGGGGCGCGTGCGGTTGCCATCGCCTTGATAGGTGTATTCGGAGACGTCGCGCGGGCCGCAATAGGGGCAGGTGATCAGCATCGCAAATGTCCGCTCAGTGCAGGCGAGGGGTCGCGCCCTGGCCCTTGTCGTCGATGATGGCGCCGCGGTGGAAGCGGTCAAGCGTGAAGGGCGCGTTGATTTCGTGCGGCTCGTCCTTGGCGATGGTGTAGGCAAAGGACCAGCCGGAGGCAGGCGTTGCCTTGAAGCCGCCGTAGCACCAGCCGCAGTTCAGATACATGCCGGGCAGGGGGCCGGTGGTGATGATCGGCGAGCCGTCCATCGACATGTCGCACAGGCCGCCCCAGGAGCGCAGCACGCGCACGCGCGCAAGGCTAGGGAACAGCGCCAGCATCTCGCTGTTCACTTCCTCGACGATGGGCAGGTTGCCGCGCTGGGCGTAGCTGTTGTAGCCGTCGAGGTCGCCGCCATAGATCAGGCCGCCCTTGTCGGACTGGCCGACATAGAAGTGGCCCATGCCGAAGGTCACGACCGTGTCGAGGAACGGCTTTAGCGACTCCGACACGAAGGCCTGCAGCACGTGGCTTTCGATCGGCAGCCGATCGATGCCGGCCATATTCATGACATGCCCGGTGGAGCCGGCAACGGCGACCGCGACCTTCTTGGCGCGGATTTCGCCGCGAGTGGTGGTGACGCCGACGACACGGTCGCCGTCCTTGATGAAGCCGGTGACTTCGCAATTCTCCAGAATGTCGACGCCGCGCCGGTCGGCGCCGCGCGCATAGCCCCAGGCTACAGCGTCGTGACGGGCCGTGCCGGCGCGCCATTGCATCAGCCCGCCGATGATCGGGAAGCGGGCCGAGCCGGAAACGTCGAGCGCGGGCATCAGCCGTTTGATCTCGGCCGGCGTCATCAGGACGGAGTCGGCGCCGGAATGGACGATGGCATTGCCGCGACGTGCGTAGTCGTCAAGCTGGCCGGGCGTGTGCGCGAGGTTCAGCACGCCGCGCTGCGAGAACATGACGTTGTAGTTGAGGTCGTGGGAAAGGTTCTCCCACAGCTTCATCGAGTGCTCGTAGAAGCGGATGTTCTCCGGCAGGAGATAGTTGGAGCGCACAGCGGTCGTGTTGCGCCCGACATTGCCGGACCCGAGATAACCCTTCTCCAGCACCGCCACATTGGTGATGCCGTGTTCCTTGGCGAGATAGTAGGCCGTCGAAAGCCCATGCCCGCCGCCGCCGATCACGATCACGTCGTAAGAGGGTTTTGGGTCCGGCTTGCGCCAGGCAGGCTTCCAGTCGCGGTTTCCAGAGAACGCGTTCTTTAGAAGCGAGAAGACCGAATATTCCGCCATTATTCCATGTCATCCGGTTTTGGGTGTGGCGCACAGTATAGAGACGGCGTGTGCGCCAGCGCCAATAATGCGCCATGGCTTTTCGTATGGCCGACTTCGGTGGCGATCAAGCGGCTTGCCCCGTTGTCCAGCCGTCTTTATCACTGGTGCCGTTTAGAAACTGGTTTGTGAACTCTTTGAATCGTCAGCTTCGTCTTCCCATTCTGCAGCGGCTTGCCGCCGTGCTGTTCCTGGTCCTCCTTGGCGTGGGCGGCACTTTTGTTGCGCACGCTGAGCAGTCTGCGACGCCGCCCGCATCCGAGGCGCCCGCCGCGCAGGCCTCGCCGCCAGCGCCCGAGGCTCCAGCGGCACCGCCCGCGTCCGCTGCGCCCGCACCGGCTGCCCAAGCACCGGCTGCCTCGCCATCTGCCGGCGTGGTGGCCGAACAGCGCCAGAAGATCGAGGACCTGACCAAGCAGGTCGACGTCTTGGGCAAGAAGATCGATGCCAAGGGGGAGGATGACGCTGCGCTTGTCGACATCCGCACGCAGCTGGAAGCCGTCGACAAGTCGCTGCTCGACAGCGGCGTGGCCTTCCGCCCCCGCCTGGCCGAAATCAACTCGCGCATCGGGCAGCTTGGCAACCCGCCCGCCGAAGGACAGCCGCCGGAACCGGAGATCGTGTCCAACGAGCGCCAGGCACTGGCCACCGAAAAGGCGGAGATCAACGTGATCCTTGGCAAGGCCGAAGATCTTTCGGTGCGTGTCAACGGCCAGCTCAACAAGGTTGCGGCGCTGCGCCGCGACCTGTTCACCAACATGCTGACCAAGCGTTACGAATTGGGGACGACGCTCAACGGCGAGGTTGGACAGGCGGTCCAGTCGGAATTCTCGCGCCTCTACAATTCCGTGTCGGCCTGGCTGCGCTTCGTCGTTCAGTTCAAAAACCGGGCCTTGGTCGCGGCCACCTTCTTCGCGCTGGTCGCCGCCGCCGTGCTGCAATTCGGCGGCCGCCGTGTCTTCGGGCGCCTGATCAAGCGCGACCCGGCAATCGAGGACCCGTCCTATCTCAGCCGCCTGTCCGTTGCGTTCTGGTCCACGCTGCTGCCGACGCTGGCGATGGGCGTCTTCCTCGCCAGCACGGACGTTCTGTACCGCTATTTCAACGTGCTGCGCGGCGACATCGGCGTCCTGCTCGAAGGTGTCTTCACCATCATCTTCGTCAGCTTCTTCGTCAACCGGCTGAGCCATGCCGCGCTTTCGCCGAACAAGCCGAACTGGCGGCTGATCCCGATCGAGTCGCGCGCCGCGCGGCTGCTGGTCTGGCTGATGACAGTGACGGCGCTGGTAGTCGGCCTCGACTCCTTCATGGGCGTGGTCAGCGACACTTTGAGCTCGCCCCTGTCAGTGACCGTGCTCAAGAGCCTCATCGCGTCGCTGACGGTCGGCGTGCTGCTGCTGCTGATCGGCCGGGTCAAGCCTTTTGTCGATGCCACGGGCGCGCCACGTCCATGGCCGGCGGCTCTGCGCTACTTTTTCTATCTGGTCGCTTCGGCCACCATCGTTGCCGCACTGTTGGGCTATGTCAGCTTCGCCCAGTTCGTGTCGCAGCAAATCGTGGTGACCGGCGCCATGCTGGCCACGGCCTATATCGGCTTTCTGTCGGGGCAGGCCATCGCGGACGAGGGCAGTTTCGCCGACACCTCCATCGGCCGCTGGCTGAAGAGCCGCTACGACATGGAGGAAACCACCCTCGATCAGCTGGGGCTTGCCGTCAGCGCGTTGATCAACATTCTGATCGTCGTGGTGTTCCTGCCCTTCATCCTTTTCCAATGGGGGTTTCAGCCGGGGGACATGCTGGTCTGGCTCAACAAGCTGGCCACCGGGTTCAAGATCGGCAGCTTTTCCTTCTCCCCGCTGGCCATCGTCACGGGCCTCGTCGTCTTCGTACTGGGCTATTTCATCACGCGCTGGTTCCAGGGCTGGCTCGACGGCTCGGTCATGGCGCGCGGCAAGGTGGATGCCGGCGTGCGCAATTCGATCCGAACCGTCATCGGCTATGCCGGCATCGCGCTGGCGGCGCTGATCGGCATTTCGTCGGCAGGCATCGATCTGTCCAATCTCGCCCTGGTTGCCGGCGGTCTCTCGCTCGGCATCGGCTTCGGCCTTCAGAACGTGGTGTCCAATTTCGTCTCGGGCCTGATCCTGCTGGCCGAGCGCCCCTTCAAGGCCGGCGACTGGATCGTGGCCGGCGCGGTTTCTGGCACGGTCAAGAAGATCAGCGTTCGCGCAACCGAGATCGAAACCTTCCAGCGCCAGACGGTGATCCTGCCCAACTCCGAGCTGATCAATGGCGCGGTCGGCAACTGGACGCACCGCAACAAGCTCGGGCGCATCGAGATACCGGTCGGCGTGGCCTACGGCTCGGATGTGAAACGCGTGCACGAGATCTTGCTCGAAATAGCGCGAGGCCATCCGCTGGTGCTGAAGAACCCGGAGCCATTCGTGCTCTTCGCGGCCTTCGGCGAGTCTTCGCTCAACTTCGAAATCCGCATGTTCCTCTCGGACATCGGCAACGGCTCGATCGTACAGAACGACATCCGTTTCGCCATTCTGGAAGCTTTCGAGAAGGAGAACATCCATATCCCGTCGCCGCGCCGCGACGTTCTGGTCAGGACCGAGTCGCCTGCCCAGAAGTGGCCACTAGACGACGAGAAGGCGGAGGCCGAATATCTCGAGCATCTGAGGGAAACGGCAGCGGCTGCGGCGGCCGCCGGAAGGCTCGCGCGGGGCAGGCGGAAAAGGCCGGACCCCGCCTGAATGCGTGCAGGTGGTCTCCTTCGTGGCTGAATCATGGCATGAACGTGTCATTCAGTTGCCGTTCATGCATCAACTCCTATAAAGTCACGCAAAGACAAGGGGCGGGAATGCCTGCGAACTGCAACAGAGGCGGTGGCGACACCGATAGTGCGATGAGGACAATCATTCTTGCGGCTGTCGCCCTTCTTGGCGTGAGCAGCGCGGCCTTTGGCGCCAGTGCCGTCAACAAGGACGCTGAGCCCCGGTCACTGATGGTGACGGAAGGCGGCAGCAAGTCCGAGTTGGCGATCGGCGCCGGCGAGACCGTCGACTTCTGCTACAACGGCTGTTTCGTCACGCTGCCCAATGGCGACCGCGAGGCCCTGACCGGCAACGAGACCATCGAGATCCTGGGCGGCGTCGCCCGCATCAGGTAAGTGAACCGCCGTCTTGGTGGTCTGGAGGCCGGGCTTGCCCGGCCTTTGCTTGTCTGCGGTAGCAGCTTCTTAACGACGTCGCGCGAAAGTGCGGCCGCGGCGGCCATTCCGGCCTGCCGGTTTCACGGCACCGAAAACATCATCCAGGTGATGGATCGGGCAGGCGCGAAGAACCTTGTCCACTACACCGCCGACATGATCTACGGGCACTCCTACACCTACCCGCAGCTGTTCCTGGCAATGTTGGCCGGATGGGCGCTGCTCTACCGCGCCGGGCGCGCCGGAACGGGTCGTGAGAATGCCCTGATATTCGCGCTCGCAATTGGCTTGCTTGGCAAGTTCGTCAGCTTCCCGTTGCCTGACGACCGCTTCTATTTCGTCTTCACCGCAGGCATGGCAGTGCTGCTGGTGGCCATGTTGAAACCGCGCTTCGATATAGCGCCGACATCGGCAATGTCATCGTCAAGCTCATGAAGACCTCTACGCTGAGGACGTCTGGGCCTTCGCCTAAGCCAGTCTCGGGCGAGCCCTGAAGGGCGCATCTAAAAACTTAAGCGTACGGCCCGTCGCTCGGCCATTTTGGAATGTCGCAAACAGGCTGCAATCCGACCGGCCCGTCGCCCTATAGTCTGGCCGCAATACCACTTTGGAGTCGCGGGTAATGGCAGGGTTTCCAGAAAAAGCGAAGGTCGTCATCATCGGGTTGGGCGGCATCGTGGGCGCGTCCGTCGCGCACCACCTGATCGAGCGTGGATGGGATGATATCGTCGGCATCGACAAGTCCGGCATCCCCACCGACATCGGCTCGACGGCGCATGCGTCGGACTTCTGCTATATGACCAGCCACGACAATCTGTCGTGCTGGACATCGCTCTATTCACTCGAATTCTTCGAAAAGATGGGCCACTACGCCCGCGTCGGCGGTCTCGAGGTCGCTCGCGTCGGTGACGACGCCCGCATGGACGAGATCAAGCGCAAGGTCGCCTCGGGCAAGGCGTTCGGCACGCGCGCCCGCCTGATCGAACCTGCCGAAATCAAGGAAAAGTTCCCGCTCATCGAAGAGAGCCTGGTTCAGGGCGGCATGTGGGATCCGGATGCGGGTCTCGTCATCCCGCGCTCGCAGACGGTTGCCGGCAAGCTGGTCGACCAGGGCGTCGCCGCCGGCAAGCTGCAGGCCTTCGCCAACACGCCGGCCAAGTCGCTCATCATCGAGAACGGCCGCATCAAGGGCGTGGTGACCGACCGCGGTACTATTCATGCCGACTACGTGGTGGTCTGCGCCGGCCTCTGGGGCCGCCTGATCGCCGAGATGGCGGGCGAGGACCTGCCGGTCATGCCGGTCGACCATCCGCTCACCTTCTTCGGCCCCTACAACGAGTTCGAAGGCACCGGCAAGGAGATCGGCTGGCCGCTGCTGCGTGATCAGGGCAACTCGGCCTACATGCGCGACACCGGCGACCCCAAGACCGCCGAAGGCGGGCAGATCGAGTGGGGCTACTACGAGGAGACCAATCCGCGCCTTTGCCATCCGCGCGATCTCCTGGAGAAGCACGAAGCTCGCCTTTCGCCGTCGCAGCGCGACCTCGAAATGGAGCAGATCCTCGAGCCGCTGGAGCGCGCCATCGAGCTGACGCCGATCCTGGGCGAGCTTGGCTACAACGAAGGCCATTCCTTCAACGGCCTGCTGCAGGTGACCGCAGACGGCGGCCCGTCGATCGGCGAAAGCCAGAAGGTGCGCGGGCTCTGGTATGCCGTCGCCATCTGGGTGAAGGACGGCCCTGGCTTCGGCAAGCTGATCGCCGACTGGATGACCGACGGCCGCACTGCCATCGACCACGCGAAGATCGACTACTCGCGTTATTATCCGCACCAGATGGAAGAAAAGTTCGTCGAGGGCCGCTGCGGCGAGGCTGCGCAGAAGATCTACAACCCGGCGATCCATCCGCGCGAGCCCTATGCCACCGGCCGCAATGTGCGCCACTCGCCCTTCTATGAGCGCGAGAAGGAGCTTGGCGGCTACTTCATGGAGCTCGGCGGCTGGGAGCGCGCTCACGGCTATGCTGCCAACGAGCATCTGCTGGAAAAGTACGGCAACCGCGTGCCGGTGCGCGAGAACGAGTGGGACAACCGCCACTTCTGGCGCGTCTCCAATGCCGAGCATCTCGCCATGAGCGAGGACTGCGGCATCGTGAACCTGTCGCACTTCTACATGTTCGATGTCGAAGGGCCGGATCATGTCGAGTTGATGGAATGGCTGTGCGCGGCCAAGATCGGCGGCGACAACAACATCGGCAAGGGCATCTACACGCACTTCCTCGACGACGAGGGCATGGTGCGCGCCGACCTGACCGTCATCCGCATGGCCGACCGCTGCCGCGTGATCGACGGCGCTGACGCCGGCCCGCGCGACTTCCACTATGTGCGCCGGATGGCCGAGGACAAGGGTTTTGACGTCACCGTCACCGACGTCACCGAGAAGTTTGTGACCATCGGCATCTGGGGTCCGAACGCGCGCGCCACGCTGCAGAAGGTGGTGGAGAATCCGGAAGGGCTCTCGCACGAAAACTTCGCCTTCGCTTCGATCAAGCCGATCAAGATCGCCGGCAAGGACGTATCCGCCTTCCGCATCTCCTATGTCGGCGAGCAGGGCTGGGAACTGCACATGCGCTATGAGGACGGCCTGGCCGTCTGGGACGCGCTGCGTTCCACCGGCGTGATGGCCTTCGGCGTGGAAACCTATGCGAACAGCCGCCGAATGGAAAAGAGCCTGCGCCTGCAGAATGCGGACCTGCTCACCGAGTACAATCTGATCGAGGCCGATCTTGCCCGCCCGAAAGTCAAGGAAGCCGACTTCCGCGGCAAGGCCAAGCATCTGGAATACAAGGCCCGTGCCAACCAGCCGGCCATGCTCTGCACGCTGGTCATGTCCGACCACGTCGACTCGAAGGGCGTCGCCCGCTATCCGGTCGGCATCATGCCGGTGATGGACCCGGAAACGGGCGAGACGTTGGTCGACGAGCTCGGCCGCCGGTCCTACACGACATCGGTCGCCTACGGCCCGACCATCGGCAAGAACATCGCGCTCGCCTATCTGCCCTGGGCGCATTGTCAGGAAGGCCGGAAGCTGACGGTCGAGTATTTCGGCGAGACCTATCCGGTCGAAGTCGTGGGCATCGGCTACAAGCCGCTCTACGACCCGGAAAACCTCAAGCCGCGCAGTTGAGCAAGCTTGCCCTCTTCCTTCGCGGAGAGGGCACTTCAAAAAGGGGTGGGCCGCGGCGCGTGCTGGGCCTTTCCTGCGAAGCGCACGCGAGCCCAAAAAGATAAAAGGCCCGGGTCTTCCCGGGCCTTCGTCGTTCTGTGTGCCTTCGCAGCTCAGGCAGCCATGAGCTGCTTGCGATCCACGCGTTCCTGCTGCGGCGAGCGTGCGTAGAGTTCGCGATAGCATTTGGAGAAGTGCGAGGCTGAGACGAAGCCGCAGGCCACCGCCACTTCCACCACCGGCATGGAAGACTGGATCAGGAGGTGCCGGGCACGGTCGAGCCGGATTTCCAGATAGTAGCGGGCAGGGGAGCGTCCCATTTCGGTGCGGAACAGCCGTTCGATCTGGCGGCGCGAGAGGCCGACATGGTCGGCGATCTCGATCAGCGACAGCGGCTCCGAGAGGTTCGCCTCCATCAGCTCGATGATGGTCAGCACCTTCGAGTTCTGCACGCCCAGGCGCGCGCGCAGCGGCAGGCGCTGGCGGTCGGTGGGGCTGCGCACGCGGTCGGTCAGGACCTGCTCGCAGACGCGGTTGACGAGGTTGTCGTCAAAGTCCTCGCCGATCAGCTTCAGCATCATGTCGAGCGCAGCGGTGCCGCCGGCGCAGGTATAGATGTTCTGGTCGACCTCGAACAGGTCGGCGAAGACATTGGCCTTGGGGAAGGCTTCCTGGAAGCCGGGCAGGTTTTCCCAGTGGATGGCGCAGCGCTTATTGGACAAGAGCCCAGCGGAAGCCAGCACATAGGCCCCGGTGCAGAGGCCGCCGATGGCGACGCCGCGGTTATATTCCTCGCGCAGCCAGGCGAAGACCGACTTGTTGTGGTACTTCTCGACGTTCATGCCGGTGCATACCACCGCCATGGACGGGCGATCGGCACCGGCCATCTTCTTGCGCTCGTCTTCCAGCGATGTGTTGACCGAGCACTCCACGCCATTGGAGGCGCACACGGGCTTGCCGTCCAGGCTGGCCAGCCGCCAGCGATAGGCCTCGTAGCCGAGCATGCGGTTGGCGATGCGCAGGGGATCGAGCGCCGTCGCGAAGGCGACCATGGTGAAATCGGGAACCAGGAAGAAGACAATCGATCTCTTGATCGGATGTTTTACGGCGTTCAAGGAGGCCTCACGCAAACCCAAATTGGCGCGAACATGGATGTCGCGATCAGAAAAGCGTCATCAGGAAAAACTTTTCCTGTCAATGGGGTGGAATGATGGCCAAAAGCTAAATTTGCGACATGGCGTGACGGCCCGGCTACGCGTGCATGCGGCGGCCGCGATGCGGGCTCAATATGCAATGAAAAACCGCGCGGTCCTTGCGGGCTCGCGCGGCAGCCGAAAATCGGAGCCCGCTCGTCCGGGCGGATGCAATCTGTAGTTCTTTAGCGAACCAGGCAGCCGAGGCGGGCGCCGGCGATGGCGCCGGATTGGCCGGGCATGGTCTTATTGAGACGCTGGCGTTCAAGCGCGGTCGTCAGGTTCATCTGGCGGCGGCTGCCGCCGAAGAAGCGGGAAAAGAGTTTCATGACACGTATCCATGCACTGGGGTTACACGGGGTGCCTTCGCTTGATGGAGTGGGGCAGCTCGTTTGATGTGGTCCATATAGATGCTTTGGAGCAAATGTTCAGCGGCGAAAGCGAAGTCCTTGGCAGCGAATGCGACATGCAAAACGGCATTATGTTGCATGAAAACCAATAAAGCCTAGTTCTTTCAATGTATTGGCTTCATCTTTCCTGGCTATGCGCCATGTTCATATGCGACCTGCGTGCAATGCATGGCTGCGCTTTTTACAGCCGTGCGGCGTTGCTCGCGGGACGAGCCTGCCGGACATCCTGTCTGCTGCCCGGCGGGCATGACCTTGCACCACCATGATCAGTTCGCACCCGCCCTGCATCCATGCGGAAGGCATTTCGTCTGAATGTCCGGCCAGCCGATGTCCTTTTGGATTTCGAACGGCAGCGCGCGCACGGTCCGCTCGGTCAAATAGCGAGCGCGAACTTTCGAGTAATAGGTGGCCAGACTGCCGATCCTCTCAAGGATAGACATGACACTCTCCTGCTGGTTGTGGTGGCGGAACTGCTGCTCTTCGGCGCCTGTTTTGCCGACGCCGCGACCGGGATTTGGGTGTCCGCCGGCCCTCTCTCTTCACAGTGTTGACTATCCTCCTGTTCTCCTATTCAATCAAACGAAATGAAGTGATTGATTAGATCAGAAAAATTGAAAGAGTAGGCCGTGACCGCTCCCCTCAATCATCCCTTGCCGGTGCTTGATCTCGACGTGCTGCGCACCTTCGTCGCCATCGCCGAAACCGGAAGCTTTACCACCGCCGCCAATGCCGTCTTCCGTACGCCCTCGGCCGTCTCCATGCAGATCAAGAAGCTGGAGGACGTGCTGGGGCGCACGGTGTTTTCGCGCGATGCCCGCTCGGTGTCGCTGACCACCGACGGCGAGATCCTGCTCGGCTATGCCCGGCGCATGCTGGCGATCAATCGCGAGGCGGTGTCCAAGTTCATCGTGCCCGATATCACCGGCGTCGTGCGGCTCGGCTCGCCGGACGACTATGGCGAGCGCATCCTGCCGCATGTGCTCAAACGCTTCGCGCAGTCGCATCCTTCGATCGCCGTCGACGTGGTTATCGACCAAAGCAAGAACCTGTGGCGGCGCATGGACGACCGCACGCTCGACATCACGCTTCTGACCAATTCCTACCAGACCAACATGCCGGGGGCCGAGACGCTGATGACCGAGCCCATCGTCTGGGCCGGTGCCAAGGGAGGCTGCGCGCATCTACGCGAGCCCTTGCCGGTGTCGCTATGGGAGGAAGGCTGCGCATGGCGTGCCGGAGCGCTCGAGGCGCTGGGGCGGGAAGGGCGCAACTACCGCATCGCCTATATGAGCGCCCATACCGCCGGCCAGCGCGCGGCGATCCTGGCCGATCTGGCGGTTGCGCCGCTGCCGCGTTCCTTCATCGGCTCCGAGTTCATGGAACTGGGCGCCAAGGACGGCATGCCGGACATCGGTACCTACAGCCTTGCGATGGTGGTGACGCCCGAGGCCACCGCGCCTGTCCGCGCCGTGGCCGACCATATCCGCGCAACGTTCGACGTGTTTCGCGAAACAGGCAAGTTCTTCTGAGCGCCGCCTTGCGGGCGGGATGACGTGTTGGCGAAAGGCTGGGCCTTTCGCCAGCTAACCCCGCAGATAGGCCACGATGTGGTCGCGGGCGCGACGGCCTTCCGGCATGTCGACCAGCGGCCAGACATGGAACATGTCCGGCTCCAGCAGCAGTTCCATGTCGACGCCCTGCGCGCGTGCCTTCTCGGCGAAGATGATGTTGTCGGGCGTCAGCAGGTCGCGCGTTCCAGCCAGCAGTAGCGTTGGAGGCAGCACCGACAGGTCGCCGTTGATCGGGCTGATGCGCCAGTCGCTGCGGTCCATGCCCGCGCCGTAGAGGCGGATCGCCTCCAGCCCGCCGGGTATGTCGAGCCAGGGGTCCTGAGGGGCCATGCGCCAGATGGCCTCGTTCGTCAGCGTCATGTCGAGGCCGGGCGAGATCAGCACATGGCTTGCGGGCGCGGGGATGCCTTCCAGCGCGCCCATCATGGTCATCACCACCGCCATGGTGCCGCCGGCGGAGTCGCCCATGAAGACGATGTCGTCTGCCGCCGTCTCCCGTAGCATGCCGCGATAGACGTCGAGCACCATGGCATACATGTCGTGAATGTCGTGCTCCGGCGCGATGGGATAGATCGGCACCGTCACGCGCATGCCAAGGCGCTCGGCCATCTCGACCGCCAGGAACCAGTGATAGCTTGTGATCTCGAAGCAGTAGGCGCCGCCGTGAAGATAAATTAGCCGGCGCGGGCCGGCGTCGGGTGGCACGATCTCGTAGACGGGGAAGCCGCGCGCCGCGCCCCGCCTGAAGAGAATGCGCCGGGCAAGGCGAGGCGGCGGCTCATGGCTCTCGGTCTTTCGGGCGGCGGCGATCCAGCGGTTGAGGTTCTGGGCGCTGCGAATGCCTTCTTGCGGCTGTGCTTGACGACAAGGGCGACGAGGCGGCTCTTGAGACTGGACATGCAACAAACTCCCGGATTTCCCGGCTGCTCGGTGTCGCCTCCCAGTCTCTGAATTTGTGCGCGGCCGCTCGATCGTCAAGGCCTGCGCGGCCGGGGCATCAGCCCCGGCGTCTTGCGGCACGCTCCTCGCGCGAGCGCCGGCGCGGGGCACCGTCTCCGGCTGCTTCTTCCGACAGCACCTTGCGCGGCGGCAGCTTCACCTGCTCTGCGAGCTTGGGGAAGGGGTCCACCTTGTTGGGCATGGCCATGGCGTCGATGAAGAGCTGCTGGAAATGCGGCTCCAGCGCCGTCTCGATCTTCTCGATGCGGCTGACTTCCTTCTCGATCTCGCGGCGATGGCCGCGATTAAGCAGCGCCATCAGCGCGCCCGTGCCGGCGGCGTTGCCGACCGCCTTCACCTGTTCCAGGTCGCAATCGGGGATGAGGCCCAGCACCATTGCGTATTTCGGGTCGATGAAGGTGCCGAAAGCGCCGGCGAAGCGGATCATGTCGACCGTCTCCACGCCCTGCTTCTCCATAAGCAGCTTGATGCCGGCATAGAGGGCGGCCTTGGCCAGCTGGATGGCGCGCACGTCGTTCTGGGTCACCGTGATGCGCGGTTCTCCGTCGCGCAGCAGGTAAGAGAAGGTGCGGCCGTTCTGGAGGATGCGCGACGAACGTGCGGCAAGCGAGCCGTCGACAACGCCATCTTCCGAGATGATGCCGGAGAGGTACATTTCCGCCACCACCTCGATGATGGCCGAGCCGCAGATGCCGGTGACGCCGGTGGCCTTGGCTGCTTCCTCGAAGCCGTCCTCGTCCGACCACATGTCGACGCCGATGATGCGGAATTTCGGTTCCAACGTCTCGGGGTCGATGCGCACACGCTCGATGGCGCCGGGCGCGGCGCGCTGGCCCGACGAGATTTCCGCGCCCTCGAAAGCTGGTCCCGTGGGCGAAGATGCCGCCACGACGCGGTCCTTGTTGCCCAGGATGATCTCGGCATTGGTGCCAACGTCGACCAGCAGCATCATCTTGTCCTGCCGGTACGGGCCCTCCGAAAGGGCCGCGCCGGCGGCGTCGGCGCCGACATGGCCGGCGATGCAGGGCAGCAGATAGACGCGGCCGCCGCGACTGACCTCAATGTCGATGTCATGCGCCCAGTATTGCGTCGCGCCCGAAACGGCCAGCGCGAACGGCGCCTGGCCGAGCTCGGTCGGGTCGATGCCCAGGAACAGGTGGTGCATGATCGGGTTGGCGACGAAGACCGAATCGAGAATGTCGTGGCGGTTGACGCCGCCTTCCTCGCAGACCTTGCCGATCAACGTGTTGACCGCCTCGCGCACGGCCTTGGTCATGGCCTCGCGCCCATCAGGGTTCATCATCACGTAGGACACACGGCTCATCAGATCCTCACCGAAGCGGATCTGCGGGTTCGACGTGCCCGACGAAGCGACGATGCGGCCCGAAAGCAGCGACACCAAATGCATGGCAATGGTGGTCGAGCCGATGTCGCAGGCGATGCCGTAGGCCTCGTTCTTGAGGTCCGGCCACAGGTCGATGATGTAGGGCTGCGACGAGGGAGTGTCGCGGTGGATCGCGGCGGTCACGCCCCAGTTGCCCTTGCGCAGTATGCCCTGCACCTCAGGGATCAGGTGGGGAGCGATGGCGAGGTCCTTCCAGCCCCAGTCCTTCTCCAGCACCAGCTTCAGCCGGTCGAGATCGCCGAGCGGCTTGTGCATGTCGGGCTGTTCGACCTCGACATAACAGAGCTGGATAGCCGGGTTGCGCTCGATGTGGCGGTCGACGGCGGCCTTGCGCACCACCTGTGCGTTGATGACCGTGTCCTGCGGCACGTCGACGACGAGGTCGCCCTGGATCGTGGCCGAGCAGGAGAGGCGCCGGCCTTCGGGCAGGCCGCGCACGCGCTCGTAGCGCTCTTCCTTCGGGCCCTTGGCCGAGATGTGGTCGTTGGACGAGACGATCTTGTGCTTCGCGAAGTTGCCTTCCTGCACTTCGATCTGGCAGCGGCCGCAGGTGGCGCGCCCGCCGCACACGCTTTCGACATAGACGCCGAGCTGGCGCGCGGCATCGAGCACCGGCGTGCCGACGGGGAAGCGCCCGCGCTTGCCCGACGGCATGAACAGGACCAACGGATCGGTGATGTTGGCGGGAGAGTTCATCTCAGGCACTCCTTGCGGCCGCGCTCAGTCCTGCCAGCTTCCGGCAGGTTGCCGCACTGGCGGCCGTCGTCATCTGTAGCGCAGCAATTGTCTTGCGAAACGGGTCAAGGCCCGCCCATCGGGCAGGCCAGGGTCTATGCGATAAAATGTAAGGTCTTCCGCTGGGATTCCGGAAAATTCGGTCGCCAACGCCCGCGGCTGAAAGCCGTTGTCCTGCCGTCCGGCCAAATGCGCCGGACGGAACTGACTGGACATTATGCGACACGACGTTCTCCGGTCGAATTATCCTCGTGCCATGCGCGCCTCGCGGCCGCCCCGACGGCGTCCGCCATTGTTTGCGGCAGCTTCGCCGGGAGCGTTGACGGCAACAGGGGCAGGCGCTGCGTGCTCGCCCGGCTTATAGTCCTTGTAGGTCTTGATCCAGGTGGTGCAGTTCTCGTCGGTGCCGTTCAGCACGTTGGCGCCGCGCACCGCTTCCATCTCCTGCGGGCGGCAGGGGTTCATGATCGCGCTGGTCATGCCCGCGCCGATCACCATCGGGATGAAGGCGGAGTTGATGCCGTGACGGTGCGGCAGGCCGAACGAGATGTTCGAGAGGCCGCAGGTGGTGTTGACCTTCAGCTCCTCGCGCAGGCGACGCAGCAGCGCGAACACCTGGCGGCCGGCATCGCCCAGCGCGCCGATCGGCATCACCAGCGGGTCGACGACCACGTCCTCGGGCTTGATGCCGTGATCCATGGCGCGCTCGACGATCTTCTTGGCGACCGCGAAGCGAACGTCGGGGTCCATGGAGATGCCGGTCTCGTCATTGGAGATGGCAACCACCGGCACGTCATACTTCTTGACCAGCGGCAGGATGGCCTCGAGCTTCTCTTCCTCGCCGGTCACGGAGTTGACCAGCGGGCGGCCCTTGGCGACCTTCAGGCCGGCCTCGATTGCCGCCGTGACCGAGGAGTCGATCGACAGCGGCAGGTCAACCAGGCCCTGCACGATCTCAAGCGTCTGCACCAGCAGGCCTGGCTCCGTCGCGTTCGGATCCACGGCGGTCACGCCGGCATTGACGTCGAGCATCGTGGCGCCGGCGGCAGCCTGTTCGAGTGCGTCCCTGATGACCGTCTCGAAATTGCCAGCAACCATCTCGGCGGCCAGCTTCTTGCGGCCGGTCGGGTTGATGCGCTCGCCGATCACGCAGAAAGGCTGGTCGAAGCCGATGATGATTTCCTTGGTCGCCGAGGCGACGATGGTACGGGTCATGAAGTTCTCCGTTGGGATATAAAGATTTCTTTATATCGTTGGCTGTTCTGTTTCAATTACGGCAGGCGCGCTCAGTGGGCGGCCTTTTCCACCAGCTGCATCGGCTGCTGTGTCGCGTCGTCGTGCAGGATGTGGTCGAGCCGGTCGGCAACCATCTGGTCGTCCGCGCGGACCTCGCGCTTCCAGGGGTTGCGGCCCTTGAGCACGCCCGATTCATGCACCATCTCGGCGACGTATTCTTCCTGGCGATAGGCCATCACGTGGATGCCGGAGACGCCGGCGATCTCCTTCACCTCGTTGATGATGTCGATGCAGATCTGCTTGCCTTCCTTCTTCTGGTCCTGCGCGCCCTCCAGCCGCTTGATGACCGAATCCGGAATGTGGACGCCCGGCACGTTGGAGCGGATCCACTTGGCCGTCTTGGCAGAGGCGAGGGGACCCACGCCGCACAGGATGAAAACCTTCTCGGTCAGGCCGAGGTCGCGCGCGCGTTCCATGAAGGTGCGGAACATCGGCACGTCGAAGCAGTACTGCGTCTGCACGAACTGCGCACCGGCGGCGATCTTCTTGGCGAGATGCACCGGGCGGAAATCGTAGGGCGGCGCAAATGGGTTCACGGCGGCGCCGAGAAAAACCTGCGGCGGCGTGGTCAGCTTGCGGCCCGACAGGAATTTTCCGTTGTCGCGCATGATGCGGACGGTTTCGAGAAGCGACGAGGAGTCGAGGTCGAACACCGGCTTTGCGCCAGGCTGGTCGCCGGCCTGCACGCCGTCACCGGTCAGGCAAAGGATGTTGGCCACGCCCATGGCGGCCGCGCCCAGCACGTCGCCCTGGATGGCGATGCGGTTCTTGTCGCGGCAGGCGATCTGCATGATCGGCGCATAGCCCATGCGCGTCAGCAGCGCGCAGATGCCGACCGAGGACATGTGGCAGTTGGCGCCCGAGGCGTCGACCGCGTTGATGCCGTCCACCCACCCGTCGAAGATCGCGGCGCGTTCGTAGACGTCCTGCGGGTTGGCGCTGTCGGGCGGGTTGAGCTCGGTGGTGACGGCGAACTCGCCGCGCCGCAGCACGCGCTCGAGGCGTCCGCGCGAGGAGTGGCCGGGCAGCGGGTCCAGCGGCAGGTCGATGCCGGCCGGGTTTTCGTCTGGGTGGGGAGGACGCGGCGTGGCCATGTTCATGCGGGTTCCTTGTTGGCGGCCTCGCGCGCGGCGGCGGCCTGCGCGGTCACGCGCAGCCAGGCCGAGGTTTCGCGCAGCGACTGGTCGACCGGCTTCTGGACGTTGAGGATGGCATCGCCCTTGGCCATGTTGCGCGAGCCTTCCCAGGCCTTCACCCACACGCAGGGCATGTCGGGCTCGACCTCGCAATTGCCGTTGGCGCGCACCCCGCCGCAAGGGCCGTTGCGCAGCTGCTTGGGGCAGTTCATCGGGCAGGACATGCCGGTGGAGGACAGCACGCACTGGCCGCACATGCGGCAGTCGAACATGAAACCCTTCACGCGCTTTTCGACGAACTTCACCGGCGCCTCGACGCGGGAGTAGCCGATGCCCTTCCAGAGCGGATGCAGCAGAAGGAAAACATCCGCGAAGCGGGCATAAAACCATTCGAGCAGGCGCGAATGGCGGATCGACCACAAGCGGACACTGTATTTGCGCTGCAGGCGTCGTTGCGGCGACACGTCGGCCGGCTTGTAGTCGCTTTTCGGCGCAGCCTGCTTGACCAGGGTAGCCTGGGTGACGATCGGTTTTGTCTCAGACATTTTCTTTTCCGCCCGCCTTGACCAAGGCGACCAGCCGCTCGCGGGTGAATTCGCTGTCGAGCGCGGCCGCGGCCTTGTCGGCCTCGGCTTCGAGGTCATCGCTCACCGGCACCGGGTCGGCCTTGCGCCACTCGGCCAGATAGGCGTCGGTGTCGCCGGCACCCGTGCGCATGGCGCACATGTCGATCGCCTCGGTGAAGCGCAACGGCAGTTCGCGCTTTGCGTTCTGCCGGCCCTTCTTGACGATGACCTGGGCAGGGATGTCGCGCCAGTAAACGATGATCAGATCGGCCATTTCGGTCTCACTTTGTTGCTGACCGAGCATTGCCGCAACCGCCGCCACGTCGCTTGTTATGGGACGACGCGCGTGCCTTCAAAAGCGACGTGGCGGGGTGTCGCAAACAGGAATGGCGCTGGAGGCTTCAGGCGGATGCTAGCGCCTGACGCAAAAGACCTACCACACCCCGCGGCGGATGCCGTTCCACAGATAGGTCCAGATCGGCGGGTGATACCACTGCTTCGAGGGCAGGCCGGTCTCGACCGGCACGAGACGGCCCGCCTGCGCGTCCTCGATGGCGCGCACGCACATCCCGCGCGACATCGCGGCCAGCCGCAGGGCGTAGGAGGTGATGTTGTCGCCGTGGCCGGGCTTGCCGTGCAGTTGGTAGAGCACGGCGCCGGTGTCGACGCCTTCGTCCACCAGATGCACGGTGGAGCCGAAATTTTCTGTGTCGCCGGTGGCAAGCGCCCAGTAGGCGCCGTTCATGCCGCGGTATTTCGGGTTGATGGCGGCGTGGTAGTTCAGCACCGGGCAGTCGGTCGCGGCGAGCGTGTCGCGTGAGAGCATGCGGCAGCCGGCCAGGAAGACGACGCCGGGCCGGATTTCCCGGATCGCTGCCAGGCATTCGGGCGAATTGGCGGAAGGCACATGAACGATTCGCTGGCCGGGTTGCGGCTCGGTGACGAGGCCGTTTTCGGCAACGATGCGCTGTGTGCGCGGCGCCAGGAAGCGCTTGCCGAGCCTTGTCAGCACCATAGTCGCCAGTTGCCCACCGACCGATATCCAGCCTTGCCGCCGAGCCCGGCGCTTGAGGATGGCCGCCTTCGATTCCGGCGCTTCGAGAATGACGGTGACGGGGCCGAGCGCTATGGTGATGGCGTTGATGATGGCCCAGATATGAGGACCACCTTCGGTCACCACGACGATGGGCTTCTTGTCCGGCTGGGGAATCATGGGAACTCGATGGGTGCTGGCTGGCGGACGGCTGCTCACGCAGGCGACCACAGCCAACAACATGGCATGCGAATTTTACCGTCGGCTTAATGAGGCCGCCGGATCGCGGCTCAGCGTTTGAATTCGAGAATGTCGAAAGCGGACTCATAGCGCCGTGCGGGAAGCTCGATCCGCCATTCGTCCGTTCCTGTGCGGAAGGTGTAGCCCACCTCGTCCCTGCCAGGTCCGAGCGGATAGCGTTGCGGCTTCTCGCTGGCGAAATGTCGCGTGCCCAGATAGGTCAGGCGCGTGTCGCTGTCGGTGAAGAAGCGACCGCTTGTGCGCTGCGAACCGGTCAGCATTTCCAGTCGCCAGCCGGAACCGTCATCGGTGACGCGGCATTTGCCCCAGTCGGCGATAACAAGCGGGCTGGTGCCGTCAGTCTTGATCACGCGGCATTGCCAGTTGCCGGTCATGTCGAAGCCGCTGAAGAAGATGGGCTTCCTCGCAAGGACAGCGTCCAGCGTTGCCACGTCGCTGGCTGAGTTGCTCAGGTGTGCCTGCTCGAGCGCGGTCTTGCGGATGGCGTCGAACTGTTTCAGGCGGGCGCGCTCGGCCGGTTTGATCAAGCGTTCGATTTCGCCCGTCGCCAGTGCCTGCCAAGAGGGCAAGCAGCACATCAGGACCAGCATGGCTTTGCGTAGTTTCATTGGCGACTCCTCTCCTCACGCTGACCGGAGCCGGCAATTTTGGCGCTTTCGCGATCAGGTGCCGGCGGCGCCCGCCGCCTCGGCCAGCGACGAGGTCAGGTCACCATAGCCGGTGAATCGGCGTTCGTAGGCAAGGCCTAGCAGCCTGGCGGCATCCTCCGCCACCTTGTCCAGTTCGGGGTCGTTCGTCTGGGCCAGATAGACGACCTTCTGGTAGTGGCCGAAATAGTCGCGGATCAGCTCCGGATGCTTGTCGAGGCCAAGCGGCTTGATGAAGAAGGCGTCGAACTGCCGGCACAGGAAATCGGTCATATAGAACGAGAGCATGTCGCCGTCGCCGATCGCCTCGAAGGCTTGCATGCCCTGATAGAAAGCGAAGCAGTGTGGCCCGGCCATGCGCTCAACGCCGTGTTTTTCGCAGACGCTGTCGAGCATGCCGCCGGTGCCGCAATCGGCATAGCCGACGAAGATGCGGTCGTATCCCTCGGCCTTGGCCTTGAGGATGGCCTTGTCCAGCGCCGGCGGAATCCGATCGGGATAGTAGTGGAACTCGGCCGGCAGGCATGTGAGGTCGAGATGGTCGAGTGCAAGCTGCTCCTTCACCGCCAGAACTTCGCGCGCGATCATGCCACAGCCGATGACCAAAAGCCGGTCGGGTCTGTCTCGGGCTATGTTCGGTACGTTTTCCATCGGAGGTGTGGGTTTTTTGCCCTTGCGCGTATATCCCGTCTATCTAATACCAGCGCGGCCTATTTGCATCCAACAGGGAGACACCCCATGAAACTGTCGCGCTTCGCGTCGCTTGCCGCCATCCTGGCTTGCGCACTGGCGATTTCCGCCTGTGCCAATACGGTTCGCGGTGTCGGCAAGGACGTCAAGTCGACCGCGAAGGCCGTCAAAGAGGCCGTCGTCAATTAGGGGCAGGTTTAGGGGCGGGGGCCCCAATCCGGCTTGTTGCCGGAAAGAAAAAGGCCGCGCCGAAGCGCGGCCTTTTCCGTATCAGGCGGAGGCGCGGGCGTTGTGCCTGCGCTTCATGTATTCCTTGGCCGTCTCGACGGCCACCGCCGCGTCGCGGCAGTAGGCGTCGGCGCCAACGGCCTTGCCGAACTCTTCGTTGAGCGGCGCGCCGCCGACCAGCACGACGTAGTCGTCGCGGATGCCCTTTTCCTTCATGGTGTCGATGACGACCTTCATGTAGGGCATGGTCGTGGTCAGCAGGGCCGACATGCCGACGATGTCGGGCTGATGCTCTTCGATCGCAGCGAGGTAATTCTCGACCGGGTTGTTGATGCCGAGGTCGACGACGTCGAAGCCCGCGCCTTCCATCATCATGCCGACGAGGTTCTTGCCGATGTCGTGGATGTCGCCCTTCACGGTGCCGATCACCAGCTTGCCCTGCTTGGGCGCGCCGGTGGCGGCCAGCAGCGGGCGCAGGATGGCCATGCCGGCCTTCATCGCGTTGGCCGAGAGCAGAACCTCCGGCACGAACAGGATGCCGTCGCGGAAATCCTCGCCCACGATGCGCATGCCCTCCACCAGCGCCTCGGTCAGCACCTTATAGGGAATCCATCCGCGCTCGAGCAGGATGTTGGTGCCTTCCTCGATTTCCTCCTTGAGGCCATCGTAAAGATCGTCGTGCATCTGCTGCACGAGTTCGTCGTCGGAAAGCTCGGAAAGGATGATCTCGTCGTCGGACATTTTTCAGGCTCCTCGTGGCCGCGGGCCAAACCCGGCGCGGCGCAAAATTTCGTCCCAATAACTAGCTTGCAAAGGCCATTGCGCCATAGCTGATTTGCGACTTCCTGCAAAAGGAAAGCGACCGCCGTTTTGCGTCGTTCTTGTCGATTTTGAGACAGCTCTTGGCGCTCGCGGGCCGTTTCGCTAATGACGCATGACTACGATCCGGACAAGGGCGCGATCTGAGGCGCCCCATGTGTGATTTCTAAGGATGACTTCGATGGATGAGAACCTCTCGGCAGAGCAGGAAGGCTCCGGCACGCGGCGCGGCCGTGGTGCAGGCGGCGGCGCTGCGGCGCGCCGCGCGGCCCGTGCGGGCGGCGGACCCGGCGTGCAGCAGACCTATATCAACCGCAAGATCAAGGTTTACGAAGTCCTCGACGAAGAAGGCCTGTCGCTGATTGAACAGAACGCCGAGACCGTTCTGGAGGAAGTCGGCATCGAGTTCCGCGACGACGCCGAGGCCTTGGCGCTGTGGAAGGAAGCCGGCGCCGACGTGAAGGGCGAGCGCGTGCATTTCCCCAAGGGGCTCTGCCGCTCGCTGCTCAAGACCGCGCCCTCGACCTACACCCAGCATGCGCGCAATGCCGCCCGTTCGGTGCAGATCGGCGGCAACGCCACGGTGTTCGCGCCGGTCTACGGCCCGCCCTTCGTGCGCGACCTCGACGGCAACCGCCGCTACGCGACGATCGAGGATTTCCAGAATTTCGTGAAGCTCGCCTATATGGCGCCGTCGATCCATCATTCGGGCGGCACGGTGTGCGAGCCGGTGGACGTGCCGGTCAACAAGCGCCATCTCGACATGATCTATGCGCATATGCGCTATTCCGACAAGCCGTTCATGGGCTCGGTCACCGCGCCCGAACGCGCGGAAGACACGATCGCGATGTGCAAGGTCCTCTTCGGCGAAAAATTCGTCGACGAGAACACGGTGCTGACCAGCCTCATCAACGCCAACTCGCCCATGGTCTTCGACGAGACCATGCTTGGCGCGCTGAAGGTCTACGCCCGCAACAACCAGGCCTGCATCGTCACGCCGTTCATCCTCGCCGGCGCCATGAGCCCGGTGACGGTGGCCGGCACGCTGACCCAGGTTTTGGCCGAAGTGCTGGCCGGCGCTTCCTTCACCCAGCTCATCCGCCCCGGTGCGCCGGTGATCTTCGGCACCTTCGCTTCCTCGATCTCCATGCAGTCGGGCGCGCCGACCTTCGGTACCCCGGAGCCGTCGCTGGTGTCCTACGGTGCCGCACAGTTCGCCCGCCGTCTCGGCCTGCCGTTCCGCACGGGCGGCTCGCTCTGCGGTTCCAAGGTCCCGGACGCACAGGCGGCCTATGAAAGCGCCAACACGCTGAACTCGACGGTTCTGGCCGGCACCAACTTCGTGCTCCACGCCGCCGGCTGGCTCGAGGGCGGTCTCGCCTCCTGCTACGAGAAGTTCATGATGGACATCGACCAGCTCGGCATGCAGCAGAAGTTCGCCGAGGGCGTCGACCTTTCGGAGAACGGCCAGGCGATGGACGCCATCCGCCAAGTGGGTCCGGGCAGCCACTTCCTGGGCTGCGACCACACCCAGGCCAACTTCCAGAGCGCGTTCTACCGCTCGACCATTGCCGACAACAATTCCTACGAGCAGTGGCTGGCCGAAGGGCAGAAGACCGCGCCGCAGCGCGCCAACGAGCTCGCTCGCCGCTGGCTGGAAAGCTACGAGGCACCGCATCTCGACGAAGGCATCGACGAGGCGCTGAAGGACTTCATCGCCAAGAAGAAGGAATCGATGCCCGACGCCTTCACTTGAAGAGAGCCCGATTCTGGCCGGGCTAAAGTGGCCAGCATCATCCACAAGGAAGTCTGGCGGACGGCGTTTTCCGATCCGGTCCGGAAGGGGTGACGATTGTCGCTCCGCTTCCTTGAAGGGATTTCCGCCGTGCTGGCTGAGCATGGTCTCATCCCGCGCGGCGGTTTCGTTTTTGGCGATGGCGAGGACATGCCGCCCGGATCATCGGGCGCGCCGGCGAAATCGGTGCTGCTGGTAGGGCAGGCTGGGGCTGCGCCCTGGCCGCATTTTTTGCGCTGGCGGGAGCGCCAGCCTGTGGACCTTGAGAACCCGCTGGACACGTGGTCGCGCGAGGTGATCGGGCAGGTGGCGCAAGAATTCGGCGCGCGCGCCGTGTCGCCATCGGACAAGCCGTATCTGCCGTTCCAGCAATGGGCCATGCGTGCCGAGGGTCTAAAACCGTCGCCGCTGGGCATCCTCATGCACCCCGAATACGGCCTCTGGCACGCCTATCGCGGCGCGCTTCTGTTCGAGGTTGAGATTCCGATTCAAGAACCTCGCAATTCGAGTCACCTTTGCGATGCATGTGTCGGAAAACCTTGCCTGAAATCCTGTCCGGTGGATGCCTATTCGGCATCTGGATTCGCCTACGAGGACTGCCTGGCGCATGTGCACGGAACCGATGGCTCGGCCTGCCGAGGCGTTGGTTGCCTTGACCGCAACGCCTGTCCGCATGGCGCGCACTACCGCTATCCGGCCGAAGTGCAGGCGTTCCATATGGCAAGTTTTGCGCGGCGTGGAAGTTGATCGATCGGCTGCAGCTTGCCACCGACGAGTTCCGATCTCGCTTCGCACAATCTTGATCGCTTGCATCGGTCGAGCGGTTGACGAATAGCGACTGACGGAGCTATTGGAAAAGTCATCAGATGATTTGACGAATGCTCCTATGCAGCCCGCAACCCGAACCAATCTTGCTGACAGCGCCGCCGAAAGCCTGCGCCGCGAAATCACGAGCGGGCACTGGGCGGTAGGGCAGCGCATCCCCAATGAGGCGACTCTCAGCGAGATGCTGTCGATCAGCCGCGGCACGGTGCGCGAGGCGGTGCGCGCGCTGGTTTCCCAGGGCTTGCTTGAAACCCGGCAAGGCTCCGGCACCTATGTGCTCTCGGCGATCGATCCCAGCGCAGCCCTGGACCGCGTCAAGCGCGCGGGCCTGCGCGACCAGTGGGAGGCACGCACCGCCCTCGACGCCGAGGCCGCGCGCCTAGCCGCCATTCGCCACACGCCGGCCGACCTCGAAAAGCTGCGCAGGCTGCTTGCCGCGCGCGGCACGGCGGCCGATCCCGACCGCGAGGCCTTCATCCGCCGCGACATCGCGTTCCACAGGGCGATTGTCGAGGCTTCCGGCAACCGCGCGTTGATGGAACTCTACGACTTCTTCACCGGGGCAATCGCCGAGACGATTGATTCCACCCTTGCAGGCCAATTGCCCGAGCCGGATGCAGCCGCCCACACAGCCATTGTAGATGGCATCGCTTCCGGCGATCCGGACCGGGCCGCTGCTACCGTCCGCGCCTTCATGGCGCCCGTACTCCACGAACTCGATCGGCTTCTTTCGCAATGAACCAGAATATTTCCAGCCGGGACGACCAGCAGGCCCGGCACGCCGCCATGAACGCGCTCGACGACCAGCTGCTCATCGACGCGGAGGCCGACAGCCTCCCCCAGCCGCAGCCGCCGGTGCTTGGCGGTCCCGGCGCGCGAATCCTGCTCGGCGCGAGCCTGGTGCTGATCGCCTTCAACCTTCGCCCGCTTTTCTCCAGCCTGTCGGTGCTACTTCCAGAGGTGATGCGCGAGACCGGGCTCTCGACCACCGGCGCCAGCCTGCTGACGACACTTCCGGTGGTCTGCCTCGGCCTGTTCGCGCCGCTGGCGCCGAAGCTGGCGCAGCGCTTTGGCGCCGAACGCACGTTGCTCGGCGCGCTGCTGCTGCTCGCGCTGGGCACGGCCCTTCGAGGTGTGGAATCCGTGCCGCTGCTGTTTCTTGCGACCTTCTCCGCAGGTGCAGCCATTGCCGTCGGCAATGTGCTGCTGCCGGGCCTGGTGAAGCGCGACTTTGCCGACCGGGCCGCGATCATGACCGGGCTCTACACCATGGCGCTGTGCGCCGGCGCGGCCAGCGGCGCAGGGCTGACCCTGCCCATCGAGCATTCCCTGACCGGCTCCTGGTCGGGCGCGCTTGCCGCCTGGTCGCTGCCGGCAGTGATCGTGCTGCTGGTCTGGACGCCGCAGGCGCTCGGCCGCAAGGCGCACGCCAGCCATGCCGGCTTCCGCGTGGTGGGCCTCTGGCGCGATCGGCTGGCCTGGCAGGTCACGCTGTTCATGGGACTGCAGTCGGCGCTTGCCTACTGCGTCTTCGGCTGGCTGGCGCCGATCCTGCGCGAGCGCGGCTTCGATGCGGCGGAGGCCGGCGCCATCGTGTCCATCTCCGTCATGGTTCAGGTCATCACCTGCCTGGCCGTGCCGTCTCTCGCCGTCCGCTGCAAGGACCAGCGCGGTATCAACGTGGCGCTGCTCGTCGCGGCAGTGATTGCGCTGCTGGGGCTCCTGTTCGCACCGACCTCGACCGTGCTGGTCTGGGCGGTGCTCCAGGGCATCGGGCAGGGCGGCCTGATCGCAGTGGCCATGACGGTCATCGTGCTGCGTTCGCCCGACCCGCATGTCGCGGCGCATCTGTCGGGCATGGCGCAGGGCGTCGGCTATGTGTTGGCGGCGATCGGCCCGCTGCTGGTCGGCCTCATCCGCAGCTGGACCGGCAGCTTCGACGCGGCCGCGCTGCTCTTCATCGCTCTTGGCGTCGGCGCGGCGATCATGGGGATCGGCGCCGGCCGGGCGCTTCATGTCGGCGCGCGGACGGTGAGCGTTGAGGACAGGTGATCCGGCGTTCCCCGCGACTTGCCGATATGTTGAACGGATGAGCCCGCCGAAGCCTTGTCGTCGCTGCGCGCACGGGTATCTATCGCGTCAGGGATAGGCGAGGGAGCGGCGATGTCGAAGAGAGACATTGAAATCAGGACCGCGGACGGCACGGCGAAGGCCGGCCTGTTCGGCAAGGGCGCGACAGCCGGCGTGATCCTCTACATGGACGCATTCGGGCCACGTCCCGCGCTGGACGAAATGGCCGAGCGGCTTGCGGCCGAGGGCTATGCCGTGCTGGTGCCCGATCTTTTCTACCGGGATGCGCCCTACGGGCCGTTCGACGCGAAGACGGCCTTCACTGTCGATGAGAGCAAGATGGCGCTGATGGCGATGGTCGGCGGTACCACGCAGGAGATGACCATTCGCGACTCCGGGGCTTTCCTGGACGCGCTTGCGGCCGAAGGCGTCACCGGCCCGATCGGCACGGTCGGCTATTGCATGGGCGGGGCGCGCGCGCTCAATGCAGCAGCAAGCTACCCCAATCGCATCAAGGCGGCGGCCTCGTTCCATGGCGGGAACCTGGCAAGCGACGCGCCGGACAGCCCGTATCATCATGTGGCCGCGATCAAGACGCGGGTCTATGTCGGCACGGCCGGCGTCGATCGCAGCTTTCCGCCGCAACAGTCGGCACGCCTTGCCGAAGCCCTGCGCTCCGCCGAGGTGGATCACATCATCGAGAACTATGTCGGCATGGCGCATGGCTGGTGCATGCCCGATCACGGCGCCTTCGACGTGGCAGGTGCCGAGCGCCACTGGAAGCGGCTGACAGTGTTCTTCGCCGAGACGCTGAAGCAGGGCTGAGATGGCCGAAGCGGCGGATCCTTTCGATCTTGCCCGCTTCGTCCGGGCTCAGGACCGCGTCATATCGTCGGTGCGCGCCGAGCTGAAGAACGGCCGCAAGGCCAGCCACTGGATGTGGTTCGTCTTTCCCCAGATCGCCGGGCTCGGCATGAGCTCCATGTCGCAGAGATATGGCATCGCATCGCTCGACGAGGCGCGAGCCTACTTGGCGCATCCGGTGCTTGGGGCCCGCCTCAGGGAATGCGTGGAGATATTGCTCGCGCTGCCGCCGCGTTCCGCGCATGACATTTTCGGCAGTCCTGACGACCACAAGCTCCGGTCCTCGCTCACGCTTTTCGAGCAGGCAGCACCCGGGGAGGCGCTGTTTGCCCGCGCGCTCGAACGCTATTACGGCGGCGGCCGGGATAAGGCCACTCTCAAGCTGTTGAGCGCGTGAGCCATTCCGGCAAACCGCGCCCTTCGTAAGATTTGAATCGAATGCGAACGCCCGCGGAAATGCTTCGGCAAGGTGATCCTGCTATCGGGCTGCTCGTGAGGATGTTTTGGGGGGCGGGATGCAAATCGGCGGCGTTTCGGGTTCTGGGCTTGGCCGCGCATCTGCGACCGAAACCCTGCAGAATAGCCCAACGCGCGATCAGCCTGCGGTCGAACGTATCCGGCAGGATGTCGCCGCCGCACGCGACGTCGCCCGCTCAGCCCTCGCCAACGAGCGCTTTGGCCGCATGCTGGAGCAGATATTCAGCCCGGCTCTGTCGGACGCGCTGATGATGATGAAGGACGACACCGGCCGTACGGACCTGCGCTCTGCGCAGCAGCACTACGGCGAAGCCGGCTCGGACTGAGCTACGCGAAGGCTCGCTGACGCCCGAGCAGGCCTCAAAGGCCCCGACGCGCATCCGTGCGACAGGGCCTGCTCTTTGGGGGAGCAATGCTTGCCGGGTGGCGATAGGTCAGCCGCGGCTGCGCCGGCGCCGGCCGCCTTCGCTCTCGCCTCCCGCGCCGCTCTCGTTCGCGGTCTTGTTGCGCAGCGGTCCGATGCGGTCAACGATCGTCTCGAGCGTCGGGCGGGTGGCCTTGTGGTGCGCGTCCAGCGCTTCGCGCATGGCGGCGAGATGGGCGAATGAGGTGCCGCAGCAACCGCCTATGATCTTGGCGCCGCTGTCGACGGCCAGCCGCACATAGTCGGACATCAGCTCGGGCGTGCCGGAATAGTGGATTTCGGTGCCGCGGAATTCGGGGATGCCGCAATTGCCCTTCACGATCACCGTCGCTTCCGGCTTGGCGGCGGTCATGTCGAGCAGCGAGGCGAGGATGTCGGAGGCGCCCACGCCGCAATTGGCGCCGACCGCGACGGGATTTTCGCTCAAGCCGCCGGAAACGCCGTGAATGTCCTTCGGCGCCAGGCCCATCATCGAGCGGCCGGCGGTGTCAAAGGAGACGGTGTAGGTGTAGGGCAGGCCGACGTCGATGGCGGCCTGGGCGGCCGCGCGCGCCTCGTCGGGAGCGGACATGGTCTCGATCCAGGCGATCTCGGCCCCGCCTTCCTTCAGGCCCCTGATCTGCTCGGCAAAGGCCTCGACGGCTTCCTCATAGGTGAGGGCGCCGAGCGGCACCAGAAGTTCGCCGGTCGGCCCCACCGAACCGGCCACGATGACCTTGCGGCCTACCTTGTCGGCAACGGCACGCGCGATCTCGGCGGCGCGCCTGTTGAGCTCGTAGACGCGATCCTGCGCATGGTGCAGCTTCAGGCGGTGGCGCGTGCCGCCGAAGGAATTGGTCAGGATGATGTCGGCGCCGGCATCGACGAATTTCTGATGCAGCGTCGCGATCTTCTCGGGCGCGGTCTCGTTCCAAAGCTCCGGCGCTTCGCCGGCCTCCAGCCCCATGCCGAACAGATTGGTGCCGGTGGCGCCGTCGGCCAGAAGCACGCCCTTTTCCGCCAAGAGCGCGTCGATGGGATTGGTCATGGAAAGATACCTTCCGATAGCGAGATTGGAGATAAGGATATAAAGAAGTCCTTATATCCAGTCAATCACCCGGCGGATGTTGCGCCCCGTCACCCGGAAAGGCCGGTTTCGGCCAGCTGGCGGGCGAAGCCGGCCGCCTCGTGAGCATTGATCTCTGCGCTGCGGATCAGATTGTCGAAATGCCGCGTCAGCGTTCGGATGGGCGCGGTGGCGTTCAGCACCAGATACATGTCGCCGACATAGATCGCGGCGCGATAGGGGCCGAAGATGGTGTAGGGCACCGAGTAGCGCAGGCGCCCGTCATAGAGGAACAGCCGGAAGGTCGGATAGAGATCCTCCATGAGGTCGGCCATGTGGATGAGTTGCTCGCGCCGGTCGCTTTCGGTCAGGCCGCTCCAAACGCCCATGCCGCGCGCGAAGACCTCCAGCGTGTGGCGCGGCATGCACACTTCCATGTCGGTTTCCGGCCGCCGATTGTAGTCGATGCGATATTGCGTCTCGCCGGCCTGCGTCTGGCGGCTCCTGTTGGTGATGTCGGCCTCGTAGTCGACCAGCACGTCGGTACGTAGCAGGTCCGGAATGCCGGCCGGCACGTAGCGGATCTTGGTGCCGGCTGCTTCCGCGTGCCACTTGGCCAGCAGCGTGCGGTCGAAGCTGCCGGAGCCTTCCTCGATCTCGAGGCTCTCGCGAATTTCGCCGGTCAGGCCCTCGTCTTGGCTGAGGCCCAGCAGCCAGTCGAGAGAGACCTTGTGCTCGGCCGCGATCGTCATCAACGTCTCGGCGCGCGGCAGGCGCGTTGTTTCCTCGGACAGGAGCTGGGAGAGGGCGGAGCGGTCGATGCCGACGGAGGCGGCGAAGGCCGACTGATTCTGGCCGGAGCGCAGCAGAAGCGTCTTCAGCCTCTCGCGAAACAGTCCGGATAGGTCACGTTTGTCCACGGCGGGGCTCCAGGCAACCGAGTTCTGCTGGCTTCACGTTTATGAACGCGCACAACATCGCCTTCGTTCCATGGTTTTGTTTACAATGCACAACAATTGCGCATTTAGAAGCGCAAAATAAACATTCTGTTCCCATTGTCGCGTTGAATCTTGCCCTGCCTACTGACAGCATCCTGTCAGGACATGCCGCTTCAATGGCATGCGGGGAATTGGGGCATGGCACACGAACGAGACATACGCGGCAACAGCGCGCCGGCGATTGAATGGCCGACGGTCATTCTGATCCTGGCGACCTACGGGCTCTGGGCGGGTACGGGCTTTTTCCTTTGGCCGAGCTACCCGACCCTGACGCTGCTGATATTGGGCTTTTTGCTCGCAATGCAGTCCTCGCTGATTCACGAGGCCCTGCACGGCCATCCGACACGCAAGGCCTGGGTCAACGAGCTGCTGGTCGGCCTGCCGATCGGGCTGGTCTATCCCTATCGCCGCTTCAAGGCGCTGCATCTACGCCACCACGCGGACGAGAGCCTGACCGATCCCTTCGACGATCCGGAAAGCTTCTACCAGGCTGTCTGGAAGCACCACGAACTGCCGCGCTACATGAAGCTCCTGCTTGTCGCCAACAACACCATGGTGGGGCGTTTCCTGCTCAACCCGGTGCTGGGCACGGTCGGCTTCCTGCTTTCCGACGCGCGGCTGATCGCCCAGGGCGACCGCGCGGTGCGCAAGGCGTGGCTGTTGCATGCCATCGGCCTTGCCATCGTCGTACCGCTGGTGGTGTTCGTGTTCGAAATCCCGTTCTGGCTTTATGTGCTGGTGCCGGTCTGGCTCGGCCAGTCGTTAATCTCGGTTCGTACCTTCGCCGAGCACCAGTGGTCGGAGCGGCCGGACGGACGCACGGTTATCATCGAGCGCTCGCCGCTGGCCTTCCTGTTTCTCAACAACAACCTTCATTTTGTTCACCACAACAGCCCGACCGTAGCATGGTATAAGCTGCCGAAACTGTTCCGCGAGCGCCGCGAAGAGTGGATCGCGATGAACCGCGGCTATGTGTTCCCGAACTATTTTGCGCTGCTTCGCCAATATGCGTTCCGCGCCAAGGAGCCGGTGGTGCACCCCATGCTGCGCCGGGCGCCGGAAGTGGGCCGTGCCTTTGCGCCGCGTATCCGTGCCCGCTCGGTACACGGGCTGGGAACCGTGCCGGTGCCGGCCGAGCCGCCCAAGGAATAGGGTGTCTCCATCATTTCACATAGCAAAGCAGTTTCATGAGCCGATTTATCGCAGCACTGCCCATGTATGACTGGCCCGAGGCGCGGGCCGAGACGGATGCCGAGTGGGCGCGCCTGCGCGATGCCTTTCGTGCTACTGGTGTCGACGCGCCCGAGCATCTTGCCCGCCGTAATGCCGACATGCCGCCGGTGCCGGGCGGCATCCAGGATGCCGAAGGCAATTTGATCGCGCCCGACCCGGCTAGCCTGCCGCCCGACGAATTCGACCTGCCGACGCTCTGGCGTCACCCCGATCTCCTGTTCGCCCAGACCTGCTGGGGGCCGATGGAGCTTGGCTTGTCGCAGCATGTACAGGTTGTGGGCCAGCCCGACTATTCCGCCTTCGAGGGCGGCCAGGGCGAGCTTTATTCCAGCGTGCTGCTGATGCGGATGGACGAGCCGTCTGGTACTTCCGTCGAGGGTACGGCGCACATCTCCCTCGACGTGATCCGGAACAAGCGCCTCGCCTACAACAGCGACGACTCCATGTCGGGCATCATCGCGCTGACGCGCGATCTCGAAGCGATGGACGAACGCCTCGAGCTGTTTTCGGAACTGGTCGAGACCGGCGGCCACCGCCTGTCGATGATCGCGGTTGCAGAGGGGCGGGCGGATGTGTGCGCGGTCGATTGCCGGAGCTGGACGCTGGCCAGGCGCTTCGAGCCGGCCGCGGCCGGGCTGCGCGTCGTCGGTCGGACGGGGCTGCGCAAGGGGCTACCCTTCATCGTGCCGGCCGGCATGCCGAACGAGACATTTGCGAAGCTGAAATCCGCGCTGAATTCTTCGGCTCAGCCCGCCTTGAGCCTCGCGTCCAACGGATAGCTCGACAGCTTCTCGTTGCCAGAGCCGGTGATCAACACCTGCTCCTCGATCTTTACCCCCTCGTGCCCGCCGAGGCGTCCGATATAGCTTTCCACGCACAGCACCATGCCCGGCTCGAGCTCGCCGTCCGGCGTGTCTGCCGTCCAGTCGGACGCATGCGGCAAGGTCGGATATTCGTCCGCAAGCCCGACGCCGTGATAGAGCACGCCGTAGCGGGCGGGAAAACAGTCCGGCGGTGGCACTTTCGAGCGCTCGACGAGATCGCGGAACGAAACGCCCGGCTTCATCAATTCGGTGTTGTGGGCGATCTGGTCGGCGGCGATGCGGTAGAGGTCGCTCTGCTCGTTGCTCGGCTGGCAGTCGCCGCAGAGCCATGTGCGCGACAGGTCGGCGCAGAAGCCATAGGGCCCGATGAGATCGGTGTCGAAGGCGACGAGATCGCCCGTCTCGATGACGCGCGACGAGCATTCTTGGAACCAGGGATTGGTGCGCGGGCCGGAAGACAGCAGCCGCGTCTCGATCCACTCGCCGCCGCGCGCGATGTTGCCGCGGTGCAGCTCTGCCCATAGCTCGTTTTCGGAAATGCCGGGTTTCAGCGCGGCTTCCATCTCGCCCATGGCGGCTTCGCAGGCGACGATGGAGCGACGCATGCAAAGCAGCTCGTCGGGCGATTTGATGAGGCGGGCATTTTCCATCACCGCCTCGCCACCGCCGACCGTAACCCCGAGCCGCGCCAGCGCCTCAACGCCTTCGTGATCGAGATGATCGACGGAAATGCGGCTGTTGCCGCCGCCATGCTCGCGCACCAGATCGGCAATCCCCGCCGCCCAGCGCCGCACTTTCATGTCGGTCAGCTCGCCGCTGTAGAGATACATCCACGACACCGCTGGCCGGACTTCATCGACAACGCCCGAATGGTCGGAAAGATGCTCGCAGGAAAAATAGTCGAATAGCACCACCGGCCCTTCGGTCGCGACGAAGCAGTGGCGCGTCGGGTTGTGCGCGACCCAGAGCTGCATGTTGGTGGAGTCGGTCGCGTAACGGATGTTGACCGGATCGTACAGCAAAGCCCCGGCATAGTCGCGTCGCTTCAACTCGGCGCGAATGCGCTCCAGCCGGTAGCGCCGCATGGCCGCCAGGTCGGGCACCGGGATACCAGCCTCGCGCCATTCGCGCTCGGCCACTTCACCATAGCCCAGCACATGCTGGTTCAGCGCGGCGGCCTTGTCGCGTGCAGCGGCGCGCAGATCTTCAACGGAAACGGGCGGCGAAGAACCTCCGCCGCCCGGTTCGAATGGCATGATCTTGCGATGCCGGCCGAAATTCGCAGATGTCCGGCCGGTCATCGTCATGGTTTAACCCCGCATCTTTTCGCCGGCCGGGTCGAACAGCGGCAGCACGTTGATGCGGGCCGGGCGGCGCTTGCCCAAAATCTCGATCTCGAACATGCCTTCGCTCTCGTCCTCGGCAAGGGCTGCGGGCACATAACCCTGCGCCAAAGACTTCTGGACGTAGTGCGCATAGCCGCCCGAGGTGACCCAGCCCACCACGCGCCAGTCGCCGTCGACGATGCCGCGAATGGCCGATGCGCCGTCGGCAGCGGCCGAGCCGCGCACTTCCTTGCCGGTCTCGTCAAAGCGCGGCGCGCCGTAGCCATGCGGCTTTTCCACCGTGCCGTAGTCGGTCGAGATTTTTGCCCAGATCGGCTCGTCGCCCATGACGTCGGCGCCGTCGGCCTCCACCACCATGGAGACCCGGCGCAGTTTGGGACCTTCCTCCTGTTCCTTCGCGGCTGCCTCACGGCCGATGAAGTCGTTCTTCTCCATGCGGATGAAGCGGTCCATCGAGCCTTCGAACGGCCCGTAGATCGGCCGCAGTTCGCGGAACCAGGTCGGGAAATTCTTTTCCAGGCGCATGGACAGCAGTGCGCGCATGCCGAAATCGACAATGCCGAATTCCTCGCCGGCTTCCTTGATGCCCTTGTAGACGAGGCGCTGATAGGCCGGTTGCATCCAGATCTCGTAGCCGAGGTCGCCGGTGTAGCTGATGCGGTTGACCATGCAGGGCGCGCCGCCCACGGCCATCTCTCGATAGTCCATGAAGCGGAAGGCTTTTGTCGAAACGTCTGCATCGACCAGCTTGGCGAGCAGCGCCTGCGCGCGCGGGCCAGCGATCGACAGGCCCACCAGCGTCTGGTCGAAGCGGTGGAGCTTGACCGAACCGTCCTTGGGCAGGTGACTCTCGAACCAGCGCATATGGTATTTCTGCGCGGCGGAAGAGCCCCAGATCATGAAGCGGTCTTCGGCTGCCTTGGCGATAGTGAAGTCGCCGATCAGCTTGCCGAACTCGTTCAGCATCGGGGTCAGCACCAGGCGGCCGATCTTCGGCATCCGGTTGGTCATCAGCCGGTTGAGGAAATCTTCCGCGCCCGGTCCCGCCACTTCATACTTGGCGAAGTTGGCGATCTCGGTCACGCCGACGCGCTCGCGGGTGGCGCGCACCTCGTTGCCGATATGCTCAAAATCGTTGGAGCGGCGGAAGGAAACGATGTCCTTCGGCTCGGTGCCCTTGGGCGCGAACCACAGCGGGGTTTCCAGGCCCCAGCTGTCGCCCATGACGGCGTTTTGCGCGACCATGGTGTCGTAGAGCGGGGTCGTTTGCGCGGGGCGGGCGGCCGGCAGTTCCTCGTTGGGGAAGCGGATCGAGAAGCGGCGCGAATAGTTTTCGCGCACCTTGGCGTTGGTGTAGCGCAGCGTGGCCCACTCGCCGTAGCGGGTCACGTCCATGCCCCAGACGTCGAAGCCCGGGTCGCCATGCACCATCCAGTTGGACAGCGCGAGGCCGACGCCGCCGCCCTGCGAAAAGCCGGCCATGACGGCGCAGGCGGTCCAGTAGTTGGTCAGCCCCTGCACCGGGCCCACAAGCGGGTTGCCGTCGGGCGCGAAAGTAAAGGGGCCGTTGATGATCTGTTTTATCCCCGCATTGGCAATGCCGGGAAAATGCTTGAAGCCGATTTCCAGCGACGGCGCGATGCGGTCGATGTCGGGCTGCAGAAGCTCGTGGCCGAAGTCCCACGGCGTGTTGACCGGCGACCATGGCTTGCAGGCCTTCTCGTAGGTGCCGAGCAGGATGCCGTTGCGCTCCTGGCGGGTGTAGATCTCGCCCTTGAAGTCGAGCACGCCGACCAGCTCGCGGCCAGTCGACTTGTTGAACTCTTCCACTTCCGGCATCGGCTCGGTGAGCAGATACATGTGCTCCATGGCCAGAACCGGAAGTTCAAGACCCACCATGCGGCCCACTTCGCGCGCCCACAGGCCGCCGCAGTTCACCACATGCTCGGCCTTCACCGTGCCCTTCTCGGTGACGACGTTCCAGGTGCCGTCGACGTCCTGCGTCAGTTCCTTGACCGGATTGCGCAGAACGATCTCGGCGCCCAGCTTCTGAGCCGCCTTGGCGTAGGCGTGCGTGGTGCCGGAGGGGTCGAGATGGCCTTCGACCGGGTCCCACATGGCGCCGACGAAATTCTTCTCGTCCATCAGCGGGAACATCGCCTTGGCTTCCGACGGCGTGATCAGCTCGGTGTCCATGCCCAGATAGCGGCCCTTGGCGTGGGCAAGGCGCAGGAAGTCCATGCGCTCGGGGCTGTCGGCCATCATGATGCCGCCGGTCAGATGCAGCGAGCAGGACTGGCCGGAAATCTCCTCCAGTTCCTTGTAGAGCTGCACCGTATAGGCCTGGAGCTTGGCGACATTGGGATCGCCGTTCAGCGTGTGGAAGCCGCCGGCCGCGTGCCAGGACGAGCCGGAGGTCAGCTCCGACCGCTCGATCAGCATGACGTCCTTCCAGCCGGCGCGGGCGAGGTGATAGAGCACCGAGCAGCCGACGACACCGCCGCCGATGACTACAGCTTTTACGTGGGATTTCATGGTGTTGAGGCTCTCAATCTGATGGAGTGAGTCAAGATGTGGGAGACCCGCTGACTCTTAATCAGCGGGTTCAGAACGGTCAGAAGTCGGTCGGAGCGCCGCCTTCGGCCTTGCGCTTTTCCACGAAGGCGTCGAGTTCCTCGCGGATGGCTGGGTCGATCGCCGGCTCCTCGTAGTTCGCCAGGCGCTCTTTCCAAACCCGATTGGCCTTCTCCACCGCAGTAGGCGCGCCGGCCTCCGTCCAGGTCTCGAAGTTGCGCCAGTCGGAGATGACCGGTGCATAGAACGCGGTCTTGTAGCGCGCCTGCGTATGCGCGGTGCCGAAGAAATGGCCGCCGGGGCCAACATCGCGGATCGCCTCGATGGCCAGCGCGTCCTCCGACACGTCGAGCGGGGTCAGGAATTCGGCCACCATCTGCAGCAGGTCGATGTCGAGGATGGTCTTTTCGTAGGAACAGGTTAGGCCGCCTTCGAGCCAGCCGGCCGCGTGCTTGATGAAGTTGCCGCCGCCCTGGATGCACCCCCACAGCGAAAAGACGCTTTCATAGGCCGCTTGCGCGTCGACCGCGTTGGCGGCGCAGACATTGGAGGTGCGGTAGGGGATCTTGTAGCGCCGGGCGAGCTGGCCGCCGACGAGCTGGGCTTTCATATATTCCGGCGTGCCGAAGGCGGGCGCGCCCGACTTCATGTCGACATTGGAGGTGAAGCCGCCATAGCCGACCGGCGCGCCTTTCCTCACCATCTGGGTAAAGGCAATGCCGGCGAGCGCCTCGGCATTCTGCTGCACCAGCGCACCGGCCACGGTGACGGGCGCCATAGCGCCGGCCAGCGTAAACGGCGTGACGATGACGACCTGCCCGTGCGAGGACATCTGGATGATGCCCTCCATCATCGGAATGTCGAGCTTCAGCGGCGAGTTGGTGTTGATGATGGTGAGCAGGGATGGCTCTTCCACGAACTGCTCCATCGGAACGCCGCGGCCGATGCGGCAAATCTCGATGCCGTCCAGATTGCGCTCCTTGCCCAGCGAATAGGCGTGAAATGCCTTGTCGGTCAGAAGCACGAAGTCGCGCAGGCATTCCAGGTGGCGGATCGAGGGATGCAGGTCCACCGGCTCGACCGGATAGCCACCCGTGACGTGGAGGATATTGTGCATCTGGCCGAGCTTCACCAGATTGCGGAAATCCGGGTGGCTGCCGGCCCTGCGGCCCCGGTCGAGATCGGAGCAATTGGGCGCAGACGCCATCTGCGAGAAGACGAGATTGTTGCCGCCCAGGCGCACATTGTGCGCGGGGTTTCGCGCATGCAGCGTGAATTCCGGCGGCGCGTGCGAAATCAGCTCCATGATCATGTCGGCGTCGAAGCGTACGCGCTCTGAACCCTCGCGCACATCGGCGCCATGACGCTTCATGATCGCCCGGGCCTCGTCGTGCAGCACGTCGACGCCGATTTCCTTCAGCACGCGCAGCGAGGCGAGGTGGATTGCTTCGAGCTCGTCGTCGGAGACTATTCGCGTGGGCTCGAACGGTATGCGCAGTTGCCGGAACGGCGGCTGGTCGAAGCCCGTCGAGCCGCCTGCACGTTTTCCCGCACGGCCGCCACGGCGGCTGCGGTCGGTCGCGAGAACCGGTTCTGCGGGGTTCAGGGCAGCGGTCATGGTGAGCCTCATGGCATGGCGAAGATGGACGGTATAATGGACCGGGCGGGTATCCTTTATTGCGGATGCGACGACCATTAGCGCAAGCAAAGCGACATGCCGGAGGAGTCTGGACCGCGATCCCTCCCGTCAGCTAGATGTGACGCGCCGGAACTTGAGGGCGACGCACCGCGCGTCACCGGTGAGGCAATTCGCATGCGTGGGGGGATTCATGAACATCGTTCGCAACGAGGCCGAGCTGTCCGCGGACGTGCCGTGGGTGCCCATCCTCGGCGTCATCGCCACGGTTTCGGTCTTCGCCATCGCGCAGGGCCTCAGCTATCCGCTGTTCACCTTCCTGATGCAGAAGCAGGGCATGCCGCCGGCGCTGATCGGCCTGTCGGCGGCCATGACGCCGCTCGGCCTCATCGCTTCGGCGCCTTTCGTGCCGTGGCTGGTGCAGAAGGTCGGCGCGACGCGCATCGTCGTCAGTTGTGCGCTGGCGGCGGGCGTTCTGTTCCTGCTCGTCGGCTCTTTGCAGAACGCCTTTGCCTGGTTCGTGCTGCGTTTCCTCATCGGCATCGTCATCGACCCGCTCTATGTGCTGAGCGAGGTCTGGATGCTTTCGCTTGCGCCGCCATCGCGGCGCGGCCGGCTGATGGGCATCTATACGGCCATCATCGGTGCCGGCTTTGCGGCAGGGCCCTTCAGCCTCATGGTGGTGGGTACTGACGGCTGGCCTCCCTTCGCCATCGGCATCACCGCCTTCCTCACCTGCGCCGTGTGCCTGGCGTTCGTCGCGCCGCGCCTGCCGTCCATGTTCGATGACAATGGTCACACGCCCCTGTCGGGCTTTGTCCGGCACGCGCCTGCGCTGCTTCTGGCCGTCGTCGTTTCCTCCGCCTTCGAACAGAGCGCCTTTGCGCTGCTGCCGGTCTATGGCGCCAGCTACGAGATTCCGGAGCGCATCTTGGCGGCGCTGCTCGCCACCATGGTCGCGGGCAATGTTGCGCTGCAGATACCGCTGGGCCTGCTCGCCGAACGCTTCACCGCCCGCGCCGTCATGATTGCCTGCGCGGTGGCGAGCCTCGCAGGCGCTGCCCTGCTGCCGGTGCTGATCGAGACGCCTGCGATCTGGCCGATGCTGTTCGTGCTCGGCGCCGTTTCCTACGGCATCTACACCATGGCGCTGATTGAGCTCGGGAACCGTTTCAGCGGCTCGATGCTGGTGGCAGGCAACGCCGCCTTCGGCCTGATGTGGGGGTTGGGCGGCATTGCTGGTCCGCCCGGCGCGGGCAGCGTGATGCAGTTCGTCGGCATCCAGGGGCTGCCCGTCCTGCTGGGCGTTCTTTGCGTCGTTCTGATCGGATTTGCCGGCCTGCGCGCCTGGCAGCGCCGAAACGAGGCTTGAACATCGGGCCTCGCCTCGTCTAGATTTGAGACATGGTTCAACGACGCATGTCCTGCGCGCTTCTGGTTGTTGCCGTGACGCCTTCGCCGCGTACACGGCACACCGAGCTTTTGCGCCTGTGTGCCCGCATTGGCTATTCGCCGCCGCCCTCCTTCAGCTGAAACATCCGACCGGCCTTGCCGGAGTGATTCAACTGGAATGGATAACCCCATGACTTACCAGAACTTTTCCCTTTCTCAGCTGCAGGCGATCGACGCCGCGCACTATCTCCACCCCTTCACCGACCACAAGGACCTGCGCGCGGCCGGTACACGCATGATCGTGCGCGCCGACGGGCCGTTCATCTACGATTCCGAAGGCCATGCGCTGCTCGACGGCATGGCCGGCCTGTGGTGCGTGAATGTCGGCTATGGCCGCAACGAGCTGGCTGAAGCGGCTTACGAGCAGATGAAGGAGCTGCCCTACTACAACTCCTTCTTCCGCTGCGCGACGCCCACCCCGGTGCTGCTGTCGAAGAAGCTGGCCGAGATCGCGCCCAAGCACATCAACCAGGTGTTTTACGGCTCGTCAGGTTCGGAATCGAACGACACCGCCCTGCGTCTCGTGCGCCACTACTGGTCGCTGGAAGGCAAGCCCGAGAAGAACATCATCATCTCGCGCAACATGGCCTACCACGGCTCCACGGTCGCCGGCACGTCGCTCGGCGGCATGAGCGGCATGCATGAGCAGCTCGGCGGCGCGGTGCCCAACATCGTCCACGTGATGATGCCCTATGCCTACGAGCTCGCGCTGCCGGGCGAGAGCGACCACGATTTCGGCCTGCGCGCGGCCAAGGCCGTCGAGGACGCCATCCTAGAAGCCGGTGCCGAAAACGTTGCCGCCTTCATCGGCGAGCCGATCATGGGCGCGGGCGGCGTGAAGATCCCGCCGGCAAGCTACTGGCCGGAAATCCAGCGCATCTGCCGCAAGTACGACGTGCTGCTAATGCTCGACGAGGTCATCACCGGCTACGGCCGCACCGGCGAGTGGTTCGCCGCGCAGTCGATGGGCATCGAGCCCGACACCATCACCACCGCTAAGGCGCTCACCTCCGGCTACCAGCCGCTGTCGGCGCTGCTGGTCGGCGACCGCATCTCCAAGACGCTGATCGAGAAGGGCGGCGAGTTCTACCACGGCTACACCTATTCGGGTCATCCGGTGGCCTGCGCCGTGGCGCTGAAGAATCTCGAGATCATCGAGAACGAGGGCCTCATCGAGCGCGTGAAGAACGACACCGGCCCGTATTTCGCGAAAATGCTGCAGGAGCGCATTTCCGGTCACCCGCTGGTGGGCGAAGTGCGCAGCTTCGGCCTGATGGGCGCCATCGAGATCGTGAAGGACAAGGCGACCCGCGAGCGCTTCCAGCCGGAAGGCAGCGCGGCCGTCGTCGTGCGCGACCACGCCATCGCCCAGGGCATGATGATGCGCGCCACCGGTGATTCCATGATCCTGTCGCCGCCGCTGATCTGGACCCGCGAGACCATCGACATGGCGGGCGACCGCATCGCCAAGGCACTCGATCTCGCCTTGGCCGACCTGAGCAAGGCCAAGTAAGGTTTTGTCCAACGACGGGCGCGGAACTCCTCCGCGCCCGTTTCACATTCGGGAGGCGTTTCATGAGCAGCAAGCCGATCGTTCCCCTGATCGAATATGAGGCGGCGAGCGAGGAAGTCCGCGCCGTCTATGACGACATCATGCGCACCCGCAACGTCGACTGGATCAACAACTTCTGGAAGGTTCTGGCGCACGACCCGGCGCTGCTTAAGCGCACCTGGGAAACGCTGCGCGACGTGATGGCGCCCGGCGCGCTCGATCCTCTGGTCAAGGAGATGATCTACATCGCCGTCTCGGCGACCAACGGTTGCGAATACTGCACCTATTCGCACACCGCCTCGGCGCGGGCCAAGGGCATGAGCCAAGCCGAGCTGATGGAACTGCTGGCGGTCGTCGGCATGGCCAACGAAACCAACCGGCTCGCCAACGCCTTGCGTCCGCCTGTGGACGAAAAATTCCAGCCGCGTGACTGAGCATCCGACTCTCCGCCGGGGAACAGGGGCTGGCTCAGGACGTCTTTGACAAAATTGAAAAGGCAAAAACCGCGTCTTCCGTCGGCCGGAAGAGCACGGCTTTGCCATAGATACGCATGGCCCTTCGCGACCTTGATACGCTGCGAAGGTAACGGCTCCGGTACGCGAGACCTGATCCGGAGCGTTTGGGCGGGTTGCGATGTCCGCCTGCACACCGTTCTAGCGGCACATCGTTACCGCGTGGTTAGCGAGTGCTTAATCAAACCTAAATTTGTAATTTTTTCCGGCTGTTTCGCAAAAAACATCAAGCGGCCTTCTTATTGGCCGGCGCCGCGCAGGAAGTTGATGATGCCCGAGAAATCGACGCCGCCCTGGCCCTGCGCATTGAACAGCGCATAGAGCTGCGCAGCCTCCGCGCCGAGCGGCGTGACGGCGCCCGAGCCTTGCGCGGCTTCCTGCGCCAGCTTCAGGTCCTTCAGCATCAGCGCTGCCGCAAAGCCGGGCTTGTAGTCGCGATTGGCCGGCGAGGAGGGCACGGGCCCGGGCGCCGGGCAATAGCTGGTCAGCGACCAGCACTGGCCGGAGGACGTTGAAGCCACGTCGAACAGCGCCTGGTGCGACAGGCCGAGCTTTTCGGCCAGCACGAAGGCTTCGGCGACGCCGATCATCGAAATGCCGAGGATCATGTTGTTGCAGATCTTGGCTGCCTGGCCGGCGCCGTCGCCGCCGCAATGCACGATCCGCCCCGCCATCGGCTTCAGGATCGGCTCTGCCTTGGCGAAGGCTTCGTCCGAGCCGCCGGTCATGAAGGTGAGGGTGCCCGCCGCCGCCCCGCCCGTGCCGCCCGAAACCGGCGCGTCGATCGAGGGTAGGCCGTGCCTGGCCGCGATCGCATGCGCCTTGCGTGCCGATTCCACATCGATGGTTGAGCTATCGATGAACAGAGTGCCCGTTGCCGCCTTCGGCGCGATGTCCTCATACACCGCCAGCACATGCCTTCCGGCCGGCAGCATGGTGATCACCACCTCCGCATCCTTCACCGCCGCATCGGCATCTGTCACCACAGTCACGCCATGCTCGCGCGCGGTGGTCAGGTTCTCGGCAATCAGGTCGAAACCCTGCACCTTGTGCCCCGCCTTGACGAGATTGGCGGCCATGGGGTTGCCCATATTGCCGAGGCCGATGAAGGCGATGGTGGTCATGCGTTCCTCCCGCTTTATGTGCCCGTTACCGCCCGATCAGGGCGCGTGCGATGATGACGCGCATGATCTCGTTGGTGCCTTCCAGGATCTGGTGGACACGCAGGTCGCGCACCAGCTTTTCCACGCCGTAGTCGTGCAGATAGCCATAGCCGCCATGCAACTGCAGCGCCTCGTTGGCCACGTTGAAGCCGGTGTCGGTGACGAAGCGTTTTGCCATGGCCGACCATTTTCCGGCGTCGGGCGCCTTGCGGTCGAGCTTGGAAGCGGCGGTGTAGAGGAAGATGCGCGCCGCCTGCAGCTCCGTCTCCATGTCGGCGAGCCGGAATTGCAGCGCCTGGAACTGGTTGATCGCGTGGCCGAAGGCCTTGCGGTCGGCGGTGTAGGCAAGCGCCTTTTCTAGCGCAGCCTGTGCCCCGCCCAGCGAGCAGGCGGCGATGTTGAGGCGTCCGCCGTCCAGCCCCGCCATGGCGATGCGGAAGCCCGCGCCCTCGTCGGAAAGCAGGTTCTCGGCCGGCACCTTGCAGTCGTCGAAGATCACCTGCCTTGTGGACTGCATGTGCCAGCCCATCTTGTGCTCCTGCGTGCCGAAGGAGAGGCCGGGCGCATCCTTGGGCACCACCAGTGTGGAAATGCCCTTAGGGCCTTCCTGGCCGGTGCGCACCATGGTCACGTAGATGTCGCTGTCGCCCGCGCCGGAGATGAATTGTTTGGCCCCGTTCAGCACATAGTCGCCGCCGCTTTTCACCGCGCGCGTCTTCAGCGCCGCCGCGTCCGAGCCGGAGCCCGGTTCGGTCAGACAGTAGCTTGCCAGCCACTCCATCGAGGTCAGCTTCGGGAGGAAACGCTGGCGCTGTTCCTCGTTGCCGAAAGTGTCGATCATCCACGCGCCCATATTGTGGATGGAGATGAAGGACGAAAAAGCCGGGCAGGCCTTGGACAGCGCCTCGAACACCAGCACGGCATCGAGCCGTTTCAGCGCCGAGCCGCCGACATCGTCCCGCACATAGATGCCGCCGAAGCCAAGCTGGCCGGTCTCGCGGATCACGTCGGCGGGGAAATGATGGTCGCGGTCCCATTCCAACGCGTGGGGTGCTACGCGGTCCTGCGCAAAGGCGTTCGCCATTTCCTGGATGGCGCGCTGTTCCTCGTTGAGTTCGAACTGGCCGGCGTCCGGTTCCGCAGCGGCGTCCATGGCGTGCTCCTGAAATTCCCTCCGACACCGGAAGACCGAATGGCCTGCGAGCGTCGAAAATGTTCGTTTTGCCGCGCGACCCGATCCGAAAAGTCTGCGACTTTCGCGGCCCGGGTCTAGGCATGCGGACCAATCTAGACCAATGATGCCCCCGCGCAACCCGACCTTGTGCGGAGCGGCTGTGCAGCAAATGTTCGACAGAGGGCGCGGGTGACGACGATTTTCGAAGAGCTGCTGGGCAGGTTCCGCAATGCTCTGGCAGCGGTCGAGGACGAACGCCTGCAAGACTTCAGGGCACCACTCGATTGGTCGATGCCGCAGCGCCCATTGGAGCCGCACGAGCTCGCTTGCCTGAGCCATCTCGACCGTACCGTTGAGCTGGCTCCCGAATCGTTCCGGCCGCTCGTCGCCCTTGTCGCAAAGCATCGCCATGAACTGCGCTGGGGCCAGACCTACACGCCGGCCGACTTCGGCCAGAACTTCATCGACAATTACGGCTGGCTGGAAGTGTTCGGCACGCGCGGCCACTTCGCCAACGACCAGATGGCCGGTGGGCTTCTGGTGCTGGGGGTCAACATCGTCTATCCCGACCACCATCATGTGGCCGAGGAAATCTACATTCCGCTCACCGGCGGCGCCGAGTGGCGCAAGGGCGAGGGCGGTTTTGTGCCGCGCGCGGCGGGCGAGGTCATTCACCATCCCTCCAACGTCAATCATGCCATGAGGACCGGGGCCGAACCGTTGCTGGCGCTCTATCTGTGGCGCGGGGGGCCGCTCGCCGCGCGCTCCACCATCACCGGCAAGGCGGAGTCAGCATAATGGCCAAGGCGATCATGCTCCAGGGCACGGGCTCGGATGTCGGCAAGACGGTGCTGGTCGCCGGCCTGTGCCGGGCGGCGAAGAAGCGCGGGCTGAGCGTGCGGCCGTTCAAGCCCCAAAATATGTCCAACAACGCCGCCGTGGCCGATATTCCCGGCGAGACAGGCGGCGGCGAGATTGGTCGCGCGCAGTGGCTGCAGGCGATTGCCTGCGGCGTCGCACCCTCCATCCACATGAACCCGGTGCTACTCAAGCCGCAGAGCGATGTCGGCTCGCAGGTCGTCGTGCAGGGCAAGGTGTTCGGCCAGGCCAAGGCGCGCGACTACCAGGCCATGAAGCCGCATCTGATGGGTGCGGTGCTCGATTCCTGGCAGAAGCTCGGCGAGGATGCCGACCTTATCATCGTCGAAGGCGCCGGCTCGCCCGCCGAGATCAACCTGCGCCCGCGCGACATCGCCAATATGGGCTTTGCCACGCGCGCCGACGTGCCGGTCATCCTCGTCGGCGACATCGACCGTGGCGGCGTCATCGCCTCGGTTGCCGGCACGCATCTGATCCTGCCCGACGAAGACCGGCGCATGGTCGTCGGCTATCTCATCAACAAGTTCCGCGGCGACATCACCCTGTTCGACGACGGCATAGCGGCCATCGACCGCTTCACCGGCTGGCCCTGTTTCGGCGTGGTGCCATGGCTGAAAGCGGCAGCCCTGCTGCCCTCGGAGGATTCCGTGGTCCTCGAACGCATGACGGCCGGCGAGGAGAAGGCGCTGAAGGTCGCCGTGCCGATGCTTGGCCGCATCTCCAATTTCGACGATCTCGACCCGCTGCGCGCCGAACCGCAGGTGGAAGTAATTTTTGTCCCGCCGGGTCAGAAGCTACCGGCCGATGCGGGCCTCGTGGTCATTCCCGGCTCGAAATCGACCATCGCCGATCTTTTGGCCTTCCGCGAGAACGGCTGGGACCGTGACCTGGCGGCACATCGCCGCCGGGGCGGCCATGTCGTCGGCATCTGCGGCGGCTACCAGATGCTCGGCCGCGTGGTGCGCGACCCGCACGGCATCGAAGGCTCAGTGAAGGAGGCCGAAGGGCTCGGCCTGCTCGACGTCGAAACGGTGATGGAGCCGGAAAAGACGGTACGCAACGTGACCGCGCGCTCGGTGCATTTCGATACGCCGCTCGAAGGCTATGAGATCCATCTCGGCGTCACCAGCGGGCCGGACTGTCTGCGCCCCGCCGCCATCATCAACAATGCTGACGACGGCGCCACCTCGGCTGACGGAAAAGTGTTCGGAACCTACATGCATGGGCTGTTCGGCGCCGACGCTTTCCGTGCCAGATTCCTTGAAAGCCTCGGGATCAAGGGCGCGGGGATAGATTATCGCGGCGAGGTCGAACGGGCGCTGGACGAAATCGCGGCGCATCTGGAAACGCATCTCGACGTCGATGCGATCCTTGCCGCCGCAAGGTGATCAGTCCGCCGGCTCGTAGGCCTTCGGCCAATAGGTGCCGAAGGACCAGATGTTGCCCTCCGGGTCGGCGCAAATGAATTCTTTGCTGCCATAGCTGCGCTCGACCACGCCTTCCAGGATCTTTGCCTGCGCGGCCTCGGCGCGGGCGTGCATCGCCTCGACGTCGTCCACGGCGATATAGGTCGCCTTGCCGCCATTCGGCCCCGGCGCGCCGACCAGATTGCCGAATCCGTCATCGCGCGCCGTGCCGACCATGATCATGGACGACCCCAGCGCCAGTTCGGCATGTTGCACCACGCCCTTGTCGTCATCGTAACGGGCGTGGACGATGAAGCCGAAGGCGTCGACCAGCCAGTCGATCATGGTGGCGGCGTCTCGGTAACGAAAGGTCGGATAGATGCGTGGCGGCTCGACAGGTGTCGTGGCGGCAGTCATGGCGTCCTCCGGTTGCCTATCACGGATAAGTCATGGTGCCGGAGCGTCGTTCCCCGGTCATGCGAAACGTAGCAGGCTGTCAAGCTCCTTGCCAGAGTAGGGTCAGACCCCCACCATCACCCGCAGCGGATGCGCCGGGTCCATCAGCAGCTTCACGGCGAGCGCGATGCAGGTGACGACCAGCAGCGGCTTGATCAGCTTTGCGCCGTTCCGGATGGCCATATGTGCGCCCACGCGCGCGCCCAGAAACTGCGCCACGCCCATCACGATGCCCACCTTCCACGAAATCACGCCGACGAAGGCGAAGGCGACGAAGGCGCCGATATTGGAGGCGAAGTTGAGCAGTTTGGTGTGGGCCGTGGCTTTCAGCACGCCGTAGCCGGCCAGTGCTACGAAGGCGAGCATGAAGAAGGATCCTGCCCCCGGGCCGAACACGCCGTCATAGAAGCCGATGGCCGGCACGATGACGAGGCCGAACAGGAACGGCGACAGCCGTTCGTGGCGGTCGACATCGTTCATGTTCGGCTTCAGCGCGAAATAGAGCGCTATGGCGACCAGAATGAAAGGCAGAGCGAGGCTGAGCAGCTTGCCCGGCAGGACTGTGGCCAGCAGCGCGCCCGCCACACTGCCCAGGCACGACATGAAGGCGGAAGGCAGTTGTCGGCGCAGGTCGACATGGCCCTTGGCGGCATAGGTGATGGTGGCCGAGCCGGAGCCGAACAGGCCCTGCAGCTTGTTGGTGCCCAACGCCTCGACCGGCGAAAAGCCGGCGAGCAACAGTGCTGGCACGGTGATCAGCCCGCCACCACCTGCAATCGAATCCACGAAGCCGGCAACGAAGGCGGCGGTGGCAAGGAAGGCGATGGTGTTGGTGGCGAGATCGATCATGGGACCTGTCGGTCGGGGCGGGACGATCCGGCGGTTCGACCACAGGCGGGGGCAATGCGCAAGGCGGAATTCGCGACGGCGGCCCCTATCCCTGCGCCTGCAGCCGTTTGGCAATTGCCCGGCGCAGGTCGGGTGAGGCCGAGACGAGCGCCTTGGCCGCTTCCGATTGCGGGTTGTCGAGCACGTCCGAAGTCCTGCCGCGCTCGACGATTTTGCCGTCATGCATCACCATCACGTCGTCGGTGATGGCACGGGCAACCGACAGATCGTGGGTGATGAATAGATAGGCCACGCCCAGCCGCTGGTTGAGGTCGGCGAACAGGTCGAGGATCTGTGCGCGGATCGAAACGTCCAGCGCCGAAACCGGTTCGTCGGCCACCACCAGTTTTGGGCGGGTGATGATGGCCCGGGCGATCGACAGGCGCTGGCGCTGGCCGCCCGAAAATTCGTGCGGATACTTGTCCATGTCGGCCGGCTTCAGCCCGACCTCGTGCAGGGCGCGCGCGACCAGTTCGCGGCGCTCAGGCCCTTGCGGCTGCTTCTCCAGCGTATGCAGCGGTTCTGCCACCAGCCGCTCGACCTTGTGGCGCGGGTTGAACGAAGCGTAGGGGTCCTGGAAAACCACCTGCATGTTGCGCCGCGCCGGCTTCAGCGCGGCCTCGTAGCGCCCGGTCAGCGCCTCGCCCATGAAGCGGATGGCGCCGCCGGTCGGCTGGTCGAGCGCCAGGATCATGCGCGCCAGAGTCGACTTTCCGCAGCCCGAGCGGCCGACCAGCGCGGTCGACTGGCCTTCCTTCATCGAGAAGGACACATCGTCCACCGCGCGCATCGGCTCGGGCTTGCGAAACAGGGAGGTGCGGTGGCCGGGATAGTCGCGCGTCACAGCCTCGACCTGCAAAAGGTCGTGCGTCGGCTGTTCGGTCCCACGAATCCTTGCCCGCGCCGGCACGTGCATGGAGGCTTGGGCAAGCTGGCGGGTATAGGGATGGTCCTGCGCGGAAAGCGTCGGCGCGGTCTCGCCCGTCTCCATCACCTCGCCGTGGCGCATGACCGTGATGCGGCCCGACATCTCGGTCACGACGGCCAGGTCATGCGAGATCAGGAGCAGGCCCATGCGGTTTTCGTCCACCAGATCGCGCAGCAGGTCGAGGATCTGCGCCTGCAGCACCACGTCGAGCGCGGTGGTGGGCTCGTCGGCTATCAGCAGCTTGGGTTTCAGCGCGCAGGCAATGGCGATCACGACGCGCTGGCGTTGCCCGCCCGACAGCTCGTGCGGATAACGCGATAGCGGAAATTTCTTCGCCGGCAAGCCGACGCGGTCGAGGATTTTTCGGGCGCGGTCCTCGGCCTCGGCGCGTGAGGCTCGCGCGTGCCAGCGAATGCCCTCGGCCACCTGCTCGCCGATGGTCTTCACCGGATTGAGCGCGGTCATCGGCTCCTGGAACACCATGCCGATCTCATTGCCGCGCAGCTTGCACATGGCTGGTTCGGGCGCCGCGAGGATATCGATGCCGTCGAAATGCACGCGGCCCTTGGCCTTCGCCACGCTGGGCAGAAGCTGCATGACGGTCAGCGCCGTCATCGACTTGCCAGAGCCGGATTCGCCCACCAGCCCCATCGCCTCGCCGGCGTCGAGGGTCAGGTCGACGTCCTTCAGGATCGGGACGCGGCCGATGTTCAGCGACAGCTTTTCGATTTCCAGAAGGCTCATCGCTGTCGCCTCAGCTTGGGATCGATGACGTCGCTGATGCCGTCGCCGAGCAGATTGAGGCCGAGCACGGTGATGACGATGGCGAGCCCCGGAAACAGTGCCAGGGTGGGCGCGACCATCATGCGCGTCTGGGCGTCGAACAGCATGCGGCCCCAGCTTGGCATCGGCGGCTGCACGCCGAGCCCGACATAGGAGAGCCCGGCTTCCGCCAGAACGCCGAGCGCGAACTGGATCGTGCCCTGGACCAGAAGCTGGTTGGCGATGTTGGGCAATATATGCTCGGCCGTGATCCGCGCCTTGCCCTTGCCGGCGGCGCGTGCGGCGAGGATGAATTCGCGCGGCCAGATCGCCAGCGCGCCGGCGCGCGCCACGCGGGCGAAGACCGGAATGTTGAAGATGCCGATGGCGATGATGGCGTTGATCGCGCTCGGTCCGAAGATTGCGGTGATCAGAATTGCCATGACCAGGGCAGGGAAGGCGAAGACCACGTCGTTGAAGCGCATCAGCACCTCGTCGACGATGCCGCCGCGCGCGGCCGCCCAGCAGCCCAGCGGCACGCCAATACCCATGCCGATCACCACCGCCGCCAGCGCCACCGCGATGGATGCGCGTGCGCCGACCATGATCATCGACAGCACGTCGCGCCCGAACTGGTCGGTGCCGAGCCAGTGTGCGGAGGAGGGCGGCAGCATGCGGTCGGCCACCACCAGCTTGGTCACGTCGTAGGGCGTCCAGAAGACGGACAGCAGCGCCATGCCGGCAACGAACAGCGTGAGCAGTGCGCCAACGACGAAGGAGCGGTTGCGCAGCGCCAAAGCGAGGAAGGCGGGCTGCGGCTCGGGGACGGGCTCGTCGGCAATGATCGTCATCGTCTTGTCCTCAAGCGCGGGTCGACGACCGCATAGGAGATGTCGACCAGCAGGTTGACAAGCACCACCACCGCCACCAGCAGCATCACCACGCTTTCCACCACGATCAAGTCGCGCTGGGTGATGGCCTGGAAGATCAGCCGGCCGAGGCCGGGAAGGTAAAAAACGTTCTCGATGATGATGGTGCCGGCCAGAAGGAAGGCGAATTGCAGGCCGAGGATCGTCAGGACAGGGATCAGCGCATTGCGCAGCGCGTGATGCCACAGCACGACGTTGCGCGGCATGCCCTTGGCGCGCGCGGTGCGGATGTAGTCTTCGCCCAACACCTCCAGCATGGCTGAGCGCGTGACGCGCGAGAGGATCGCGGCTTGCGGCAAGGCGAGCGCGATGGCCGGCAGTATCAGCGATTTCAGTGCTGGCCAGACGCCCGCGCTCCAGCCGGGAAAGCCGCCTGCCGGAACCATCCGCAGCCACACCGCAAAGACGTAGATGAGAAGCAGCGCGAACCAGAAGTTCGGCACGGCGACACCGATCTGCGCGGCACCCATGGAGATGGTGTCGGCCATGCGCCCACGCCGCTCGGCGGAAAAGATGCCGACCGGAATGGCGATCAGCGTCGAGAGCGCCAGCGCCATGATGGCCAACGGCAGGGAGACGACCAACCGCTCCATGACGAGGTCGCGAACCGGCACATTGTAAGTGTAGGACTTGCCGAGATCGAAGGTCAGCAGGCGGCTGACCCACTCGACATAGCGGACGAGCAGCGGCTGATCGAGACCCATCTGGTCGCGCAGCGCCTGCACCGCGTCGGCCGTCGCGTTCATGCCCAGCATCAGCCGCGCGGGGTCGCCCGGCACGATCTCGATCATCGAGAACACCACCACCGAGGCGAGCGCGAGCGTCACCACGGCAATCAGCAGCCTCTTGGTCAGGTAGGCGGTCATGGGTTGCGAGCCTGCCTAAAAAGCAACTGCCCCGGAAGCGGTTTCGGTTCCGGGGCAGCGCTTCTCAACAGATGCGTTCTCAATCCGCCCACTTGACCTTGGTCAGGTCGTTGGCCGGGATCGGCGCGTTGTCCCACAGCCCCTCGAGCTTGGCATCCCACACGCCGATCTTGGGCAACTCGAACAGGAAGCCCACCGGCGCGTCCTTGGCGAGGATCTTCTGCGCCTCGCCATAGAGTTCCTTGCGCTTGGCCTCGTCGGAAGTGAGGTTCAGCTCCTCGATCACCTTGTCGAAGTCCGGGTTGCTGTAGTTGAAGTAGTAGTCCTTGCGCGCATAGATATCGATGTCGTTCGGCTCGGTGTGCGAGACGATCGTCATGTCATAGTCCTTGTCGGTGAAGACCTGCTTCAGCCAGTCGGCCCATTCCAGCGGGATGATCTCCGCGTCGATGCCGATTTCGCGCAGCTCGGAGGCGATGACCTGGCCACCATCGCGGGCATAGGGCGGGGGCGGCAGCTTCAGCGTGGTCTTGAAGCCGTTCTCGAGGCCGGCTTCCTTCAGCAGTTCCTTGGCCTTCTCCAGGTCATGCGGATAGGTGCCGGTCAGGTCGATATAGGCCGGGTTATGCGGCGCGAAATGCGAGCCGATCGGCGTGCCCAGGCCGCCCATCCCGTTGCCGGCTATGATCTCGTCGCGATTCAGCGCATGCGAAATCGCCTGCCGCACCTTGAGATCGTCGAAAGGCGGCTTCTTGTTGTTCATGGCAAGGATGGTCTCGCCCTCGGTCGAGCCGACCACCACCTTGAAACGCGGGTCGGATTGGATCTGGGGAAGGCTGTCGCCCACCGGCATGTTCGGGAAAGCCTGCACATCGCCGGAGAGGATCGCCGGTACGGCCGCCGAAGCGTCGGGGATGATGCGGAACTCGACCTTGTCGAGATAGACCGGCTCGCCCCAATAGTTGTCGGCTTTGACCAGCTTGATCGAGGAGCCGCGCGCCCAGCTGTCGAACTTGAACGGGCCGGTGCCGATCGGCTTTTCCTTGTTGGTGTCGGCCGTCTTGGGCGACACGATCACCGCATCGCCCCAGCCCATATTGTAGAGGAACGAGCCCTGCGGATGCTTCAGCGTCACCCTGACGGTCGTCGGGTCGACGACCTCGACGGTGTCGATCGCCTCGAACAGACCCTTCTGGGCGTTGGTCGAATCCGGCGCGCGGGCGCGGTCGAGCGAGAATTTTACGTCGTCGGCGCTGAAATCGGAGCCGTCGTGGAATTTCACGCCGCTGTGCAGCTTGAAGGTGTAGACCTTGCCGTCATCGGAAACGGTCCAGCTCTCAGCCAGGGCAGGCAGCACCTCGCCCTTGGGGCCGATGCGGGTCAGGCCTTCGAAGACGTTGGCATAGACCACCTCGCGGATGGCCGCGGCCGCGCCCGCCGTCGGGTCGAGATGCGGCGGCTCCAGCACCATGCCGAGCACGAGATCGCTTCTGGCGGCCATGGCCGCGGTGCTGGAGGCCAGCGCCAAGGCCGCCGCCACCAGGATCGTTTTCCAGGATTTCATCGTTGCCCACTCCCGTTGTCTTCAATCCGCATGGATAGAAGCGTGAATCTGCCGCAGAGTAAATCCACGTTTGTTGCAGTGCAGCGAACCGGGCGGAAATTTACCCGGGAAAAGATCTGTTAGCCTCGAAAAGTCAGCCCGCCGCTGGCCCGCGCAGGAGTAAATCGAGCCCGATCGCCATCACCTTGGCCGATTGCACCATGTCCTCGATGCCCACCCATTCGTCCGGCCGGTGGGCGAGGTCGAGAATGCCGGGGCCGTAGGCGATGCAGTCGTAGATGTGGCCGATGCGGGCGACGTGCTTCTGGTCGTAGGTGCCGGGCGAGATGACATATTCCGGCTCGCGGTCGAAGATTTCCTGGATGCCGCGCGCCACCGCCTTCACCACCGGCGCATCGCGCTCTGTCATGGTCGGCTGAACTTCCATGATGTCGCGGATTTCATAGTCGAATTTCGGCCGCTCGCGCTTCAGCCGGTCTAGGATAGAGGTGACCTCGCCCTTCACATCCTGCAGCTTCTCTTCCAGCAGGAATCGGCGGTCGATGGTCACGCGGCACCAGTCCGGTACGTTGGGCGAGGGCAGGCCGGGCCGAAAATCCTCGGTCTGGCCGCCATGGATGGAGTTGATGTTCAGGGTCGAGCGCCGCGCGCCTTCCGGCACCACGGGCATGCTCGTCCGCTTCTTGTCGAGGGCCGGGAACAGCTCTTCCTCGAAGGCGGCCAGCACGGCGCCCATGTGGCGCACCGCGCAATCGCCGAGGAACGGCATGGAGCCGTGCGCGATCTCGCCCTTGGTCTCGATCTCGGCCCACCACACGCCGCGATGGCCGAGGCAGATGCGGTCCTTGTTGAGCGGCTCGGGGATGATCACGTGATCGACACGCGGCTTCGAAAAATAGCCCTTGCCCGCCAGATAGGCGACGCCGCCGAAGCCGCCCGACTCCTCGTCCACCGTGCCCGAGATTTCGATGGCGCCCGGAAAATCCGGATAGACGTCCATGAAGGCTTCGGCCGCGATGATGGATGCGGCAAGTCCGCCCTTCATGTCGCAGGTGCCGCGGCCATAGACGCGGCCGTCCTTCACCACGCCGCCAAAGGGATCGACCGTCCAGCCGTCGCCGGCCTCGACCACGTCGATATGCGAGTTGAAATGCACGGTCGGGCCGAGGCTGCGCCCGTCGAAACGGGCCACCACATTGATGCGCGGATAGCGGTCGCTGTCACCAGGCGTGCCCTCGCCACGGACATATTCCACGCCGAAGCCGCGCTTCCTCAGACGCTCGCCGATATATTCCGCGCAAGGACGGTAAGCTTCGCCGGGCGGGTTGATGGTGGGAAAGCGGATGAGGTCCGCGGTCAGCTCGACAAGGTCGTCCACGCGGTCGTCGATTGTCTCGAGGAGCTTCTCGTTCATGCGAGTGACGTGAACCCCTTGCCTTGTGGCGATGAGTTCACTCTACACGTCGTCCGGTCGAAGTCGAGCGGAGCCATTTGGGCCAAGTCAGCCGAGAATGGCCATCCGGGATCATGTGGCGCACGACGTCCTCGGCAGCCTGGTAAAGGTTCGAACAGAATCGGTTCTGACGCAAATGGCCGCGAGCCGGTGTCAGGCACGCATATTTTGGGGGAGTCATGTATTGACGGTGCTTTTTTCTGCCTAATTTACCGGAATCTGAGGGTTTTGAAGTTTTATTGCCTGAAGTACCGATATCCATCAAAGTGAAAGACGGTTGGGTTCATGCGTAAAACGGTCTTCATGGCGGCGGCGCTGGCGCTTGCCGGTGCGACGCTGCAAGCGCGGGCGGATAGTCTTGTCGCCAACATCAACATTTCCACGCAGACGATGACGGTCAGCCAGGAAGGCCGAATCATCCACAAATGGCGGGTGTCGACCGCGCGCCGGGGCTACGTCACGCCGCGTGGAAGCTGGCACCCGGTGCGGATGAATCGCATGTGGTATTCGCGCAAATACGACATGACGCCGATGCCATACTCCGTGTTCTTCCGGGGCGGCTATGCCATCCACGGCACGAATGCGGTGCGGCATCTCGGGCGCCCGGTTTCGCACGGCTGCGTGCGGCTCGCCACGCCGAACGCGGCGCGTTTCTATGCGCTGGTGCAGGAGTTCGGACCCGCCAACACGCGAATCGTCGTCTCGAACTGAACCACGCGGCTTTTCGATCAATGCTGCCAAATCGGAAGGGATTTGCGGCTGCGCCACGATTCATTGGTCGAACTTTGCCGTGAACTGAATCTTTCTGGCATTTCATTTCGAAAGAGCGCTCTGTAGGAGTCGGTTGAGGAGCAGAACCGATGAATTCCGAGCCGCGCGTCGCGTTGTCCAAACCGGTTGCCGACGAGGTCCGCAAGACGACCTGCTACATGTGCGCCTGCCGCTGCGGCATCAACGTGCACCTGAAGGACGGCAAGATCCGTTACATCGAGGGCAATCGCGACCATCCCGTCAATCGCGGCGTGCTGTGCGCCAAGGGTTCGGCCGGCATCATGCAGCATTATGCGCCGGCTAGGCTTCGCGCGCCGCTGAAGCGCGTTGGGCCGCGCGGCTCGGGCCAGTTCCAGGAAATCTCGTGGGAAGAGGCGCTATCCACCGCCACCGAATGGCTGGGCGAGGTGCGCCACACGGACCCGAAGAAGCTTGCCTTCTTCACCGGGCGCGACCAGTCGCAGTCGCTCACCGGCTTCTGGGCGCAGCAGTTCGGCACGCCCAACTATGCCGCCCATGGCGGCTTCTGCTCGGTCAACATGGCCGCTGCCGGCATCATGACGCTGGGCGGCGCGTTTTGGGAATTCGGCTCGCCCGACTGGGAGCGGACAAAGCTGTTCGTCATGTTCGGGGTGGCGGAAGACCACGATTCCAACCCGATCAAGATGGGCATCGGCAAGCTCAAGAAGCGCGGCGCGCGTTTCGTCTCGGTCAATCCGGTGCGCACCGGCTATTCGGCCGTCGCCGACAGCTGGATCGGCATAAGGCCGGGCACTGACGGTCTTCTGATCCTCTCCGTCGTCCACGAACTCTTGAAGGCCCGCAAGATCGACGTCGACTACCTCGTGCGCTACTCCAACGCCTCCTGGCTGGTGATCGACGCGCCGGGCACGGCCGAGCATGGCCTGTTCGCGCGCGACGGCGAGGGCAGGGTGCTGGTCTACGAGACCGTTACCGAGCGGCCGGTGCCCCTGGGTACGCCGGGGGCTAGGGCTGCTCTTTCGGGCCGCTTCGAGTTGGCCGATGGGCGCTTTGCCGTGCCCTCCTTCCAGCTCCTCGCCGAAAAATATCTCGACCCGAAGTATGCGCCGGAAGCGGTGGCGGAAGAGACGGGCGTTTCTGCCGATGTGATCCGCGGCCTTGCCGCCGAGATCGCGCGCGTCGCCTTCGATGAGGCCATCATCGTCGAGCAGCCGTGGACCGACGTGCATGGCGAGCGCCACCCTTATTTCGTCGGGCGGCCGGTGTCGTTCCACGCCATGCGCGGGCTCTCGGCTCATTCCAACGGGTTCCAGACAGCGCGGGCGCTGCACATGCTACAGGTGCTGATCGGCGCAGTCGATTGCCCCGGCGCCTTCCGCTTCGAGCCGCCTTACCCCAAGCCCATGACCGCGCACCCGACGCCGCACGGCAGGGCCGAGCATTTTGGGTCCGACAAGCCGCTTTCGGGGCCGCATCTCGGTTTTCCGCGCGGGCCGGAGGATCTGCTGGTCGATGCCGAGGGCAAGGCTACGCGCATCGACAAGGCGTTTTCGTGGGACGCGCCGATCGCCGCGCACGGCATGATGCACATGGTCATCGCCAACGCCCATGCCGGCGACCCGTACCCCATCGACGTTCTGTTCATGTACATGGCCAACATGGCATGGAACTCGTCCATGAACACCGCCGGCACCATGAAGATGCTGACGGACAAGGACCCGGAGACGGGCGAATACCGCATCCCGAAAATCATCTATTCGGATGCCTATTCGTCGGAGATGGTCGCCTATGCCGATCTGGTGCTGCCGGACACGACCTATCTTGAGCGCTATGACTGCATCTCTCTGCTCGACCGGCCGATCTCGGAGCCGGACGCCGTGCAGGACGCCATCCGCTGGCCGGTTCTGGAGCCGGATCGCGACGTGCGCGCCTTCCAGACCGTGCTGCTCGATCTCGGCGCGCGGCTGAAGCTGCCAGGCTTTGCCGACAATCACGGGCATCCTCTCTACAAGGATTATGCCGACTACATCGTGCGCCATGAACGCCGGCCGGGCATCGGCCCGCTGGCCGGTTTCCGTGGCACGAATGGCGACAGGGCAGGGCGAGGTGCGGCCAATCCTGGCCAGCTGGAGCGCTACATCGAGAACGGCTCGTTCTTCTCCGCGCATATCCCGCTCGAAGCCCAGTTCATGAAGCACGCCAACCAGGCCTATCAGGACTTCGCCGTGCGCATGGGCTTTTTCGACACGCCTCAGCCGGTGACGTTCCAGCTCTATCTGGAGCCGTTGCAGAAATTCCGGCTGTCGGCGGAAGGCCTGCGCGAGCCGGTGGCGCCTGAGACGCATCGCAAGCGCATATTGCAGGCTTTCGACCCGCTGCCGCACTGGTATCGGCCGTTCGGCGAAGCGATGGTCGACCGCGAAACCTATCCCTACCACGCCATCACCCAGCGCCCGGCGGCGATGTACCATTCCTGGGGCTCGATGAACGCGTGGCTGCGCCAAATCCACACGAAGAACCCGCTCTACGTTCCGGGGCCGATCTGCGGCGAGCTTGGCCTCGTCGATGGCGACTGGGTCTGGGTCACGTCGAGCCACGGCCGCATCAAGGTCGAGATCGCGCGCATGGAGGCGGTCAATTCGCGCACGATCTGGACCTGGAACGCCATCGGCAAGCGCGCCGGCACCTGGGCGCTGGACGCCAACGCGCCGGAAGCCACCAACGGCTTCCTGATGAACCACCTGATCAACGAACTGTTGCCGCCCCGCGCTGACGGCATGCGCTGGTCGAATTCCGATCCGATCACCGGGCAAGCGGCCTGGTACGATCTTCGCGTGCGCATCGAAAAGGCCGAGGCCGGCGCGGTCAGCGAGCCGCATTTCCCGACCATCGCGCAGCCAGAACCCGAGCCGCATCCTTCGGTGCTTCGCTACGGACAGGAGTGGGCGACATGACCTCACTGCCTTCGTTGCCAACACCCAAGAAGCTTGGGCTCGTCATCGACCTCGACACATGCGTGGGCTGCCACGCCTGCGTGGTGAGCTGCAAGGAATGGAACACCGGCGGCTATGGCTCGGCTCTCTCGGATCAAGACCCGTACGGCGCGGACGTTTCCGGCGCATGGCTCAACCGCGTGCACAGTTTTGAGGTGGTGCCTGAGGGTGGCGAGGTCGTGGGTGAGGCGGGGCAGGCGCGCATCGTACATTTCCCCAAATCCTGCCTGCATTGTGAGGATGCGCCTTGCGTCACCGTCTGCCCCACCGGCGCGTCCTACAAGCGCAGCGAAGACGGTATCGTGCTGGTGGCGGAAGATTTGTGCATCGGCTGCGGCTTGTGCGCCTGGGCCTGCCCTTATGGCGCGCGCGAGATGGACCTCGCCGCCGGCGTGATGAAGAAATGCACGCTGTGCATCGACCGCATCTACAACGAGACGCTTGAGGAGGAAGACCGCGTACCGTCCTGCGTGCGCACATGCCCGGCCAATGCCCGTCATTTCGGCGATCTCGGCGATCCGAACTCGGCCGTTTCCATTCTCGTTGCCGAGCGCGGCGGCATGGACCTGATGCCGGAGCAGGGCACAAAGCCGGTCAACAAATATCTGCCGCCGCGCCCGCGCAAGTCTCTGGCCGAAAGCGCGCATACGCTGCCGCTGGCTGAAAACACCGAGGGAGCAAAAGGCTTCTTTGCCTGGCTCGACGGAATGCTGGACAGAATCTGACCCATGCATCCAGCCTTTTCGATCATCATCTTCACCACGTTTTCCGGTCTCGGCTATGGGCTTGCGGCCGTGCTCGGCCTCGGCCTGCTCGATCCGGCCGCTACGGCGACCAAATGCGCGCATGCGCTGGCGCTCGCGCTCATTTCAGCGGGGCTCTTGTCCTCGACGGGGCATCTGGGCAATCCGCAGCGGGCCTGGCGAGCGTTTTCGCAATGGCGCTCGAGCTGGCTGTCGCGCGAAGGCGTGATGTCCATCATCACCTTCGTGCCGCTGCTGATATCGGCCTCAGCCTGCGTGTTCGAGGGACGCTATCTGGCGCTTCCGGGGCTCTTGGGCTCGATGCTCTGCCTCGTCACTGTCTTCTGCACGGCGATGATCTACGCCTCGCTGAAGTCCGTGCAGGCCTGGTACACGCGGCTGACGCCCGCGTGCTACCTGCTTTTTGCGGCTGCCGGCGGTTTTGCCCTTGCCAGCGTCTTCGCCTTCGCCGGCGGGGGGAACACGCGCGTCCTGCCGCTTCTCGCCGCTTTGTTCCTCCTTGCGGCCTGGGGGGCAAAACTGCGCTGGCGCCAACGCATGAAAACCCTGAAGTCGCTGTCCACACCCGAGAGTGCCACCGGCCTGGGAAATATCGGGCGCGTGCGGCTGTTCGAGCGGCCGCATGCGATGGAAAATTACCTCACGCGCGAAATGGGGTTCAAGGTCGCCCGCAAGCATGCCGAGAAGCTGTGGCGCATCGCCGTTGTCGCCGGAGGCATCGTACCGGTTGTGCTATTGCTCACGCTCGCGGCGCTGGGCGGGCAAGGAACCCTGCCGACAACGATTGCCACCCTTGCGGCGCTGGCGCACTGGGCCGGTGTTTTCGTGGAGCGCTGGCTGTTCTTCGCCGAGGCGCGTCACGCGGTGATGAATTATTATGGCGGCTGAAGGCGCCTTTGCCGGGGCCTAATCCTTCACCAGCTGCAAGGACTTGCGCTTGTCGAGCGAGGCGAGTTTTTTGAGCAGTTTGCGGATCGCGAGCTGCCGGGCATTGCGCTCGCTGCGTCCTTGCAGGCCCCAGGGCGTCCACAGTGTGGCGCCTGCCTTGTCCTGTGATTTCGTCCGCTTGCCCATGGCATTCCCTCCTACCACGGAAAGTGAACGGACGGAATCAGGCTTTGTTGCGTCCAACGCGCATTAAATCTTGGTAAGGCGGGTCAGGCCTGCGCCGGTGCCTTGCGGCGTGCTCGCCGGCGGCGGCCATTGCTCAGCATCCAGCGCTTGTGGAACCACATCCACTGGCCCGGATTTTCGCGCACCCAGCGCTCGACCACGTCGTTGAGCAATTGCGCTGTTGCCTGCAGGTCGACGCTGCCGTCGGTGTCGCGCGTCAGCTCCAGCTTGTCCTCGATTTCCAGGCGGTAGCGGTTTCCGGGCAGGCGTATGCAACGCGCCGGATAGACGTCGCATTCGTACTGGCGCACCAGCTTCGGCAGCAGCGGGCTGGTCTCGCAGGCGCGGCCGAAGAAGGTCGTGGGCATCCCGTTAGTGAATTTCTGGTCGACCAGCACGCCGATGGTGCCATTGTTGTCCAGGATGCGGGCCAGTGCGAACGATGCGCCCCTGCGCGAGGCGAGCAGGTCGCCCATCATGGCGCGTCGCGTCGAGAAGATGTAGTCGGCGATATAGGGGTTGTTGGGCGGCCTGAACAGCGCCGTCACCTTCATGCCGAAGGTGGCGCCGGCAATCGGCAGCAGCTCGAAATTGCCGAGATGCCCGGTGAAGATGATGTGCGGCTTGTCCTCGGCCGCGATCTTGTCGAACAGGCGTTCGCCGGAAACCTCGACGCGGCCGGGCTTTTCGGCATGCGGGTCGTAGTCGAAGATGGCGTCGAGGAAGATGTATTCGGCCGCCAGCCGGGCCATGTTGCCCCACATGTCGAGGGCGATGGCCTTGATTTCGTCTTCGCTCTTTTCAGGGTAGGCGTGGCGCAGATTGTCGAGCGCGACCTTGTGGCGGCCGACCAGCGGCCCGAGCCTGCGGGCGGTGCGGTCGGCGAAGTCGAGCGCGGTGTCCATGGGCAGGCGACGCAGCAGCGACAGCAGCGCCTTGGCGACCTGCGCCGTCAGCCAGTAGCGCGTCTGCGTGAGCCGCTGCGACAGGCGGTAAAGAAAACCCTTCACGGCCGTGCCCCGCATCTTCGCCCTCAACCGACGCGCAGGACGATCTTGCCGAACACGTCGCGGCCTTCCATGCGCTTGAGCGCCGCGTCGATGGAGCCGAAATCCACCTCGGTGTCGATCACGGGAGCCACGAGACCCGCCGCCATCTTCTGCATGGCGTTGGCCATGTTTTCCATGCGGCAGCCGAAGGAGCCGAGCAGCTTCAGTTGCTGCTGGAAGAGCATCATCAGGTTCACTTCGGTCGAAACGCCGGAGGTGGAGCCGCAGGTGACGAGGCGGCCGCCACGCTTGAGGCTGAACATGGATCCCGCCCATGTGTCCTTGCCGACATGCTCGAACACCACGTCCACGCCCTTCTTCTTCGTCAGCTTGCGCACGACGCCCTCGAAGCGCTCCTCGCGATAGTTGATGACGTGGTCGGCGCCGAGCGCCTTGGCCTTCTCGATCTTGTCGTCGGAGCCCACCGTGGTGATGACCGTGCAGCCCATCTTCTTGGCCAGCTGGATCGCGGCCGAGCCTATGCCTGAGCCGCCGGCATGGACCAAAATCGTCTCGCCGGGCTCAAGCTTGGCATTGTCGAACAGCATGTGCTCGACCGTGCCGAAGGTCACGGGCGCGACCGCCGCGCCTACAGCGTCGACGCCGGGAGGGGCGGGCACCAGCAGGCGCGCCGGCAGGTTGATCTTTTCCTGCGCGAAACCGTCAAGATGGAAACCGTGCACGCCGGAGACGTGCTCGCAGAGATTGTCGCGGCCTTCGCGGCAGGGGCGGCAGAGGCCGCAGGTGCGTGCGCCGTAAATCGAGACGAGTTGTCCTGGCGCCAGGCCCGTCACGCCGGGGCCCACAGCCTCGACTTCGGCCGAGGCTTCCGCGCCGACCGTGAGCGGCAGCTTGCGCTTGGCAAACGCCATGCCGCGCCAGCCCCAGACGTCGATGTGGTTGAGCGCCACGGCCTTGATGCGCAGCGTGACCTCGCCGAGGGCGGGTGCCGGCGGCTCGGGGATATCCACCGTCTCGAGCTTGCGATCCTCGATGAGTTGCAGTGCGCGCATCGGGCCTTTTCCTTCATGAAGCATGGTTCCGGAGCGCCTCCCGGCGCCCGGACAAAATCACGCGGCATAACAAAACGGAGCGCGCGGCGGCCGGTCGGGTCGCTTCATCGCACTCCGGAACCTTTTGATGGGTCGATTAGACCGGTTCCCGCGCCATGACAAGGCAGGTGTTTTGGCCGCCGAAGCCGAAGGAGTTGGAAAGCACGGTCGAAACCTGTGCGTCGCGCTTCTTGTTCGGCACCACGTCCAGTTCGATCGCCGGGTCGGGATTGTCGTAGTTGATGGTCGGCGGGATCACGCCTTCGCGCATGGTCAGAAGCGAGAAGGCCGCCTCGATGGCGCCCGCGGCCGACAGCGTGTGGCCGATCATCGACTTGTTGGAGGAGATCGGCGTGGTGCGCATGCGCTCGCCGAACACCGTCGACAGCGACATATGCTCCATCTTGTCGTTTTCTGGCGTCGAGGTGCCGTGCGCGTTGACATAGTCGATGCCGTCTTCGGCCAGGCCGGCGTCTGCAAGTGCTGCCCTCACTGCGCCGATCGCGGGCGAGCCGTCCGGTTTGGAGCGCGTGCGGTGGAAGTCGTCGGATTTTTCGCCGCAGCCGCGCAGGATGCCAAGCACGGTGGCGCCGCGCGCTACAGCGCTTTCCAGTGATTCCAGCACCAGCGCCGCCGAGCCTTCGGCGAGCACAAAGCCGTCGCGATCCTTCGAGAAGGGTTTCGAGGCCTTCTCAGGCACGTCGTTCTGGGTAGAGAGCGCCGAAAGCAGCGAGAAGCGAATCAGGGCTTCGGCAGTCGCCGAGCCGTCGGCGCCGATCGACAGTGCGCGGTCGCATTCGCCGCGGCGGATCGCCTCGACGCCGAGCTGGATGGCGGTGGCGCCCGATGCGCAGGCGGTGGAAAGCGTGATCGGCAGGCCCCGCGTGCCGAATTCGTCGGCGAGGCGGGCGGCGATGGAACCGAACTGCGAGGTTTCGAAGATGTCGAGGCTCGGCAGGTTGCGGGCAACCGTGAACAGGCGGTCGGTGGCGCTGCCCTCCTTGCCGTCGAGATAGAGGGCAAAGCGGTCATGCCAGTCCAGTTCGACCGGCGGGGAGGCGAGGAACAGCGGCCCGCCGAAATTCTCGGTGTCGAGGCCGGCTTCCTCGATAGCCTCGCGGCCGGACCGCTCGGCGAGTTCGAAGGTCAGCGCGCTGGCGCCCTTGTTGCTCGACGGCAGGAAGTCGACCGTGCCGGCGATGCGGGTGTTGAGATGCTCGATCGGAAAGCGGGTGATCGCATGGATGCCCGAGCGGCCGGAGGTGAGGGCCGCCCAGTTGTCGGCCTTGCCGACGCCGAGCGAAGTGACGACGCCAATGCCGGTGACGGCGACGATGGGCCTGCCGAGATGGTCGTTGTACTTAGCCATGTGCGTTTCCGCTTCAGTCGGGTGCGCCAACGAGCGCCATGCCCTCGAAATAATGATAGCCGATCGCGGTCGCCAGCACCGAGCGCGGCTCGCCGTCGTAGGCCTTTTCGTTCGCCGCATCGAAGGCCGGGTAGCCGGCCTTGCGGTCGACGGCCAGTGCTGCGAGCGCTACCGCGAAGGGGAACTGCGCTTCCTTCATGTGGCCGGTCAGCGTGCCGAATGCGCGCGCCACGAGTTGCGGGTTGCGCTCCAGCGCTGCCTTTTCGGCCTTTGTCGCGGCATGCGCGCCGGATGCGCCGGACATCGCCAGCAGCGGGCCGTTGGCGGGCAGGCTCGTCTTGTCGAGCAGGCCGGCGATAGCTTCGCCCAGATCCTGCTTGCGACGGCGCGTCAGGTTCGACACGACCGGGCCGAGCGTTGCATAGATGCGGCGTCCACGTGCCTCGGCATGCGCGCGCGATTCCAGCACCAGGAAGGCCGCGCCGGAGCCGCTGACCACGCCGCCGCCTTGGCCGCCCTCGCGCTGCCACACCGGCTTCCACTGGCCGCGGTGCAGATAGCCGCCGAGCTCATAGCCCAACAGCATGTCGGGATGTTCGGTCTGGAACGCGCCGCCCACCAGCACATGCGTGGACTGGCCCGAGCGGATGCGCGCCGCGGCCGTCTCGACCGCCGAGACGCCGGCGCCTTCCTCGCCCATGAAGGTGCGCGAGGAGCCGGTCACCTTGTGGACGATGGAGATGTTGCCGGCGAGCAGGTTGGAAAGCTGCGCCAGGAAAAGCGTCGGCCGAAGTTCGGTGGTCAGCTTTTCGTTCAACAGCACGTCGCGGTCGTTGCGCGTCTCGGAAGCCGCGAGGATCGCGTTGTCCACCGTCTCGTCACGCTCGCCGCCGCCGGCCGCCACCACCATGTCCATGGTGGCGCACAAGGCTTCGTCGCTCTTGATGCCTGCGTCGTCCAGCGCAAGGCCGGCCGTATAGGTGCCGAGCCGCTGCCAGGTCTCCATCTGCCGCTGGTCGCCGCGCTTGGCGATCTGCAGGCCCCAGTCGATCTCGGGCAGCGGGTGGATGGAGTAGGGCGAATAGCGTTCGGCATCCACTACCGGGGCCGCGTCGGCGGCGGTCAGCTTCTGCCAATGGGCATCGGTGCCTTCGCCCAGTGACGAGACAAGGCCGATGCCGGTGATGACGACGTCGTGGGCGCTCATGGATGGCTGTTGTCGGTCAGGCTGCCTGTCCCGTCAAGGGTCAGGCGGCAGCCTTTGCCGCGACCAGACCGTCGATCTTGGCGCAGAGGTTCTTCATCAGGAAATATTCGTCGGTCGAGGCCTTGCCGTCGTTGACGTCCTGCGTCCACTTCTCGAGCGGCACCTTGATGCCGAATTCCTTGTCGATCGCGAACACGATGTCGAGGAAATCGAGGCTGTCGATCCCGAGGTCATCGATGGTGTGGCTCTCGGGCGTGATGGTGTCGATGTCGATCTCGCTCGTGTCGGCGATGATCTTGGCTACTTTCTCGAATGTCGTGGACACGGCTTTTCCTTTGAAATGCGGGCGGATTCCTTTCCGCGCAGGGTTGTTCGGCTCTCTAATCCGTTTTTTTGGGCAGGAAAAGACCAAATCTCCCTTTCGCGGCCGGTGGCCGGCTCGCCTGGTCTTTCCGTCAGGTCATTTCATGCGGCGTTCGTGCCTCGTCAATTGAACACGATTCGGCCCAGAATATGGAGCCCTTCGCCGTCCGGCCGCACGATGATCGCCTCGCCCTCGCGGGCATTCGCGCCAGTCAGTGCCGCAATGACTTCCTGGTGCGTGACGAGGACAAGGTTGCCGGACCCGCTGAAGGCGCGAATTTCCTCCAGGATCGCCTGCTTCTGTTCCTCGCTCACCTCAGTGCCGGGCGGCGGCAGGTCGAGTGCGGCGAACGCCTCCACGACCTTGTCGTTGAAGGCGATACGGGCGGTTTCAAGCGCGTTGCAGTTGCGGCTGGACAGCACGCGTTCGACGGTTTCGGCACGCGCGGCAAACAGCGCGCCCATCTTGCGCGCCTGCTGCTTGCCGCGGTCGGACAGGTTGCGCTGGGTGGCGCAGTTTTCGATGTCGAAATTGGTCGGTTCGCCGCCGCCTCCAGGCGTGATGGCATTGCGCAGGAGCACGACATGGCCGCCGGCGCGCAGCAGCGCCCATCCCGCTTCCGTCGCCGCGGACGGCACGAGTGAGGAGAGCAGGAACAGGACGGCGATCACGATGCGCATGCAATTTTCCCAGGCGGTTCGGCGGATATAGGGATGGGAAAGCCGGATGAAAGGCAAGGGCGTGTCTTCCCTTACGCGTCGACGTCACCGATCAAGCCCGCCACCGATTGCGCGGCGCGCGCGGCTCACCTATCAACTTCGGCCATGTCTCCTCTGGTCGAAACAGTCCTGTTCGTCTTCGGTCTGGTCGCGCTCGGCTATCTGGCCGGCCTGTCCGGCTATCTGAAAGCCGAGGTCGGCGACGCGCTGTCGCAGTTCGCCGTCGGCGTGGCGCTGCCGATCCTGCTGTTTCGCACCATGGTCAATGCCGATTTCCATGGCGCGGCACCTTGGACCCTGTGGGCGACCTATTTTGCGGCGGCGGCGGTGGCCTGGACGGCCGGCCATCTGGTCACCACCCGCGTCTTTGGCCGGGATTCGCAGGCCGGCGTGGTCGGCGGCGTGGCGACGGCCTTCTCAAACCTGCTCCTGCTCGGCATTCCCTTCATGCTCGGCGTCTTCGGCCAGCAGGGGGTCGACATATTGTCGCTGATCATCTCTGTACACCTGCCGACGATGCTGGCGGCCTCCATCGTGCTGTTCGAGGTCTTCGGCGGGCGCGCGGACGCGCCGGTCCACCCATTACATATCGTGCGCGACTTCCTGCGGCGCCTCTACACCAATCCGCTGATCGTCGGCATTTTGGCGGGGCTGGTCTGGCGCTTTGCCGGGCTGCCGATGCCCGGGCTGATTGGCCGCCTGATTGACGCGCTGGGCGGCATCGCCGGACCCCTGGCGCTGTTCGGCATGGGGCTTGGCCTGCGCAAGTTCGGCATTTCGGGCAATGTCAGGCCCGCCATGGTGCTTTCGGGCCTGAAGCTCATGCTGATGCCAGCGGTGGCGCTGGCCATGGCCTGGCTGCTCGGCCTGCCGCCCCTGTCGGCCAAGGTGGCGGTCGCGGCGGCGGCGCTGCCGTCCGGCGTCAATTCCTATCTCATCGCAACCCAGCTCGGCACCGGCCAGGCGCTCGCCTCGAACCAAATGACGATCGCCACGGCCTGCGCCGTCGTCACCACCGCCTTCTGGCTTTCCGTCGCGCAGTTCGCCTTCGCCTGACGCTGGACCATACAGCTCATGGATCAAGGCGATTGATCCAGATGGGGCGGGCAGGTTAGAGGTGGCGCACTTGCCGCGAGAACCATATATTTTGGGTACATCGCGCAACATCGACGGCACGGGGCGGAGGTTTCTCCGGCCGATAACGACGAATTCCAGAGGAACCGGCGCGTCGCGGCGCGCCGCACGAGAGGCGAGACGAATGCTCCAGAAAACCAGCCATTTCATGCGCCAGGCAAACCTGATCAACGGCGAATGGGTTCAGGCCGATTCCGGCAAGACCATCGACGTGATCAACCCGGCGACGGGCCTCACGATCGGTACGGTCCCGCGCGCGGGCGCGGCCGAGACGCGCCGCGCCATCGAAGCCGCCAATGAGGCCTTCAAAACCTTCCGCAAGACGTCTGCGCTCGAGCGTTCGAAACTGCTGCGCAAGCTGCACGACGCGATCATGGACAACCAGGATGCGCTGGCCGAGCTGCTCACCATCGAGCAGGGCAAGTCGCTGACGGAGGCCAAGGGCGAGGTCGGCTCCTCGGCCGCCTATGTGCTGTGGTTCGCCGAGGAAGCGCGCCGCGCCTATGGCGACGTGGTGCCTTCGCCGTGGGCTGACCGCCGCATCCTAGTGAACAAGGAGCCGGTCGGTGTCATCGCAGCGATCACGCCGTGGAACTTCCCGTCCTCCATGCTGTCGCGCAAACTCGGCCCGGCACTCGCGGCCGGCTGCACCGCCGTCGTCAAGCCGGCCTCGCAGACGCCTTACTCCGGCCTCGCCTGGGGAGCGCTGTGCGAGGAAGTCGGCTTCCCGAAGGGCGTCGTCAACATCGTCACCGGCTCGGCCGGCGAGATCGGCGACGAAATCTGCGCCAACCCGCTGGTCAAGAAGATCACCTTCACCGGCTCGACCGAGGTCGGCAAGATGCTGATCGCCAAGTCGGCTTCGACGGTCAAGAAGGTGTCGATGGAGCTGGGTGGCAACGCGCCGTTCCTGGTCTTCGACGACGCCGATCTCGACCGCGCGGTCGAGGGTGCCATCACCGCCAAGTTCCGCAATTCCGGCCAGACCTGCGTGTGCACCAACCGTTTCTTCGTGCAGGCGGGCATCTATGACAAGTTCGTCGAGAAGCTGGCCGCCGCCTCCAACAAGCTCAAGGTCGGCTCCGGCCTCGAGGCGGGCGTGCAGCAGGGACCGCTGATCGACGTCAACGCGGTCGAGAAGGTCGAGGAGTTCATCGCCGACGCCACCGCCAATGGCGGCAAGGTGGTTGCCGGCGGCAAGCGCCATGCGCTGGGCGGCTCCTTCTTCGAGCCGACCGTCATCGCCGACGCCACGCCGAAGATGAAGTTCATGAAGGAAGAGATCTTCGGCCCCGTCGCGCCGGTCTTCAAGTTCGAGACGGAAGAGGAGGCGATCGAGCTCGCCAACGACACCGAGTTCGGGCTCGCCTGCTACTTCTACACCGGCGATCTCGGCCGCGCCTTCCGCGTCATGGAAGGGCTGAAGTATGGCATGGTCGGCGTCAACGAGGGCCTGATCACCACGCCCGAGGCGCCGTTCGGCGGCGTCAAGGAATCCGGCCTTGGCCGCGAAGGCGGCCACCAGGGCATGGACGACTATCTCGACACGAAATACGTCTGCATCGGCGGCCTCGGCCTCTGATCCTTGACACTGTCGCGGGCGTGGCCTCATGGTCACGCCCGAAACACATTTCTGGCCGGAGAGGTGCATGTCGGGTGGCAAGGTCTTCGGTACGACGGATGACGGACAGGCCGTCCGGCGCTTCGAAATTGCCGGCGGCGGCCTCTCGGCCAAAATCATCAGCTGGGGCGCGGTGGTCCAGGACCTGCGCATTTCAGGCCATGACGCGCCGCTGGTGCTCGGCTTCGAGCGCTTTGCCAGCTATCCCGCCTTCTCTCCCTATTTCGGCGCCATTGTAGGGCGCTATGCCAACCGCATCCGCGGCGGCCGCTTCACGCTCGAGGGCCGGCGCCATCTGATCGACCCCGACAGGCCGGAAAGCAACGGCCTCCACGGCGGTTCGCACGGCTTTGGTCACCGCGTGTGGGACGTTCTGGTGCATGGGCCCGATTTCGTCACGCTCGGCCTGCATGATCCCGACGGCGAGATGGGTTTTCCCGGCGCGCTCGACGTGCGCTGCACCTACCGGCTGAAAATACCCGGCACGCTGTCCGTCGAATTGACCGCCACCTGCGAGGAGCCGACGCTCTGCAATCTCGCGCACCATTCCTATTTCAACCTCGACGACGGCGGCACGGGCGACATCCTCGACCATCGACTGATGCTCACTGCCGCGGCCTATCTTCCGGTCGATGCCGACATGATCCCGACCGGCGTGGTGCAGCCGGTCGATGAAACGCCATACGATTTCCGCCATGCCCGCCCCGTGCGCATGCAGATGGACGGCGAGCAGGTCGCCTACGACAACAATTTCTGCCTTGCCGCCGCACGCGGGCCGCTCAGGCAGGCGGCCTGGCTGCAGGGCGCCAGGTCGAACCTGGAAATGGAGGTCTGGACCACGGAACCGGGCGTCCAGCTCTATATCGGCCAGCATGTCTCGACCGATGCGAGGGGATTGGGCGGCAGGCGCTACCAGCCCTATGCGGGCCTGTGCCTTGAGCCGCAGGTCTGGCCAGATTCGCCCAATCGTCCCTATTTCCCGCAGGCCACGCTGTGGCCGGGGCAGATGTACCGCCAAACGACCGAATACCGCTTCAGGGTGGGATAGGCGGCGCCTTAGAGGTCGAACGCCAGCTTCAATATGTCGAACGGCGCCAGCGCGCCGCGCACCTGCACCACTGCCGCCGCAACGCGGTGCGCGCGCTCGGCTGCTTCCTCGGGCGGCAGGGCCAGCAGCCGGGCCGCGAGATAGCCGCCGTTGAAGGCGTCGCCTGCTCCGGTGGTGTCCAGAGGGGAGGCGACATGTGTCGCCGCAACGGTGAACGTATCCTCGTAATGCGAGACCAGCGCCGCATGCTCGCCGTTCTTGACCACGATCTCGCCGATGCCGGCCTTCTGAAACCGCTGCGCGGTGGCCTCCGGCGATGCGTCGCCATAAAGCTCCTGCTCATCCGGAAACGTCGGCAGCGCGATGTCGGTCACCTGCAGCGCTTCGTCCATCGCGCTGCGCGCTGCGGCCGCGTCGGGCCACAGGCGAGGGCGGTAGTTGGGGTCGAAGGCGATGTGCGCGCCATGCGCCCGCGCCTGGGCGATCGCCTGCAGCAGGGTGTGCCGGCCGGCCGCGTCCAGAATTGCCAAAGTGATTCCGGAAAAATACACAAGTGTCCGTTGTTCAAGGCTTTTTGCCAGCGCAGCCGCGCTGCTGGCAAGCTGCCGGGCAGCCGAGTCGCTGCGCCAGTAGGTGAACGAACGTTCCGCACCGTCGAGCTTGATCGCATAGAGGCCGGGCCGCGCGCCGGGGATGATCGGGCTCCCGGCTATGCCGATGTCGTGCGCACGCAGGAAACTTATCTGTTCCTGGGAAAAGGGATCGTCGCCGAAAGCCGAGACGTAGTCGACGTTTTGTCTGGAGCTCAGCGCGCGGATGGTCCACAGCGTGTTGAAGGTGTCGCCGGCGAAGCCCATTCGCCAGCTGTGGTCGATCCGGCCCGACAGTTCGAGCATGCATTCGCCGATCGCCACGATGCCGTCCGCCATAAATTCCTCCTCTCTGCCACATAGGCAATCTATCGTCTCGCCGCTGCGCTGGCCATGTCGGGTAGAAGCGGCTTTGGTGCTTTTCGTTCCCGTCACCAGGGATTAGGTTGCCGCCTCATAAGCCCGGGGGATTCGGCAAAGGAGTGCGGAAGTGGGTTTCAACTGGCGTTATCTCGTCGCGATCGTCGGCCTGCTGGCCGTGGCGCTGATGGCATTTACCCGTATGCAGACGGCGCCGTCGCCGGAGTCCGCGCCCAGCTTCTCGCTCAGCAAGGCGAGCGAGAACGGAACCTATCTCGTCGCCATCGAGCCGGAAGCCCCGCCGGTGAAGGTCGGCGAGCTCCATACCTGGATGGTCACCGTCAAGACGCAGGACGGCAAGCCGGTCGAGGGCGCTAGCATCACCATCAGTGGCGGAATGCCGGCGCATGGGCATGGTCTGCCCACCAGCCCGGAAGTCACGGCTCAGCTTGGCGAGGGGCGCTACAGGGTCGAAGGGGTCAAGTTCAGCATGGGTGGTGCCTGGGAGTTCCGGTTCGCCGTGTCGGCTCCGGCAGGCGACGACGAGGCCGTGTTCAACCTGAAGCTATGATCGGCAGCCGCCGCATCCTGCCCATTCTGCCGGCTGCGGCACTTCTGCTTTCGGGCCTGCTCGGCTGCAAGCCGGCCCCCCTCACCGAAGCCGAACGCAAGGCGGTGGCATCTCTGTCGCTTTCGGCGCTGCCGCCGCTGCCGGCCGATCCGAGCAACCGCTATGCCGATCTGCCCGCCGCCGCCGCCTTCGGTGCCACGCTTTTCTTCGATCAGCGCCTCAGCCGCGACGGCAACGTTTCCTGCGGCACCTGCCATGTCGCCGATCGCCATTTCCAGGACGACCGGCCGCTCGGCGTCGGCATTTCCACCACCAGCCGCCGCACCATGCCGCTGGCGGATGCCGCGCGCAGTCCGTTCCTGTTCTGGGACGGCCGCCGCGACAGCTTTTGGGCGCAGGCGCTGGGGCCGCTTGAGGACGCGCGCGAGCATGGCGGCAATCGCGCGGCCTATGCTCATTTCGTGAAGGCCAATTTCGCCGGGGACTACGAAAACGTCTTCGGGCCGTTGCCCGATCTTTCCGCTGTCCCGGCCAATGCAAGCCCGCTGGGCAGCGAAACCGACAAGGCCGCATGGGCGGGAATGAGCGAGACGCAACAGGATGCCGTGAACCGCGTCTTTGCCGATGTCGGCAAGGCCATAGCCGCCTTCGAGCGCACGATCGTGCACGAAAAGACCCGGTTCGATCGCTTCGCCGATGCGCTCGCGGTCAGCCAGGAACCCACGGGCGACGCCGCGCTGTCCGACGAGGAGTTTTATGGCCTGCGCCTGTTTGTCGGCAAGGCCAACTGCGTCGAGTGCCACAACGGCCCGCGCTTCACGGACGACCATTTCCACAACACCGGCATCCCGCCGGCCGACGGCTTGCCGGAAGATCTCGGCCGCGAGGCGGCGGTGCCTCAGCTGCTTGCCGATCCGTTCAACTGCCTCGGGCACTTCAGCGACGCAGCGCCGGAAGCCTGCGGCGAGCTGCGCTTCATGGTCAAGTCCGGCCCCGAGCTGCGCCGCGCCTACAAGACGCCGTCGCTGCGCGGCGTGGCCGATCGCCCGCCCTATATGCATGCCGGCCAAATCCCGACGCTGGAGGCGGTGATCGACCACTATGTGCGCGCGCCGGCCAGCCCGGGCGGCAAGTCGGAAGTCGTGCCGCTCAAGATTTCCGAGCGCGAGCGCGCCGCGCTCATAGCCTTCCTGAAAACGCTGTCGAACTGATCAGCGGTCTTTCACCGTCTCCATCGCCACGAAGGTGGAAGTCTGCGCCACATGGGGCAGGGCGGATATGCGTTCACCCAGCACGCGGCGATAGGCGGCGATATCCTTGGTGCGCACTTTCAGGAGATAGTCGAAGCTCGCCGCCATCATGTGGCATTGCTCGATCTCGCGCACGCCCTGCACCGCGCGGTTGAAGGCATCCAGCGCGGCCGAGCGTGTGTCCGATAGCTTTACCTGCACGAAGGCGACATGACCTTCGCCCATGCGCTCATGGTCGATCACCGCCGAATAGCCGCGGATAATCCCTTCCTGCTCCAGGCGTTTCACCCGCGCCTGCACCGGCGTCTTCGAGAGGCCGACCTGCACGGCAAGCTCGGCCATGGAAAGCCGCCCGTCGCGCGAGAGGGCGGCGAGGATATTGCGGTCTATGCGGTCCAGTTGGTCTTTCATCGGATAATCTGCGCTGCAACCTGGTGAAATCGATCCTCATCTATAGGTCATTCGACCTGTCCGGTTCAATCCTTTGGGCCGCCCGGCGATGGGGTTTATGATAGGCATCGAAACAGCCCTACAACCGTTTCGTTCCAGCAGGATGTCCATGACCGCTCCATTGCTCGATTCCATCCGCAAGCAGATTCGCGCCAACTACCTCCCCGATGAAGACAAGGCCTTGGCCAGGCTTGTCGAAGCGGCGGGTTTGAGCGAGGCCGAGCGCAAGGCGATTTCCGCCCGCGCCGTCGGTCTGGTGAATGCCGTGCGCGGCTCGACCGACCCGCGCCTGATGGAAGTCTTCCTTTCCGCCTATGGCCTGTCGACCAAGGAGGGCGTGGCGCTGATGTGCCTGGCCGAGGCGCTGCTGCGCGTGCCCGACACGCAGACCATGGACGACCTGATCCAGGACAAGATCGCCCCGCACGACTGGTCGGCCCACGGCAGCAGCTCCAGCTCCATTTTCGTGAACGCCTCGACCTGGGCGCTGATGCTCACCGGCCGCGTGCTCGACGAGAGCGAGGACGGCATCGCCGGCACGCTGCATGCCATGGTTCGCCGGCTGGGCGAGCCCGTCATCCGCAAGGCGGTGGCGGCGGCCATGCGCGAGATGGGCGAGCAGTTCGTGCTCGGCCGCACCATCGAGGAAGCCGTCAAGCGCGGCCGCTCGATGATCGCCAAGGGCTACCTCTATTCCTACGACATGCTGGGCGAGGCGGCCCGCACCGAAGAGGATGCGCTGCGCTATCTGCGCGCCTATGCCGATGCCATCGCCTCGCTTTCCGCCCACTCCAAGGGGCAGGACATTCGCTACAACCCCGGCATCTCGGTAAAGCTGTCGGCCATCCATCCGCGCTACGAGGAAGCGCAGAAGGAAACCATGCTGCCGGTCATGGCCGAGCGCCTGCTGTCTCTCGCCGTCGCCGCCAAGAAGGCCCGCATGGGCCTCAACATCGATGCCGAAGAGGCTGACCGTCTCGACCTGTCGCTCGACGTCATCGAGCGCGTGCTGGCCGATCCGCAGCTGGAAGGCTGGGACGGCTTTGGCGTCGTCGTGCAGGCCTATGGCCCGCGCTGCGCCTTCGCCATCGACTGGCTTTATGCGCTGGCCCAGAAATACGACCGCAAGATCATGGTGCGCCTGGTCAAGGGCGCCTATTGGGACACCGAAATCAAGCGCGCACAGACGCTCGGCCTCGACGGCTATCCGGTGTTCACGCGCAAGGCCAACACCGACGTTTCCTATATCTCCTGCGCCAAGAAGCTGCTGTCGATGACCGACCGCATCTACCCGCAGTTCGCCGGCCACAACGCGCACACCGTTTCGGCCATCCTCGCCATGGCGCCTGACCGCACCTGCTTCGAATTCCAGCGCCTGCATGGAATGGGCGAGGCGCTGCACGAGACGGTGCGCAAGGCCGAAGGCACCCGCTGCCGCATCTATGCGCCAGTCGGCGCGCATTCGGACCTGCTCGCCTATCTGGTGCGCCGCCTGCTTGAAAACGGCGCCAACTCCTCCTTCGTCCACCAGCTCACCGATGTGAGCGTCAAGGCCGAGGACATCGCCCGCGATCCGTTCGATACTGTCGCCACGCAGGGGCCGGCCGCCAACCCGGCCATTCCGCGGCCCCTGGCCATCTTCGGCGCCGGCCGCATCAACGCCAAGGGCTTTGACATCACTGATCCGGTGACGCTGGCCGCCCTCGACAAGGCGCGCCAGGAATTCGCCGGGGCTGAGCAGTGGCACGCCAAGCCCATCACGCGCGCGGTCGGCGAGGGCGCCAGGCGGCCGGTCGTCAACCCGGCCAAGCCCGGCGACATCGTCGGCACCGTGACGGAAGCCGCGCCCAAGCAAGTCGACACCGCCGTGCGCATCGCGCTCGAGGCGCAGCCGGCCTGGGCCGCACGTCCCGTGGCCGAGCGCGCCGAAGCCTTGCGCCGCGCCGCCGACCTCTACGAAGCCAACGCCGCCGAGTTCTTCGCGCTTGCCACCCGCGAGGCCGGCAAGACGCTGGCCGATGGCGTGGCCGAGCTGCGCGAAGCGGTCGACTTCCTGCGCTACTACGCCGCCGAAGCCGCCAAGGCCGAGGCCGGCACAGAGGCGCGCGGCGTCATCGTCTGCATCTCGCCCTGGAACTTCCCGCTCGCCATCTTCACCGGCCAGATCGCGGCAGCGCTGGTCACCGGCAACAGCGTGATCGCCAAGCCGGCCGAACAAACGCCGCTGATCGCCTTCCGCGCCGTCGAACTGCTGCGCAAGGCAGGTATTCCGGAAGACGTGATCCAGCTTCTGCCGGGTGACGGCCCGACCGTCGGCGCGCCGCTGACGGCCGATCCGCGCATCGCCGGCGTCTGCTTCACCGGCTCCACCGAAGTCGCCAAGGTCATCGAGAAGCAGCTTGCCGAGACCGCGGCACCCGACGCCATGCTGGTGGCCGAGACCGGCGGTCTCAACGCCATGATCGTCGATTCCACTGCGCTGCCCGAACAGGCGGTGCGCGACATCGTCGCCTCGTCCTTCCAGAGTGCTGGCCAGCGCTGCTCGGCGCTTCGCGTCCTCTATGTCCAGAAGGACGTCGAGAAGAAGATGCTGCACATGCTGAAGGGCGCGATGGACGCGCTCAACATTGGCGATCCGTGGCAGATCTCCACCGATGTCGGCCCGGTCATCGACGAAGAGGCGCAGGCTTCCATCCGCGACTACAGCGCCAAAATGGAAGCGCAGGGCCGCCTCGTCGCCAAGCTCGACGCGCCGAAGGACGGTCGCTTCGTGGCGCCGCACGTGTTCCGCGTCTCCGGTATAGGCGAAATGGAGCGCGAGGTTTTTGGTCCCGTGCTGCATGTTGCGACGTTCGAGGCCGAGGAGATCGACAAGGTCATCGCCGACATCAACACGAAGGGTTTTGGCCTGACCTTCGGCCTGCACACCCGCATCGAGGGCCGCGTGCAGCACTTCGTCGACGGCATCCACGCCGGCAACATCTACGTTAACCGCAACCAGATCGGCGCGGTCGTCGGCTCGCAGCCCTTCGGCGGCGAGGGGCTTTCGGGCACCGGCCCCAAGGCTGGCGGCCCGCACTATCTGCGCCGCTTCCGCCGCGCTGCCGTCGCCGGCGGTAATGCGCCGGTCGCGGCCAAGCCGGTGACGGCCGCCGAGATTGCCTCGCGCTTCCCGCAAGGAGCTTTCGAATGGAGCCAGGCGAGCGACCGCATCGCGACCCTGCGCAAGCATCTGAGGGGTAAGGCTGCTGCCGCAATCGCAGCCGCTGCCGCGCTGGATTATGGCCAGGTCGACCTGCCCGGACCGACGGGTGAGGCCAACACGCTGGCCCTGACGCCGCGCGGCCGCGCGCTCTGCCTCGGGCTGGATGCGGAAACGCTGCTGGCGCAGGTCGTCCAGGCGCTTGCCGCCGGCAATGCCGTGCTGGCCGTGGCGCCCGGCGCTCCCGCCGCGCTCCATGCGCTCATCGGCAAGGGCCTGCCGATTGCTGCCATTGACGGCGAGGTACTGGCCGAGGCGCTTGCTTCGCTCGATCTTGGCGTCGTCGGTTTCTCAGGCGATGCCGGGCATGCGAAAAAGATCCGAAAGGCGCTCGCCGCCCGCAAGGGCCCGATCGTGCCCCTGGTCGGCGAGGTCATCTATCCGGCGGCCTATGCGCATGAGCGCGCCGTCTGCGTCGACACTACGGCGGCCGGAGGCAACGCCAGCCTGCTCGCAGGCGCTTCCTGATCTGCTTCGGCGCGGCCCCATCGGCCGCGCCGGCAGCTTTCCCACGGCGGCGGGAGAAAGAATTCCGGCGGGGACGTCGGCAGTCCTCCCTCTGGCGCGTCCTTGAGGCGAGTTCGAGGCGATCGAACTCGATCCGCAGGACCACCAGAGGGAGAGACCCATGCAAGCCATCTCGCAAACCGCCTACGCTGAACCAGCCTCCATCTCCACTCGGGCATACTGGGCAGGCTGGATCGTCAGCGGCCTGCTGATCCTGTTCCTCGTGTTCGACGCGGCGATCAAGCTGGTGCCGCTCGAAGTGGTCACCGAGACCATGGGCGGGCTCGGCTGGCCGGCAGATGCGGCCGTGGCCCGCACGCTGGGCGTGCTTACCCTCATCTGCACCGTTCTCTATGCAATTCCCCGAACTTCGGTTCTCGGCGCGATCCTGCTGACCGGCTATCTCGGCGGGGCGATCGCCACGCATCTGCGCATCGGCAACCCAATGCTCACCCACACGTTGTTCGGCCTCTACCTCGGCGTCATGGCCTGGGGCGGGCTCTATCTGCGCGACGCGCGGTTGCGTGCGCTTCCTTGGCGGCGCTAGGTGTGCATTATCGTCCTGTCGGGGCAACACATCCTCAACTGGAGATCAGTCGATGAAGATGAGTCCGTATCTGGCCTTCAACGGCAATTGTGAAGAAGCGTTCAAATACTACGAGAAGGTTTTGGGCGGGAAGATCGTCATCATGATGCCCCATGCCGGTAGCCCGGCCGAGGAGCATGTTCCCGCCGAGTGGCGTGACAAGATCATGCATGCGCGGCTGACCTTTGGCGACGACCAGGTGCTGATGGGGTCGGATGCGCCGCCTCAATACCGCACTACGATGAGCGGCTTCTCGGTCTCGCTTCAGTTCACCGATGTTGCCGAGGCCGAGCGCGTCTTCAACGCGCTGGCCGACAAGGGGCAGGTCAAGATGCCGATTGGCAAGACGTTCTGGGCCGAGCGCTTCGGCATGGTGATCGACCGCTTCGGTACGCCCTGGATGGTCAATTGCGAGGCTGCCGACGCCTGAGCGGCCTCAACCTCACGCCGGCTGTCGCACGGCCAATGCCGCCCGGCGCCGGCCGTCATGCAACTGCCACAGCGAATGCGCGACCAGCGCGGTGATCAGTATGGCGCCGCCGATCAGGCTGTTGCGGGTGGGAACCTCGGCGAAAATCATCCATACCCATATCGGCGCCAGCACAGTTTCGAGCAGGTAGAACATCGCCACTTCCGGGCTCGACAGATATCTCGGCCCGTTGGCAAGGCAGAAGAACGAGATCGGCATCACCACCGCGCCGTTGAAAATGATCCACCAAGGCGCGGAGACGTTGATGCCCGTCTGGGACACCATCACCGCGGCTACCGTGAACGGAAACACCACGCCGACCAGCGAGGCGAGGCCCATCTCCTGGCCGCTGGCGCGCGAGATGGTGATGGCCGAGGCGATGCAGAGCGCCGAAATCAGACCCATCAGATTGCCGAACATCTGCCCGGTGCCGATCGAATCCCAAACGATGATCAGCACGCCCATGATCATGACCACCATGGTGGCAAGCGTCACCGGCTTGGGCCGCTCCTTCAGGAACAGCCACGACAGCAGCGCCGCGAACATGGTGTTGAAGGCCAGGATGAAGACGAGGTTCGCGGTCGAGGTGTGGTAGACCCCGGTGATGAAGGCGACCGAACCCAGGCCGTAGAGCGCGGCCACCAACAGCCCTGCGCGACCGGGAATGAGCTTCGGGGCCTTACTGCTGAGCGAGCGCCAGACAGCCCAGATGATCAGCGCCATGATGAAGGTGGTGCCGGTGCGCAGGAAGAGGATCGTCCAGCTGTCGCCGCCGGCGAGACGGATCAACGGGATGTCGACGGTGAGCGTCAGGCCGCCGATCGCGGTCAGCGCAAGCCCTTTGGCATGGTTGTGGCTGGATGCAGACAAGGAAGCTTGCTCCGGGGGAAGGAAGGGATGATGTGCCGCTACGATTCGATGCCGGTCAGACGGCTTCAGGCACGTAGCGCTCCCAGCCTTTCGACCCCAGGTGCTCCTGCGGCGTGAAGCGCACCTTATAGCTCATCTTGCGCGAACCATTGACCCAATAGCCCAGATAGACATGGGGCAGCCCTGCGGCACGTGCGCGCGCAATGTGGTCGAGGATCATGAAGGTGCCAAGCGAGCGCTCGGCCAAATCCGGATCGAAGTAGGAATAGACCATCGACAGGCCGTCGACCATTATGTCCGACAGCGCGACCGCGATCAGTTCGCCCCGGCCCTTGCCGGTGATGAAGCTGTCGGGCCCGCGCCGGCGGTACTCGATGATCTTGGTCTTGACGTGGGTGTCTTCCACCATCATCGCATAGTCGAGCACGGTCATGTCCGACATGCCGCCCCGGCGGTGGCGGGCGTCGAGATATTTGCGGAAGAGGGAATACTGTTCCGTCGAGGGCTCCGCCTCGTGCAGCGAGCCGATCAGGTCGGCATTGTGGTGCAGGACGCGCCGCATGTTTCGCGTCGGCGCGAATTCGTTGGCGAGGATGCGCACCGACACACAGGCCCGGCAGGTTTCGCAGGCCGGGCGGTAGGCGATGTTCTGCGAGCGGCGGAAGCCGCCCTGCGTCAGCAGGTCGTTCATCTCCGGCGCCTTCTCGCCCACAAGATGGGTGAACACCTTGCGTTCGAACTGGCCGTCAATGTAGGGGCATGGCGAAGGCGCCGTCAAAAAGAACTGCGGGGACTGGGTCGGATGCTGAGTCATCGCGCGTCGATATCGGTCTCGAACTAAAACCCAATATTACCCCCACCTTGGCTGGACCGGCAAAAAATTCAACTGGATATTGGCCAATGGTCTCATGGCCGATCACAAATCCGCGCGGCGCGCCCGTTCGCGCCGCCAAATCCGAAAATCAGCGGTCGCTGCGCGTTACCACCGTGCCCAACAGCAGGTCGTGCAAGGTGCGCTTGCGGTCGGTGAAAAGTGTCGCCAGCAGGATGAGCGGCGTCAGCACCACGTTGCCGGCCCAGAACAGCACGGTGTGCACCACCGCCAGCAGCCCGTCGACGGGCTTGCCGTCGAGGCGGTCGAGGCGGATGCCCATCATGCGCATGCCGGTGGTGGCCTGGTTGCGGCCGCCAAGCGTGTTCCAGACATAGATCATCGCTACCAGCGGAAACAGCACGCCGAACAGGCCCCAGCCGAGGCCGAGCGTGATGATGCCGAGCAGGAACACGAGAATGGCGAAGGGGATCATCAGAAGGCCGATGATCAGGTAGTCGATGCAGAAGGCGACGACCCGGCGCGTCAGCACGCCTTCATAGGCGCGGACGTCATCCAGCCGCGTCGTGATGATTTCGCCGTCGAGAACACGCGTGGTCATATTCACCTTCCTTGTCGGGGCGGGAGGAATCCCGCCGCCACGACCCTACAAGAAATGGTGACGGGCGGCGACGATTCAAGAACCAGATCGTCCTTGCACGCGACGTGTGTCGGCCGCCCTTTTCTCTTGCAACTACCCCTTCAGCATCTCGGCCACCTGGGGCGCGAAATAGGTAAGGACGCCGTCGCAGCCGGCGCGCTTGAAGGCCAGCAGGCTTTCCAGCATCGCCTTCTCGCCGTCGAGCCAGCCGTTGGCCGCGGCGGCCTTGATCATCGCGTATTCGCCCGACACCTGGTAGGCGAAGGTCGGCACCTGGAACTCGTCCTTCAGCCGGCGGATGATGTCGAGATAGGGCAGGCCCGGCTTCACCATAAGCATGTCGGCGCCTTCGGCCAGATCCTGCTCGGCCTCGCGCAGCGCCTCGTCGCTGTTGGCATGGTCGATGTAATAGGTCTTCTTGTCGCCCTTGAGCAGGCCCTGCGTGCCGATGGCTTCGCGGTAGGGGCCGTAGAAGGCCGAGGCGAACTTGGTCGCGTAGGACATGATCGCCACGTCCTGGAAGCCGTTGGCGTCGAGCGCGTCGCGGATCGCGCCGATGCGGCCGTCCATCATGTCCGAGGGCGCGATGATGTCGGCGCCGGCGGCGGCCTGGATGACGGCGGCGGCGGCCACCTGTTCCACGGTCTCGTCGTTCACGATGATACCGTCGCGCAGGATGCCGTCATGGCCGTGGCTGGTGAAGGGGTCGAGCGCGACGTCGGTGATGATGCCGATCTCGGGCACGGCCGCCTTGATGGCGGTGGTGGCGCGGTTGATGACGTTCTGCGGGTCGAGGATGTGCGAGCCGGTCTCGTCGCGCAACGCCATGTCGACATTGGGGAAGGTGGCAATCGCCGGAATGCCCAGCTTGGCGGCGCGCTCCACCTCCTTCACCGCGAGGTCGATCGAGAGCCGGAACACGCCTGGCATGGCCGGGATGGGCTCGCGCCGGTCCTTGCCGTCGATGACGAAGATCGGCCAGATCAGGTCGTCCACGCTCAGCCGATTCTCCTGCACCAGCCGTCGCGACCAGTCGGCCTTGCGCATGCGCCGCAGCCGTCGGCTGCCGGTGATTTCGTCCACGGAGCGCGTGCCGGCAGGCTTCGGGCGGGGCATATTGTTCATCGGGGCATTCTCCAGAGCTTGGCCGCTTTTTAACATGTGGGCCGGGCGATCACCAAGCCGGACGGATGGGGCCAAGGCCTTGTTTGGCGCCTCCGGACGCGGAAACATTGACGCACCCGGCCTCGTTCCGTAGCACTTACGGTCCCGGCTGGCGGGTGAACAGGTAAGGATTCGTCCATGGATTTTGGCGGCGGCGACGAGATCCGCTTCGAGCGGCTGGGCAAGGCCGGCGTCGTCACGCTCACGCGTCCCAAGGCGCTCAACGCGCTCACCCATGGCATGGTCCAGGCGCTGGCGCGCGCGCTCACCGCGTGGGAAGCCGATCCGGCGGTGGCGCTGGTTGTCGTCAAGGCCGAGGGCAGGGCGTTCTGCGCCGGTGGCGATATTCTGGACATCTACAACGCCGGCCGCGCCGGCAATCCGCCGGTTGAGTTCTTCGTCGACGAATACCGGCTCAACGCTGCCATCGCGCGTTTCCCAAAACCCTATGTCGCGCTGATCGATGGAATCGTCATGGGCGGCGGCGTCGGGATTTCCTGCCACGGCTCGCATCGGGTGATGACCGAGAACGCGCAGTTCGCCATGCCGGAGGTCGGCATCGGCTTCTTCCCCGATGTCGGCGGCAGCCACATCCTGCCCCGCCTCAAGGACAGCTTCGGCATGTATCTGGGCCTCACCGGCAACCGCATCCGCTACGGCGACGCGCTCTGGTCCGGTCTGGCAACGCACACGGCGAAATCCGAACGCCTGGGCGCCCTGATCGAGCGGCTGGCCGAGACTGGCGATCCGGATTTGGCGTCGCGCGAGGCCTCCGAAACCGTCGAGCACGAGACCGGCCCTGATGCGCTGGACGCGATCGCCAGGTATTTTTCCAGGCCGTCGCTCGCCGAAATCATCGCTGGCCTTGAGGCGGCTGCGCCGGTGGACGAGTTCGCCGCGGCGACGCTGGCCACCGTCCGGGGCCGCTCGCCGACCAGCCTCCATGTTGCCTTCCGGCAGATCACGGCCGGGGCCGGGCTCTCGATGGACGACTGCATGCTCATGGAGTTCCGCATCCTCAACCGCATGCTGCATGGTCACGATTTTTACGAAGGCATCCGCGCCGCGCTTGTCGACAGGGACAACAAGCCGACGTGGCAACCGGCATCGCTCGAGGCTGTCGATCCGGCGGCGATCGACGCTTACTTCACGCCGCTGCCGAACGGGGAACTGGTACTGTGAGCGAGCGTCTGATCAAGCCGAACAGCATCCTGGGCTTATCCGCCGCCGAGGCCGCCTTCGCGTGGTTCCTGCGCATCATCGCGGTCTACTGCCTGCTGTTCGGCGTTCTCTACTGGGTCCGCCTGATCGGCTTTTACGACGCACCGCTGTGGCGGTTCGATCGGATGCCGGTCTACTGGCAGGTGACGGCGACCATGCTGGCCGTCTTCTATCCCTTCGCCGCGATCGGCCTGTGGATGCTGGCGTCGTGGGGGCCGGTGATCTGGTTCATCTGCGCGGCCACGGAGATGACCATGTATGCGGGCTTCCCCGAACTGTTCGGGCACCGGCTCGCCGTTGTCATTTCCCAAATCCTCGTGATGCTTCTTTATGTGGCGTTCCGGACGGTGATCTTCCTGCAGAAAAGGCAGACGGAACGACAAGGTTAACAGACCCCCATCGGGTCGCCGTTTGTTAACCTTCCGGGCAAGGTCATTCCAGGTAAGGCGTTGTTAAGCCTGGTGTTTAAGTCGAATTTTATGGGTCGGCGCTAGTCTCGCGATCAAGGTGAGAAAAACAAAACAATCACCTCGGCGACAAACGAGAGGCAAGACCATGATCAATTCCCGTCCCGCGGCGAAGACCGCCATTGTATCCGACGATCGCGCCGATGCGATCCGTTCCCTTTACATGGAATCTCTGCAGCTTGTCGAACGGCTGCACCGTCGTTTGCTTGACGTGATCAAGGACGAGTTCGACCGTAACGGCCGCAGCGACATCAACGCCGTCCAGGCTCTGCTGCTGTTCAACATCGGCAACGCCGAGCTGACCGCCGGCGAGCTGCGCTCGCGGGGCTACTATCTGGGCTCGAATGTCTCTTACAACCTGAAGAAGCTGGTCGAGCTCGGTTTCATCAACCATCAGCGCTCGCGCATCGACCGTCGTTCGGTCCGCGTCAGCCTGACGGACAAGGGTGCCGAGGTGGCGGAAGTTGTGGGCAAGCTCTACGAGCGCCACATCGGCTCGATCGAGCAGGTCGGCGGCATCAATGCCGACGAGTTCCAGCAGATGAACCGCGCCCTGCAGCGTCTCGACCGCTTCTGGAATGACACCATCGCCTACCGCATGTAAAGCAGGCTGCCTGTTCCGTCGCGCCGGACAAGGTCCGGCGGCGGTGGAGGGAAGCTCCATGCCGTCCGGACAAGCCGCGACACGTCACGAATCGCGGCACATCGCAACTCCAGTCAGGGTCAGTGTTGCCGTCGCGACACTGGCCCATCTTTTTGCTGGCGTACCCGCCGGCTCTGCTCTAAGGCCACGTTAACGCCATATTCGGATGGATACCCGGGTGGGTAACTGGACCGCCAGCGCAGAGGGATTGCTTGCGGGGGAACTCCGATCGACACAGGGCGCAAAATGCCCGCGGTGTCGGGGTTATGGTTGGCTAATTGTTAAGAGTGGCCGACATACATTGCGGACAATTTTGTCCGTTCGGTGCAATGCAGGATAGATGTCTGGAATGCCCATGAATACAACTCGCCGTTCTCTTCTCGCAACCGCAGGCGCGCTTGCCTTGACCGCGATAGCCGGTGGCGCCGGTGCGCAGAACGTCGTCGATGAAGTGCTGCAGTCCTCGCGCCGGGGCAACTGGAACGACACGTTCGACGCGCGCGCCAGTGAGGGCGGCAAGGTCGCCTCGACTCTCCCCGTTTTCAGCCCGCAGACGGTCTTCTTCGTCGAGCAGGCCATAGCCCAGTATCAGGACATCGTCGCTCGGGGCGGCTGGCCGGTCGTGCCGGCCACCAAGAAGCTGCAGCTCGGCGTCAGCGATCCGGACGTGCAGGTGTTGCGCCAGCGCCTGATGGTCTCCGGCGATCTGTCGCAGCAGGCTGGCATCTCGCCTTCCTTCGACACTTATGTCGACGCGGCGGTCAAGCGCTTCCAGGCCCGCCACGGCTTGCCTGCCGACGGCGTCCTCGGCGCTTACAGCTATGCCGCGATGAACATCAGCGCCCAGGTGCGCCTCGGCCAGCTCGAGACCAATCTGGGACGGCTGCGGACCCAGGCCGGCACGCTCGGCGAACGCTACGTCAACGTCAACATTCCGGCGGCCCAGGTCGAGGCGGTCGAGAACGACCGCGTGGTGCTGCGCCATACGGCCATCGTCGGCAAGGTCGATCGCCAGTCGCCGATCGTCAATTCGAAGATCAACGAGATCATCGTCAATCCGTACTGGAACGCGCCGGTGTCGATCGTCCGCAAGGACATCATCCCGCTGATGCGCAAGAACCCGAACTATCTCAAGGACAACCACATCCGCCTGTTTGCTCCGAATGGCGGCGAGGTCGACCCGATGACGGTCGACTGGTCGACGGAGGAAGCGGCCAAGTATCTGTTCCGCCAGGATCCGGGCGCCATCAACGCCATGGCCTCGGTCAAGATCAACTTCCCGAGCCCGGACGGCGTCTATATGCATGACACGCCGCAGCAGAGCCTGTTCGGCAAGCTGATGCGCTTCGATTCCTCGGGCTGCGTGCGCGTCCAGAACGTTCGCGACCTGGTCACCTGGGTTCTGCGCGACACGCCGGGCTGGAACCGCCAGCGTTTCGAGCAGACCATCAAGTCCGGCGTCAACACGCCGGTGCCGGTCACCAACCCGGTGCCGGTTTACTTCACCTATATCTCCGCGTGGTCGACGGGTGACGGTGTCGTTCAGTTCCGCGACGACATCTACGGCCGCGACGGGGTCCAGGAGTTGCAGATTTCGTCGGCGCAGTAAACGCGAAGGCAGAACGCCGAAAATAATGGGAGGGGCCGTCCGCTGGGCGGCCCTTTCCCTTTGCAGCTACCAATTGCCGCAAAGGGGGGATTTGCCGCAAAGGGACAACCAAATTTCGCGCCGCGTACGTGGCGACCCTGCGGCAAGTGTGCTATGGGCGCGCCTTGTGCCGCAAATCCCGGGAGGGGCATCGGGATTTCGGCGGCTATCACGGTCCAACATGCTCCACAGCCGCGCCCCAGGCAGCAAGGATTTACCCGACATGGCAAGAGACTCGGCCGAATTCCAGCACTTCGAATCCTTCTTCGGCACGACGCTTGCCGATGCCGATCCGGAGATCTTCGGCGCCATCCGCAATGAACTCGGCCGCCAGCGCCATGAGATCGAGCTGATCGCGTCCGAAAACATCGTCAGCCGCGCCGTGCTCGAGGCGCAGGGCTCGATCATGACCAACAAATACGCCGAGGGCTATCCGGGCAAGCGCTACTATGGCGGCTGCCAGTTCGTCGACGTGGCCGAGGAACTCGCCATCGAGCGCGCCAAGAAGCTGTTTGGCTGCAACTTCGCCAACGTCCAGCCGAACTCCGGCAGCCAGATGAACCAGGCGGTGTTCTTGGCGCTGCTGCAGCCGGGCGACGCCTTCATGGGCCTCGACCTCAATTCGGGTGGCCACCTGACCCACGGCTCGCCGGTCAACATGTCCGGCAAGTGGTTCAAGCCGATTTCCTATGGCGTGCGCAAGGACGACCACCTGCTCGACATGGACGAGGTGGAGAAGCTGGCGCACCAGCACAAGCCCAAGCTGATCCTGGCCGGCGGCACTGCCTATTCGCGCATCTGGGACTGGAAGCGTTTCCGCGAGATCGCCGATGCGATCGGCGCCTACCTCATGGTCGACATGGCCCACATCGCCGGTCTCGTCGCCGGTGGCCAGCATCCGTCGCCGCTGCCCTACGCCCACGTCGTCACCACCACCACGCACAAGTCGCTGCGCGGACCCCGCGGCGGCATGATCCTCACCAATGACGAGGAAATCGCCAAGAAGATGAACTCGGCCGTGTTCCCCGGCCTGCAGGGCGGCCCGCTGATGCACGTCATCGCCGCCAAGGCCGTGGCCTTCGGCGAGGCGCTGAAGCCCGAGTTCAAGACCTATGCGGCCAACATCGTCGCCAACGCCAAGGCGCTGTCCGAGAGCCTGAAGGACACCGGCCTCGACATCGTCTCGGGCGGCACCGACAACCACCTGATGCTGGTCGACCTGCGCCCCAAGAACGCCACCGGCAAGCGCGCCGAGGCCGCTCTCGGCCGCGCCAACATCACCTGCAACAAGAACGGCATTCCCTTCGACCCGGAAAAGCCCTTCGTCACCTCGGGTGTCCGTCTCGGCACGCCCGCCGGCACGACCCGTGGTTTCGGCCAGGCCGAATTCCGCGAAATCGGCAATCTCATCGCCGAGGTGCTGGACGGTCTGAAGGCAGCGAACTCCGATGAAGGCAACGCCTCCGTCGAGGCTGCGGTGAAGCAGAAGGTGGTTGCGCTGACCGATCGCTTCCCGCTCTATCCGTATCTCGGATAAGTCCATATCGAGCGTGTTTCGGAACGGCTGTCGCGTTGAGTTCGCGGCAGCCGTTTTGTTTATGGCGGGGTGGGGCATGGAGTGTGCGGAAGCGCCCGTTTTGCCGCTGAGGCATGGCCGACACACAAGCGGTGGCGACAATTTCCTGCACAAAGACAAGATACGGACCGTTCACCGCGTAACAGCATTGGATTTCCGCCTTCTTGCTTCCTACTTGAACGGAAAGCCACTAGCTTCGGGGCCTGAAAGAATCGCGAGCGAGCGGGATATCCATGCGCTGCCCTTACTGCCAATCGGAAGACACCCAGGTCAAAGACTCCCGCCCCGCCGAAGACGGCGCGGCGATCCGCCGCCGGCGGGTTTGCCCGGATTGCGGCGGTCGCTTCACCACCTTCGAGCGCGTGCAGCTTCGCGATCTCGTGGTGGTCAAGAAGTCGGGCCGCAAGGTGCCGTTCAGCCGCGACAAGCTGCTGCGCTCGATGGAGATTGCCTGCCGCAAGCGCAATGTCGATCCCGAGCGTATCGACCGCGCCGTCACCGGCATCGTTCGTCAGCTCGAAAGCTCGGGCGAGACCGAAGTCACCACCGGCGAGATCGGCCGGCTGGTCATGGAGGCACTGAAGGCGCTCGACGACGTCGCCTATGTCCGCTTCGCCTCCGTCTATCGCAATTTCCGCGAGGCCAAGGATTTTCATGACGTCCTCGGCGAGCTGAAGGGCGAGGACGAAGAGGAGCAGCATGGCGAGCAGTAACGCGGATCAGACGGTAATCGACCGCCGGTTCATGGCGGCGGCGCTGCGGCTGTCGCGCAAGCATGCCGGGCTCACCGGCACCAATCCGGCTGTCGGCACGCTGATCGTCCGCGACGACGGCAACGGCCCGGTGATCGTCGGGCGCGGCGTGACCGCTCTCGGCGGCCGGCCGCATGCGGAAGCCGAGGCACTGGCGGAGGCCGGCGAGAAGGCGCGCGGCGCCACGGCTTACGTCACGCTCGAACCCTGCGCCCACCACGGCCGCACGCCGCCTTGCGCTAACGCACTCGTTGCTGCCGGAGTGACCCGGGTCGTCGGTGCGGCCAGCGATCCAGACCCGCGCGTTGCGGGCAAGGGCTATGCCATCCTGCGCGCCGCCGGCATCGAGGTGGTCGAGCGCGTCATGGCCGATGAGGCCAGCGACCAGCTCTCCGGCTATCTCAGCCGCTCCGTAAGGATGCGCCCGCAAGTCACGCTAAAGCTTGCGCTTTCGGCCGATGGCATGATCGGCCGGCCAGGCGAGGGGCAGATCTCCATAACCGGGCCGATCTCGCGCCGGCAGGTCCATCTCATGCGCGCCGAGGCCGACGTCATCGTCGTCGGCATCAACACTGCTCTCGCCGACGACCCCGAACTGACCGTGCGTCTGCCCGGCCTGGAAAGCCGTTCGCCGGTGCGCCTCGTGCTCGACCGCCAGGCGCGGCTGTCGCCGCAAGGGCGGTTGGCGCGCTCAGCCGAGGCCGTGCCGGTCTATCTCGCTGTCGGGCAGGAGGCGGATGCCGCCCGCAAAGCCGTGCTTGCTGCGATGGGCGTGAAGCTTCTGGCCACCGACACTTTTGAAGGCCGCATCGCGCTGCCGGAACTGCTGGAAGACCTTGCCGCCCAGGGCATGATGAACGTCATGGTCGAGGGCGGGGCCGAAACGGCCCGCAATCTGCTGGCCGATGACATGGTCGACCGCATCGTCATCTTCCAGGGGCCGGGCTGGCTCGGGACGGATGGCATTGCGGCTCCGATCGATCGAGACCATATCCCTGCCGGGTTTCGGCTGGTGCGCGAGGCGCGCTTCGGCGACGACACCTATGCCGAATGGACGAGAGGTTTTTGATGTTTACTGGAATTGTCACCGATGTGGGCGCCGTCGCCTCCGTTTCGCCGCTGCGTGAGGGCGTGAGGCTGCGCATCGACACGGTTTACGACCCCAAGACCATCGCCATCGGTGCATCGATTGCCTGCAGCGGCATCTGCCTGACCGTCGTTTCCCTGCCTGAAGCGGAGTCGAACAGCCGCTGGTTCGAGGTCGAGGCCTGGGAAGAAGCGCTGCGCCTCACTACAGCCTCCGGCTGGAAGGCCGGCACGCGGCTGAACCTCGAGCGGGCGCTGAAGATCGGCGACGAACTCGGCGGCCATATCGTGTCCGGCCATGTCGACGGCATGGCCGAGATCGTGGCGCGGCAAGACGAGGGCGACGCCGTGCGTTTCACGCTGGAAGCGCCGCGCGAATACGCCAAATTCATCGCGCCCAAGGGCTCGGTAGCGCTCGACGGCACCTCGCTGACCGTCAACAAGGTGGATGGCACGCGCTTCGACGTGCTGCTCATCCACCATTCACTGCAGGTCACCACCTGGGGCGAACGCCAGGTTGGTGACCGCGTCAATCTCGAGGTCGACACCATGGCCCGCTACGCGGCGCGGTTGGCCGAGGCTGCCGAGTAAGAGTTTGCGCCGCGCGAGGTTCGACGCGTTCTGGTCGGACGCTATGAAATGCGCTACGAGATCCGGGGTTCGACCATTTTCGTGTTGCGCTTGTGGCATGCGCGGGAGGATCGTTAGGAACGATGCAAGTGCGACCCTATCGCCGATCCGTCAATCTTGCGCTTGCGAAGTCGGCCGCTTCGGCCTAAGTCACCGCCTTTCCGGAGACTAACATGGCCAGCACTAGACCACCCCACCTGCTCATCGTCGAAGCCCGTTTCTATGACGACCTGGCCGACGCACTGCTCGAGGGCGCCAAGGCGGCGCTCGACGAAGCCGGCGCCACTTATGAGGTGGTCACGGTTCCGGGCGCGCTGGAAATTCCGGCGGTGATCTCGTTCGCGCTGGACGGTGCCGAGAATGGCGGTACGGACTATGACGGTTTCGTCGCGCTGGGCACCGTGATCCGCGGCGAGACCTATCACTTCGACATTGTCGCCAACGAGTCGTGCCGGGCGCTGATGGATCTGGCGATCGACGAATCGATTGCCGTTGGCAATGGCATCCTCACCGTCGAAAACGACGAGCAGGCCTGGGTGCGTGCCCGCCGCCACGAAGGCGACAAGGGCGGCTTCGCGGCGCGCGCGGCGCTGACGATGATCGCGCTGCGCGAGCGTCTGGGAGCCTGATCTTGACCGAGCCTACCGAAAACGCGCGTCCGCAATTGCGACAGGCCAACAAGCGCGGCGCGGCTCGTCTGGCGGCTGTGCAGGCGCTTTACCAGATGGATGTGGCCGGCAGCGGCCTGCTTGAAACCACTGCCGAATACGAGGCCTTCCGCCTCGGCAAGGAAGTCGACGGCGAGCTTTATCGCGAGGCGGACCCGCAGTGGTTCCGCGCCATCCTGGCCGGCGTTGTCGAGAACCAGAAGACGGTTGATCCCGTCATCCGCCAGGCGCTGACCGAGGACTGGCCGCTGTCACGCCTCGACTCGACGCTGCGCGCCATCCTGCGCGCCGGCGTCTACGAGCTGATGCAGCGCGCCGACGTGCCCGTCGCCGTCATCGTCTCGGAATATGTCGACATAGCCAAGGCATTTTACGTCGAGGACGAGCCCAAGCTTGTGAACGCGGTGCTCGACCGCGTGTCGCGCCGCGTGCGCGGCGAAGGGCGGGGCAAGAACGCATCGTGAGTGGGGCGGCCGAGCGCAGCGCCCGGCGAACGGCGGTCATTCTGGCCGCGGCGCAGGCCATCATCGGCTCGGCCACACCAATTTGCATCTCACTGGGCGCATTGGCCGGCCACTACCTCCTCGACGCGGACAAGTCGCTCGCTACCGCTCCCGTGACTGGCTTCAATGTCGGCACGGCAGTGGGGGCGCTGCCCGCCGCAGTCATCATCCGCTGGCTGGGCCACCGCTACGGCTTCATGACGGGCACGCTCGTCACCGCGCTTGGTGGCTTGATTGCCACGATGGCCCTCTTCCAGATGAATTTCTGGCTGTTTGCAGCTGGCCTCATGGCTGTCGGCATCGGCAATGCCTTCGTCCAGCAATTCCGCTTCGCGGCGGCCGACAATGCGCCGAGCGAGTTCAAGGCGCGCGCCATCTCCTTCGTGCTCGCCGGCGGCATCATCACCGCCATTCTGGGGCCGCAGATCGTCATCTTTACACGCGAACTGCTGGCGCCGGTGATGTTTGCCGGCTCCTTCGCGGCAATCCTGGGGCTTGCGGCCATCGGCGCCGTCATCCTGTCGTTCCTGAAGGTGAAGCCGCGCGCGCAGGGCCACGCCGACGCCCAGGACACCGGCCGCCCGCTTTTGCAGATCGTGTCGCAGCCGCGCTTCATGGTGGCGCTTCTTTGCGGCGTCGGCTCCTATGCCCTCATGACCTTCGTCATGACCGGCGCGCCGCTCGCCATGGTCGGTTGCGGCTTCTCGCCCGACGAGGCGACGCTGGGCATTTCCTGGCACGTCATGGCGATGTTCGGGCCGAGTTTCTTCACCGGCCGGCTGATCCACCGCTTCGGCGCCGCCACCATCGTCTCCACGGGCTTCGTGTTGCTGGTTGGTTGCGCGCTCGTGGCGCTGTCGGGCATCGAGCTATGGCAGTTCTGGACCGCGCTGATCCTGCTCGGGCTGGGCTGGAACTTCGGCTTTATCGGCGCGACCGCGCTGGTGGCCGAGACCTACGAACCCGCAGAAAAGGGCAAGGTGCAGGGTTTTCATGATTTTGTCCTCTTCAGCAGCGTGGCCTTCGCCTCGCTGATGTCGGGCAAGGTCTACAACGCCCATGGCTGGGAGATGCTGAACTGGGTGGTCTTCCCGGTCACGGTCGTCTGCCTGGGAACGCTTGGCTGGCATCTTGCCTCGCGCAGAAGGCTTGCAGCGGCGACGAGTTCGGTCGGCGATTCCTGATCTTTTGGTGAAATCCGGGTGCGCTGCGAGAGAGCATCTGCGCCCCTGGCTTGCTTGACCCGGACTGGTCCCTGAGAGTTCGAGGAATGGATCCCCGCGATCCTGACCTTTCTCGCCGCTCGCCATGCTCACGGCTCGGCGGTCAGGCCGCGAGGATGACGGAGGCGTGGGCGTTCGCGACACGCCCCCGTGCAAAATCTTCGCCGGAAGCAATAATAATCCGTCGTCCTCGGGCCCCGAGCGCGAGCGAAGCGAGCAGTCGAGGGGTTCCGGGGACCCATGCCTCGATCGCCGCGTAGCCAGAGCCGTTTCCAGAATTATCGACTGACGTGGAGACGCCTTAGCGCGGCCCATGCGCCGGATAATCGAGCGTTATCTCCAGCCGGCTGCCTTCGTCGCCTACTATCCAGCGCCGGCGCAGCAGGGCAAAATCGTGGTCGGCGCCTTGAACCCGAACCGTAACCACATCGCCGACCTGGCATTCCGCGGGCAGGGCGGTAGCCAGAACATTGTGTAGAATACCCATCTGCACGGCATAGCTCTTGGCCGTGACGGTCAGGGCGATCACGACACGAGCCGAGATTGCCTTGTCGGGGGGACTCAGTGACTGATGGGGCGGGTTCTTCGAGGACCCGGTCTCAGGAGCTTTTGACATGATCATCCGCTATTCCAAAATAATCATGTGTCTGTGCCTGGGCGTGTTCGCCTTTCTCGTGACTTTCGGAAACATAACCGATTACGGCTCGAATTTCGCCTTCGTCCAGCATGTGCTGAGCATGGACACCACCTTCCCCGGCAATGCGCTCATGTATCGTTCGATCACCAACCCGGCGCTGTGGGCCGCCGGCTACTGGCTGATCATCTTCGGCGAGGGGCTCACCTGCATCATGTTCCTGGCCGCGGCCTGGAAGTTGTGGGAGGCGCGTAACCTGCCGGGAGCCGACTTCAATCAGGCGAAGCGTTTCGTGGTCATCGCCGCCACCATGGGCTTCCTCGTCTGGTACTTCGGCTTCATGGTCGTCGGCGGCGAGTGGTTCGCCATGTGGCAGTCGCAGACCTGGAACGGCCAGGATGCGGCGTTCAAGTTCTACATCACCATCCTAGCGGTGCTGATCTACGTCAACCAACCGGACGGCGATATAGCCTGACACAGCCTGCAAGTGATTCGCCTGCGGCGGGCGCGCATCGCCCCCGCCGCGGGTGTTTGCCGTGCCCAAACGCGGGCAAGACGGCGATTCCCGATCAAATTCCCGATAGCACCTGACGTTCGGTAACCCGACCCTTGACGTTCGGTAACCCGTTTCGCACAACTTGTCACAGACCGTGCGACGTATGGTCGCCGGTCTCAAACGCGTGGCCCGGGGGGAGGTTCTGCTGGGCCCATAATCAGGGAAGATCGGCATATGACCATGCTTTACGTCGTCATTGCCTGCGGCTTGCTATCTGTCCTCTACGCCATCTGGGCGACACGGTCGGTACTTGCATCTGACCAGGGCAGCGCACGCATGCAGGAAATTTCTGCTGCCATCCGGGAGGGGGCACAGGCATATCTTGCGCGTCAATACACCACCATCGCCATGGTTGGCGTGGTGGTTTTCCTTCTGGCTTGGTGGCTGCTTTCGGCTACGGCAGCGATCGGTTTCCTGATCGGCGCGGTGCTTTCGGGCACGGCCGGCTTCATCGGCATGCATGTGTCGGTCCGCGCCAATGTGCGCACCGCGCAGGCGGCCTCCAACAGCCTTGCGGCGGGCCTCGACATCGCCTTCAAGTCCGGCGCCATCACCGGCATGCTGGTGGCGGGCCTCGCCCTGCTCGGCGTCTCCGTCTACTATTGGGTCCTTACCGGCCCGATGGGCCTTGCGCCCGACAACCGCACTGTTATCGACTCGCTGGTCTCGCTCGGCTTCGGCGCCTCGCTGATCTCCATCTTCGCACGCCTGGGCGGCGGCATCTTCACCAAGGGTGCGGACGTCGGCGGCGATCTCGTCGGCAAGGTCGAGGCTGGCATTCCCGAGGATGATCCGCGCAATCCGGCCACCATTGCCGATAATGTCGGTGACAATGTCGGCGACTGCGCCGGCATGGCCGCCGACCTATTCGAGACCTATGCAGTGACGGTCGTCGCCACCATGGTGCTCGGCGCCATCTTCTTCGGCGGCACCGCCGTGCTCGACAGTGTCATGCTCTATCCGCTGGCAATCTGCGGCGCCTGCATCGTCACCTCGATCATCGGCACCTTCTTCGTCAAGCTGGGGGCCAACAACTCGATCATGGGCGCCCTCTACAAGGGCATGATCGCCACCGGCCTGTTGTCCATCCTCGGCCTTGCTGTGGCCACTTCGCTCACCATCGGCTGGGGCGAGGTCGGCACGGCCGGCGGCGCCACCGTGACCGGCAGCCACCTCTTCGTCTGCGGTCTGGTCGGCCTCGTCGTCACCGGCCTAATCGTCGTCATCACCGAATACTACACCGGCACCGGGAAGCGCCCGGTGGTGTCCATCGCCCAGGCGTCGGTCACCGGCCACGGCACCAACGTCATCCAGGGCCTTGCGGTATCGCTGGAATCGACCGCGCTGCCGGCGATCGTCATCGTCGCCGGCATCATCACCACCTATCAGCTTGCCGGCCTCTATGGCATCGCCATAGCGGTCACGACCATGCTCGGCCTCGCCGGCATGATCGTGGCGCTCGACGCCTTCGGCCCGGTCACAGACAATGCCGGCGGCATTGCCGAGATGGCGGGCTTGCCCAAGGAGGTGCGCCAGTCCACCGACGCGCTCGACGCGGTCGGCAACACCACCAAGGCGGTTACCAAGGGCTATGCCATTGGCTCGGCGGGCCTCGGCGCGCTGGTGCTGTTTGCCGCCTATTCGAATGACCTGCGCTACTTCGCGGCCAATGGCGACAGGTTCCCCTACTTCCAGGGCATGGACGAGGTCTCCTTCGACCTTTCCAACCCCTATGTCGTTGCCGGCCTGATCTTCGGTGGCCTCATCCCCTACCTGTTCGGGGGCATCGCCATGACGGCGGTGGGGCGCGCGGCCGGCTCGATCGTTGAGGAGGTGCGTCGCCAGTTCCGGGAAAACCCGGGCATCATGGCCGGCACGCAGCGGCCGGATTACGCGCGCGCGGTCGATCTCCTCACCCGCGCCGCGATCAAGGAGATGATCATTCCCTCGCTGCTGCCGGTGCTGGCGCCTCTCGTCGTCTATTTCGGCGTGCTGCTCATCTCCGGCTCGAAGGCGTCGGCCTTCGCCGCGCTCGGCGCCTCGCTGCTAGGCGTCATCGTCAATGGCCTGTTCGTCGCCATCTCCATGACTTCGGGCGGCGGCGCGTGGGACAACGCCAAGAAGTCCTTCGAGGACGGCTTCACCGACAAGAATGGCGTCAAGCACCAGAAGGGCTCGGAGGCGCACAAGGCCTCGGTGACCGGCGACACGGTGGGCGATCCCTACAAGGACACCGCGGGTCCGGCGGTGAACCCGGCGATCAAGATCACCAACATTGTCGCGCTGCTGCTGCTGGCGGTGCTGGCACACAGCATGTGATCCGATTGGTCGGGATCGCCAACTGGTGAGTCGGCGCGCCTTGCGCCGGCGTCCCAAAGAAAAAACCGCGGAGCGATCCGCGGTTTTTTATTGGATAAGTCGTGCGGCGAGCGGGGCGGGCGTTTATCCGCCCATGCCCGGAAGTGTGGGCTTCGCGGCACCCGGGCCTGCGATGAGCTGGCCGATGAAGGTCTGGTCCTTGCCGCCGGTCGGCGTGGTGCGCGAGATGAAGTCGAACACCTTCCCGTCCTTCAGGCCGTAATTGGCGATCTGGGTGACGCGGCCATCGGCGCCGAAATAGACGGCCAGGATGCGCTGGTCGACCAGATGCGCCTTCATGAAGGCCACCGGGCGCTTTCGCGTCTGGGAGATGTAATAGAACACCTCGTTGTCGAAGGTCGCCGTGGTCGAGGGGCTGCCGAGCGTCAGGAGCACCTGCTCGCGGCTGGAGCCGACCGGAACCATGTCGATCTGCTGCTGGTCGATGACATAGCCCTGGGTCAGCGTCTCGCCGGGGGTCAAGCCGTCGAGGGACTTGGACGCGTTGCAGCCGGACAGCATCGCGGCGGCAAGCATCGTTGCCGCGCCGAGGAGGGCAGGCGAATGGATGGTCTTGAATTTCAGCGAGTCCAACAACAACTCCTTCAAATCAGTCTTGGCGCCCGCACCTTGCACAGAGCCGCAAAACGGGTAAACCAGCTTGCGCCCCGATGCAACAAGGCCACGCGGCGAAACCGTCCCCGAGGAGGCTGCCCGCCATGTTCCAGCGCCTGTTTGGCCGTGAACGCAAAAATCGAACAATAACTGACGCGCTCTATGCCGAAATCGTGGCGGCGGCGCGGCAGCCCTGGTTTTATTCCGAATGGGAAGCGCCCGACACCCCGCTCGGCCGCTTCGAGATGCTGTCGCTGCACATGTTTCTGTTCCAGCACCGCATGCACGACGAAACCGGCGCATCGCGCGAGATCGCGCAGACGCTGATCGACGATTTCTTCGCCGATGTCGAACAATCGCTGCGCGACCTGGGAATCGGCGACATGGGCGTGCCCAAGCGCATGAAGAAGCTGGCGCGCATGCACTACGGGCGCACTGCCGCATACGCTGATGCGCTGGAGCGCGGCGACAAGGCGGCGCTGGCCGCGGCGCTGGAGCGCAACATCCGGCCCGACAGCATGCCCTGGCCGCAGGCCGAGTCACTGGCCGCCTATGTCATCGAGGCCGACAAGGCGCTTGCCGCCCAGTCGTCCGAGAGCATCTTGTCGGGCACCATCCGCTTTCCGGCCGCGGCCTAAGAGAAAACCAAGGAGGCCGTCATGAAAGACTCCCATATCGTTACAAGTCCGGTGTCCTTCCCGGTCCACGTCACGCGGCTGCCGCAGAAGGGCCTGCCGGTGGTCATCGAGGCCAACGAGAAGCAGCGCGCGGCACTCGCCGAGGCTTACGGCCTCGATGCCGTGGAACGCTTCCGCGCCGAGCTTCTGGTCACAGTCTGGAAGCGCAACGGCGTGAAGGTTGCGGGCCAGGTCGAGGCCGACATCGTGCAGAGCTGCGTGGTGACGCTCGAGCCGGTCGAAAACCACATCGACGAAGAGGTTTCGTGCCTCTTCCTGCCGGAGGATTCCAAGCTCGGGCGGTTGGGCTTCGAAGGCGGCGGTGAGATCATGCTCGATGTCGAGGGCCCTGACAGCCCGGAGACCTTTTCCGGCGACACCATCGACGTCGGGCACCTTGCGGAGGAATATTTCGGTCTGGCGATCGACCCGTATCCGCGCAAGAAGGGCGCCGCGTTGTCGCAGAAGACGGATGAAGCAGCCGACGAACCGGCCGAGGGCGAATTGCAGAAAAAGCTGCGCGCACTCATCGATAAAACCTGATAACTCTCCGCATCGTTGCGAATGCCGGTTGTGTGCTGCCTCAAAACCGCTATTTTCGCCAAGCTTCAGAAAGCCTCGCCTTTCGATCAATGAGAGATAAAGACCGCGTGATCAGGATTTCCATCGATGCCATGGGCGGCGACCACGGACCCGCGGTCATCATTCCCGCTCTTGTGGCCGTCGCGACGCGCCGCAGCGATGTGCGTTTTGTTGTTTACGGACGCGAGGATGTCGTTCGCCCGGAACTGAACAAGCATCCGAAACTTGCCGAAATCACCGAATTCCACCATTGCGACTTCGCGGTGCGGATGGATGACAAGCCAAGCCAGGCGCTGCGCCACGGCCGCCGGCATTCGTCCATGTGGCGGGCGATCGAGGCGGTCAAGAACGGCGACGCCGACGCCTGCGTATCGGCCGGCAACACCGGCGCGCTGATGGCGATGTCGAAATTCTGCCTGCGTACAATGGCCACCATCGACCGCCCGGCCATCGCCGCGATCTGGCCGACGATGCGCGGCGAAAGCGTGGTGCTCGATGTCGGCGCCACCATCGGCGCGGATTCGCACCAGCTCGTCGATTTCGCTATCCTAGGCACCGGCATGGCGCGCGCCCTGTTCGGCATGGAACGTCCGACGGTCGGCCTGCTCAATGTCGGCGTCGAGGAGATCAAGGGCCAGGAAGAGGTCAAGGACGCCGGCCGGCTGCTGCGCGAGGCGGGCAAGATGGCGATGGATTACCGGGGCTTCGTCGAGGGCGACGACATCGGCAAGGGCACCGTCGACGTGGTGGTCACCGAAGGATTTGCCGGCAACATCGCGCTCAAGACCGCCGAGGGTACCGCGCGCCAGATCGCCGAATATCTGCGCGCCGCCATGAGCCGCACGCTGATGGCCAGGATCGGCTACCTTTTCGCCAAGGGCGCCTTCAAGCGCCTGCGTGAGAAGATGGATGTGCGCCGGGTCAACGGCGGCGTCTTCCTCGGGCTCAACGGCATCGTGGTGAAGAGCCACGGCGGCGCCGACGCTGAAGGATTCGCCGCAGCGATCGAACTCGGCTACGACATGGTGCGGAACCGGCTGCTGGACCGGATCGAGGCCGACCTCGATCTTTTCCATGCGCGGCGTCCGCCGTCGTCCAGGCCGACCGAGCTCGCGGACGACAATAACGAATAGGATTTTCAATGATCAGATCGATTGTGCGTGGCATCGGATCCGCGTTGCCGCGCCGCATTATGAAGAATGCCGATTTCGAAGGCGTGGTCGAGACCTCGGACGAGTGGATCGCCCAGCGCACCGGCATTCGCCAGCGTCACATCGCGGCCGATGACGAAACCACCGCCTCGCTCGGCGAAGCGGCGGCGCGCGCGGCTCTCGACAATGCCGGACTGACGCCGGCCGACATCGATATGATCGTGCTCGCGACCTCCACGCCCAACAACACTTTCCCGGCAACGGCCGTCGAGATTCAGAACCGGCTCGGCATGCATCACGGCTTTGCCTTCGACATGCAGGCCGTGTGCTCGGGCTTCATCTATGCCATCACCACCGCCGATCTCTATATTCGCGGCGGGCTCGCCAAGCGTGTGCTGGTGATCGGCTCGGAAACCTTCTCGCGTATCCTCGACTGGAACGACCGCTCGACCTGTGTGCTGTTCGGCGACGGCGCCGGCGCGCTGGTGCTGGAGGCCGGCGAAGGGCAGGGCGCCATCGCCGATCGCGGCATCCTGGCGGCCAGCCTGCGCTCCGACGGCGCGCACAAGGACAAGCTTTTTGTCGACGGCGGCCCCTCCACCACCGGCACCGTCGGGCATCTGCGCATGGAGGGCCGCGAGGTCTTCAAGCATGCGGTCGGCATGATCACCGACGTCATCGAGGCGGTCTTCGCCGAGACCGGCGTCGGCGCCGGCGACATCGACTGGTTCGTTCCGCACCAGGCCAACAAGCGCATCATCGACGCCTCGGCAAAGAAGCTCGGCATTGCCGAGGAGAAGGCGGTGGTGACCGTCAACCTCCATGGCAATACCTCCGCCGCCTCCGTGCCGCTGGCGCTTTCGGCCGCGGTTGCCGATGGTCGTATCAAGAAGGGCGATCTGGTCCTGCTCGAGGCGATGGGCGGCGGCTTCACTTGGGGCGCTGTGCTTCTGCGCTGGTAATTGTTTCTGGCCACGGCCGGCCGGCGACATGCGCGCGCGGCCGGCTACTCCTTCCTGCCCGGTTTCGCAGCGGCCGGCCGCACAGGCAGCCGCGAAAACGATTCAAAATCAATTGGAAAGAGCTAAAGTTGGGTCCTTGACCTCGTCGGGCCAATTTTCTAACGTCTCGGCAATTGTCACCTTTTCCGATGTTCCGAGGATGGTTGCTGCTCGCATGGCAGGAAAGACACTTACACGCGCCGACCTAGCCGAAGCCGTGTACCGGAAGGTCGGCCTGTCCCGCACCGAATCCGCCCAGCTTGTCGAGGCTGTCCTCGACGAGATCTGTGAGGCGATCGTGCGCGGCGAGACGGTCAAGCTATCGTCCTTCGCCACGTTCCACGTCCGCGACAAGAACGAGCGCATCGGCCGCAATCCCAAGACGGGCGAGGAAGTGCCGATCCTGCCGCGCCGCGTCATGACCTTCAAGGCGTCCAACGTGCTCAAGAGCCGCATTCTGCACACCCACCAGAGCGGCAAGCAAAAGGCCGGCGACAAATAGCCATCCGCCCTGCGCGAAACCGCCCATGTGGTTGATAAGGGTGCCGGCGACTCCTGCCGGGCTTGAATGTTGGCCCACAAATCGCTGATATAAAGTACGAATCGGTTTTCGGGCGCGATCTCGACCTGCCGGGCTGGTTTGCCGTGGATCGCGTGTTCGACCGCGATCCGGAAGCCGCAAGCCGGGTTTTGAAAAGATCGTGGCCGAACAACAGGATAGGTCCGTTCCGCGAGCGGGGCGGGTCCTTTGAGGCGAAGCCGCGTCGCGAAACGATCAGCGGCTTGCGAACGAGGGTTGCGCCATGGAAAAGAGTCCCGACGCCTTCCGCACCATCAGCGAAGTCGCTGAAGACCTCGATCTGCCGCAGCACGTGCTGCGTTTCTGGGAAACGCGCTTCACCCAGATCAAGCCGATGAAGCGTGGTGGCGGTCGCCGCTACTACCGCCCGCAGGATGTCGAGCTGATCAAGGGCATCCGCCACATGCTCTACGACCAGGGCTACACCATCAAGGGCGTGCAGAAGCTGCTGCGCGAGAACGGCAACCAGTTCCTGGTCGCGGTCGGCAATGGCGACGTGGCGGCGGTGGAGGCCATCGCCCAGCGCAAGCAGGCCGAGGCCGCGCCGATGACATCGGCCGCGCAGCCGCGCCTGGACGAGGAGATGCTGGTCGGCGAGCCGCGCGCAAAACCCAGCCGGCGCTTTTTCGGCCTCGGCAAGGCCGATGACGAGGGGCCGGTGCAGTCGGGCAGCGGCAAGCTCTCGCGCGACAACCGCGCTCTGCTGCAGGAAGCGCTGTTCGATCTTCTCGAGTGCAAGCGCCTGCTCGATCAGGTGCGCTGACCGACGCGCCTTCCGGGCCGATAACCGGGATGCAGGGGCTGAAGCTCTCCGGCGTGCATCCAGCGGGCGAAGGGCGCTGCGCGCGCCCCCCGGGCGGCACTACTTGCCGCTCTCTTCTTCTTCGCTTTCCACTTCGGCTTCCGGCCGGTCGCTGCCCATGGCGACCTCCTCGTGCCATTCGCCCTCGGCGTCCTGGTAGGAGATGCCTTCGGTCTTGCCCGCAAGCCGCTGTTCGGAAGCCGCCGCCTGGGCGGCATTGAGCGCCGCCTCGTGGCTGGGAAACGTCTCGGAAAAGACGTCGCCGAGCTTGTAGGCCCAGCCGCCGTCGTGTTCCACGATCTGGTAGGTCACCTTGGTCATAGTCATGCTCCGTATTTCACGCCGGCATGCATGACAGAGGCGGGCTGACGCTACTTCTGGAGCCGCGCCATCAGCGAGCACGTATCCCAGCGGCCGCCGCCCATGCCCTGCACATCCTTGTAGAACTGGTCGATCAGCGCGGTGACGGGCAATGCCGCCCCGTTGCGGTCGGCCTCCTCGAGACAGATCTTGAGGTCCTTGCGCATCCAGTCGACGGCAAAGCCGAACTCGTATTTGCCGTCGCGCATCGCCTTGTGGCGGTTTTCCATCTGCCACGACCCGGCAGCGCCCTTGGAGATCACCTCGACCACCTTGTCGACGTCGAGCCCGGCGCGCTTGCCGAAGTTGATGCCTTCGGCCAGGCCCTGCACCAGGCCGGCGATGCAGATCTGGTTGATCATCTTGGTGAGCTGCCCGGCGCCCGACGGGCCCATCAGGCCCACCATGCGCGCATAGGCATCGATCACCGGCCGCGCCTTGTCGAACACGGCCTGCTCGCCGCCCACCATCACGGTCAGCACGCCATTCTCCGCGCCCGCCTGGCCGCCCGAGACCGGCGAGTCGAGGAAGGAGAAGCCGCACTTTTCCGCCGCTTCGGCCAGTTCGCGCGCCACCTCGGCCGAGGCCGTGGTGTTGTCGATGAAGACGGCGCCCTTCTTCATCGACTGGAAGGCGCCGTCCGGCCCCGTCGTCACGCTGCGCAGGTCTTCGTCATTGCCGACGCAGCAGAAGACGAAATCCTTGCCTTCGGCGGCCTCGCGCGGCGTCGGCGCATGGCTGCCGCCGTGTTCCGCCACCCATTTCTGCGCCTTGGCGGCGGTGCGGTTGTAGACGGTGACGTCGTGGCCGCCCCTGTTTTTCAGATGGGCAGCCATCGGATAGCCCATCACGCCAAGTCCCAGAAACGCCACCGATGCCATTCTCGATCCTCTCGTCAGGTCAGGTCTTGAGCATTTTGTAGCCAAGCGGAATCGCTTGGCGTCGCACAAATGCGTATAAAAAAATGAGATAGAGCGGAATAAGAGCATCCGTCAGGATGACCGCCGCTCTATCGTGTTTTCAGGTCTATGGCATGGGGCGGATTCGTCAAGGGAGCGTCTGTTGGCACAGGCGCCCAGCCGATGCCCCAATTTCGTTCGCGGTTTATGGATGCCGCTGATTGGCGCTCTCGCAGGTCGAGGTACTTTGCCCGACCTGCAAGTTTCGCTGCCTTCGGCAGAGGCTACGCTGCTAGCGTTTCAGATGCCGGGTGATCCGCCGTTCGATCCATTCCACGCCGTTGCGCAGGGTCTCCACCATCGACAGGTAGATCAGCGCCGCCCACAGATAGGTCTGGAAGTCGAAGGTGCGCGAATAGGCCCGGCGCGTCTCGCCCATCAGGTCGTAGACGGTGATGATCGCCACGATGGCCGAGCCCTTGATCATGAGGATGACCTCGTTGCCATAGGGGCGCAGCGCCACGATCAGTGCCTGCGGCAGGATGACCTTGCGCATGGTCTGGAACTTCGACAGGCCGAGCGCTGCTGCCGCTTCCCACTGGCCCTTCGACACGCTCTCGATCGCGCCGCGCAGGATCTCGGCCTGATAGGCGGCGGTGTTGAGCGAGAAGGCGAGCACGCCGCAGTACCAGGCCTCGCGGAAGAAGCTCCAAAGGCCTATCGCTTCCAGCTGCGGCCGGAAGGAGCCCAGGCCGTAATAGATCAGGAAGGTCTGCGCCAGGAGCGGCGTGCCGCGGAAGAAATAGACGTAGCCGTAGGAGAGCGCATTGAGGACACGGTTCTTCGACATTCGCGCGTAGGCGATCGGCAACGACAGCACCGAGCCGATCACCATCGACAGCGCCACCAGCGTCAACGTGACGCCGACGCCTTTCAGGTAGAGCGGCGCGTATTTCTCGAACAGCGCCGGGTTCCATGCGTTGAACAGGTAGAGCGCCAGGCCGATGCCGAGCAGAGCCCAGAGCGCGACCAGCGCCGTTCCGACCACGCGCTCACGCGGCCAGCCGCGCGCCGGCGGGGGCGGGCGGAGGACGGTTTCGGAGGCTTGCACGGTGGCGCTCATCGGTTCATCTCCTTCTTGCCGACGGCGCGTTCGATAGCACCGATGCCGAAGGAGGAGATGATGGCCAGCACCAGATAGATGAGGCAGGCGACGCCGAAGAACAGGAAGGCCTCCTTGGTGACGCGCGCGGCGATCTGCGATTGGCGCAGAATGTCCGACAGGCCGATAACCGACACAAGGGCGGTGTCCTTGAGCAGGGCCAGCCAGAGATTGGCAAGGCCCGGAAGCGCGATACGAATCAGCTGCGGTAGGATCACCAGACGCATGGTCTGGCCTTTGTTGAGGCCGATCGAGTAACCGCCCTCGTACTGGCCCACGGGGATGCCGCGGAAAGCGGAGAGGAACACCTCGCTCGCATAGGACGAAAACACCACGCCCAGTGCCACCATGCCGGCGACGAAGCTGTTGATCTCGACGGCAGTGCCGGGGCTGAACAGCTGTACCACCTGCTGGATGCCGAACTGGGCGCCGTAGAAGACGAGGAACAGCGTCAGCAGCTCGGGCAGGCCGCGAAAGATCGTGGTGTAGATGTTGCCGGCCAGCCGCAGCGACGGTTCCGTCGACTGCTTGGCCAGCGCCACGAGGAAGCCGATCAGCAGCCCGAGGGGCAGTGTGGCCAGCGCCAGCGACACGGTAACGAAGACACCGTAGGCGATGCTACGGCTCCAGCCGTCAGGCCCCCAGCTGAGAAGCGTCCAGAACGCGCTCTCCATGCGTGCTTTCTTTCGTCGAAAGTTCTGTTGGTTTGAGCTTCAATTGCGCAAACGGCGGGATTTTGTCCCGCCGTTCGGAATTCAGAGCGACAATGTCCTGGCGGGTTCAGCCGCCATATACGTCGAACTTGAAGTACTTGTCATTGATTTCCTTGTACTTGCCGTTGGCGCGGATCGCCGTGATCGCTGCGTTCAGCTTCTCGCGCAGTCCGTCCTCGCCCTTGCGCACCGCGATACCGGCGCCGTAGCCGTGGATCTCTTCCACCGGCGTGATCGTGCCGACCAGCTTGCAGCACTCGCCTTCCGGCGAATCCAGCCACTGCTGGACGACGACGATGTCGTCGTTCGCCGCGTCGAGGCGGCCGTTGGCGAGATCCAGTTGGTATTCCTGCGCCGTCGGATAGGGCTTTACGGTGCTGTCGGTGTAGGTCTGTTCCGAATAGTTGAAATGGATGGTCGAGCCCTGGACGCCGATGGTCTTGCCGGCGAGGTCTTCCTTGGTCACGCCCTTGATGTCGGTGTCCTTGGGCGCAACGATGGCCGGCGGCGTGTTGTAGTACTTGTTGGTGAAGTCGACCTTTTTCTTACGCTCATCGGTAATCGACATGGAGGCGATGATGGCGTCGAACTTGCCGGCCTGCAGGGCAGGGATGATGCCGTCCCAGTCCTGGGTCACGAATTCGCACTGCACCTTCATCTCGTCGCACAGCGCGCGGGCGATGTCGATGTCGAAGCCTTCGAGCTTGCCGTCGGCGGTCAGGTTGTTGAAGGGCGGGTAGGCGCCTTCGGTGCCGATCTTGAGCACCTTGTCTTCCGCTCGGGCCGCGCCGATCGCGAGTGCGATGGCCGAAGCCGCGAAGGCGATACGCATTGCTATACGCATAATGTTCCTCTCTGTTGTCTTCCGCTGCTTGCCGCAGCGTTGTCGGAGACCAGGTTAGCACTCCACTGGCGCGGATACTCCCACTCTTTTCGGCAAAAAAGCAACTGCAAAACCGCGGCGGAAACGCGACTTAGCGCAAACATATCCACATCTTGGCGGATGTTTTGGGATCACGCGCTCTTGTTTTTCGGAGCTGACGTTGGGTCAGCTTTTGACCAGGCCGGTGGTTTTTTCGATGAAATCGGCGATGGCTGGAATGTCGTCCAGGTCGAAGACGGGAATCGTTTCGCCGCTTATCGGGTGGTCGGCCGCTATGGCGACGATGTGCGGATCGTCGGCGGACAGCGGCGCGCCGTTCTTGGCTTCGCGGCGCCGCGCCTCGATCTTGAGGTGGTGCTCGCGCTTGTAGCCTTCCACCAGCACGAGGTCGCAGGGCGACAGGCGGGCCAGGATGGTTTCCAGCTTGGGTTCTTCCTCGTCGCGCAACTCGTGCATCAGCGCCCAGCGTGTGCCCGAGACGATCGCGACCTCGCCCGCGCCGGCCTGGCGGTGGCGAAAACTGTCGGTGCCTTCCTTGTCGATGTCGAAGGCGTGGTGCGCGTGCTTGACGGTGGAGACGCGCCAGCCGCGCGCGGTCAGCGTGGCCACGAGCCTCTCGGTCAGCGTGGTCTTGCCCGAGTTCTTCCAGCCGGTGATTCCGAATACGCGCTTTGTCACGTCGTCATGCCTGTCTGATCTTCGGCCCCGCGTCCGAAGCCGCGTGCCTGCTCCGTTACCAAGGGATGGGCGGTTTTTCGCCTTCCGTCCAGAGGCGTCGAATGCGCGCGGCGAAATTTCCCTCTGGCTGCTTGCCTGCGCTCACCACGCCTCGGCGGCGCGCGGCGCCGCGCGCATCACGTAGAGGGTGCAAAGCATGCCGGCCACCGACGACAACAGCATCAGCCAGAGCAACGGGTAGGGGCCGGTTTCGGGCGACAGCATCGCGCCGGACAGCACAGCCAGCGCCGCGCCGCCGCCAATCGTCAGCGCGCCGCCGAGCCCGGAAGCCGAGCCGGCGAGATGGGCGCTGACGCCGACGATGCCGGCATTGGCGTTCGGCAGCGTGACGCCGTTGCCGATGCCGATGAACAGCGTCGGCCCGAACAGCGATAGCGGGTGGTTGTAGCCGAGCAGGAACAGCAGGATCGACAGCACCATGCCGCCGATAATCACGACATTGCCGGAGAGCATCATCCGGTTGATGCCGACCATGGGCGAGAAACGCCCCGACAGGAAATTGCCGAGCATGTAGCCGACCGACACGATGGCGAAATAGACGCCGTATTGCGACGCCGTCAGGTGCAGCATCTCGGAAGCGATATAGGGGCCGCCGCCGAGGAAGGCGTAGAAGCCTCCCGAGGTGAAGACGGCTGTCAGCGTATAGCCCCAGAAGCGCTGCGAGCCGAGCAGCTCCGGATAGGCGCGGAACTGCGCAAGCAGGTTGGGCGAGCGCCCCCGGTTGGTCTCACCGAGGTCGAGCCAGACGATGGCGAAGGCGAACACGCCCACGGCGAGCATCAGCAGGAAGGTCGACTGCCAGCCATATAGCTCCTCGAGGAAGCCGCCGACGATCGGCCCGATCATCGGCGCCAGGCTCATGCCCATGGTGATGTAGCCGATCTTGCTGGCCGCCTGCGCCGCCTCGACCGTGTCGCGGACCACGGCACGGGCAAGCACCGCGCCGGCGGCCGAAAATGCCTGCAGCAGCCGGCAGCCGAGCAGGAATTCTATCGTCGGAGCATAGAGTGCGGCGACGGTGCCGGCGATGAAGATCGCAAAGCAGGCGAGCATCACCGGCCGGCGGCCGAAGCGGTCGGAGGCGGGCCCGATGAAGACCTGCAGCACCGCGGTCGCCGCCAGGTAGAGCGACACCACCAGCTGCACCACGGCGTAGTCGGCCTCGAAATGCCGCGCCATGCCCGGCAGCGAAGGCACGAAGATGTTCATGCACAGCGAGCTGGCCGCCGCCGCCGTCACCAGCGTCAGGATATGCGGCGCCGTTGCCCTGCTCAGAAATTTGCTTGCCATGCTTACATGCCGTCCGACGCCAGCGCCGGCTCGGCGCCTTGCGGAGCGCCGCGCCTGCCGGCCACGCGCTCGCGATAGAGCGTGTAGAGCCCGGAGCCGACGATGACCACGGCGCCGGTGATCATGGCCATGTCCGGCACGTCGCCGAACAGCAGATAACCGAGCACGATCGCCCAGATCAGCGAGGTGTAGCGGAACGGCGCGATGAAGGAGATCTCGCCGCTGCGCATCGACATGATCACGAAGTGATAGCCGAACAGCAGCAGCACGGCCGCCGCGCCGAGCAGCCCGAAACCTTCGGCCGTCATCGGCGTCCAGCCGCCGAGCGGCACCAGCAGGATCGCGCCGGTCAGCGTCACCACCGTCGAGGTGGCGACCGACACCAGCAGCGAAGGCACGTGCTGCGGCAGGTGCCTCGTGATCAGGTCGCGCATGGCCGAGAACGAAACGCTGAGCAGGGCCAGCAGCGCATAGGCGTTGAAACCCTCGAAGCCGGGACGCACGATGATGAGGACGCCGGTGAAGCCCACCGCGATCGCCGCCCAGCGGCGCCAGCCCACGCCTTCGCCGAAGAACAGCGCGGCGCCCATGGTCACGGCCAGCGGCAGGGCTTGGAGCACGGCCGAGACATTGGCGATCGGCATGTGCTGCAGCGCCATCAGGAAGAAGATCGTGGCGAGGAGTTCGCCCATCGCGCGCAGGGCCACCATCGGGTGAAATGCCAGGCGCAAGGAGCGCAGCGCGCCGTGGCGCCAGGCTAGTGTGACGATCAGGGCCGTGGCTATGGCGCCGCGCACCAGCATCACCTGACCCAGGTTCATTTCCGTGGAGGCGAGCTTGACGAGGGCGTCGTTGACGGTGAAGCCGGCCATCGACACCATCATGAACAACGCGCCGCGCAGATTTTCCGAAAGTGCCAAGGCTTTACCGATTCTTTTGCTGGCCCCTCAATGCATTAAGCGGGGCCGGGAAAGCAACGGCAAAGCACTGGGCCAGGGAAAGCCTGCCGCACGGCCGGCAGCCTCCCCCTGCTTTGCCGGTACAGGCGTCGACGTTCCAACCTCAGGCGAGGTTCTGCCGCGGTAACATGTGGAAATAGGGCTCCGCCTCCCTCAGCGCGCGGGCATAGGAGGGGCGCTGCTTGAGGCGCGAGAAATAGGCGGCGACGTTTTTGTGCGTGTCGCCGAAGGGCAGCACCTCGTTGGCGTAGAACAGCGACGGCGAGGCGGCGCAGTCGGCCATCGTGTAGGTCTCGCCCGTCGCCCATGTCCGCGAAGCCATGTCGGCCTCGATTATGTCATACGCCTTCCTCAGCGCGGCGCGCATCTGCTCCACGCCAAAGGGGTCATGCTGGCCGGCCGGACGCAACCGGTCGGCGACGATCCTTCCCATCGGCTCGTGCACATACTGGTCGTAAAAGCGGTCGGCGAGGCGCACCCGCAACGCAAGTTCGGGGTCTGTCGGCAAAAGCTCGACCGGGCCGGGATAATGGCGCGCCAGATATTCGATGATGATGGTCGATTCCGGCACGGTCCGGCCCCTGGCGTCGTCGCGCAGCACTGGCATCTTGCCGAGCGACCACAGCTTCCTGAATGCTGTTCGCGACGCCTCGTTGCCGAGGTCGACGATATTTGCCGTGAACGGAACGTCGTTCTCATAGAACGCGATCAGGGTCTTGTGGCAGTAGGATGATAGGGGGTGGAGATGAAGAGTGAGAGACATGCAAGCTCGCTTTGTTCCATCGCTTGTTGCGGATGCGGCGTATGATTGCACTTTGAAACTGGTTGCAGACTATGATCGCCGGTGCAATAATGCAATCGGTTTTTCGGAGACTTTTGATGAACGACATTCATCGCTCGGGATGCCCGATCAATCTGTCGCTGGAAGTGTTCGGCGACAAATGGAGCCTGCTGATCCTGCGTGACATGATCTTCGGCGGCCGGCGGCATTTTCGCGCGCTGCTGCTGCGCTCGGAGGAGGGCATTTCGTCCAACATCCTGGCCGACCGGCTGAAGATGCTGGTGGAGGAGGGCATGATCACCAAGGTCGACGACCCGTCGCACAAGCAGAAGGCGATCTACAGCCTCACCGAGAAGGCCATCGAGCTGCTGCCCATCATGGCGCATCTGGCCGCCTGGGGGCGCAAATGGCTGCCGGTCAGCGAGGAGCTTAGCATCCGCGCGCGCCTGCTGGAGGAGGGCGGACCGCAAATGTGGGAAAAATTCATGGCCGAGCTGCGGGTCGAGCAGCTCGGCGCGCCAGCGCAAGGTCCGGCCGGGCCGTCGGTGCGCGAGACGCTTCAGGCGGCTTATGAGGAGGTCGTGGCGCGGCTGGGGAGGGAGCAGGCAGGCGTCGCGGGGTGAAGTCTTTTTTGCCCCACCTCGTCATCCTCGGGCCGAAGCATGAGCGGTAGCGGCGTGCGAAGGTCCCGGGGGTCGATTCGCGCAACTCGCTGCTCTCCCTCCGCCGGGAGGACACTTGAAAAAAAGCCGCGGATCAAAGCTGTGCCGACTTCCTCGGGACAGTTTGCTGACGCCGAACCTGCCCCGGACTGCCGGCTGCGAGTCCGAGGCATGGGTCCCCGGAACCTCCGCATTTCGGTGCGCTCGTGCTCCGGCCCGAGGACGACGGGATGAAAGGCTGCGGCATCCCTTCAAAGGCATCTTCAGCAACCTTGAACAAGTTGAGATCAAGGTGCCCGCTAAGCCCTCACCGCCGGCGATTGGCCCCCACCTCGTCATCCTCGGTCCGAGGCACGAGCGCAGCGACGTGCGGACGTTCCGGGTTCCGCGGCGCTGGCGATTGGTACCGGCCGCCCCACCGCCGTCATCCTCGGGCCGGAGCACGAGCGAAAGCGAAGTGCGGAGGTTCCGGGGACCCATGCCGGTTGGCCAAAACTGCCGCTGCGGTGCAGAAAGAGCCTGTCGCATCATTCTGCGTGGATGAATTCGGCGGCCGCTTCGCGCCAACTCATTGAAAGCAAACCCCCGAAAGAAAATCGTCGGCTCGTTTATCCCCACGCTCCCCCGCTTCCCGCATAATCCTCGACATCGGCCTCACGGGAACACGGGTCATGAACCGGATGCACCGAACGCCCGGAGCCCTAACGGAGGGCCGGAGCGGACAAGAGCATCGAACGGGCGGTCGAAGGGCCGCAGACAAAACTTAGATGAGCGCGTCCGACGACCGCCCGTCTTCCCGTCCTCTCGAAAGGGAGCGTTCTTTGAAATGGCCAGACGGTGAGAAACCGGGCGTGGCGAGGATGAAACTTATCCGCCCGTCACGCTCATGTGGCGCGAGACGGCGGGCCGCTTGGTGCGGCGGTCGATGACGAAGTCGTGGCCCTTCGGCTTGCGGCCGATGGCCTCGTCGATGGCGTTGGAGACGAGCTCGTTGCCTTCCGAGGCGCGCAGCGGCGCGCGCAGGTCGGCGGCGTCCTCCTGGCCCAGGCACATATAGAGCGTGCCGGTACAGGTCAGCCTCACCCGGTTGCAGCTTTCGCAGAAATTGTGCGTCATCGGCGTGATGAAGCCCAGCCGGCCGCCGGTTTCGGCGACCTCGACATAGCGGGCCGGACCGCCGGTCTTGTAGGGGATGTCGGTGAGGGTGAACTGGCGCTCGAGGTCGGCCCGCAGCAGCGACAGCGGCAGATACTGGTCGGTACGATCCTCGTCGATCTCGCCCATCGGCATGGTCTCGATAACGGTCAGGTCCATGCCCCTGCCATGCGCCCAGCGCAGCATGTCAGGCAACTCGGCGTCGTTGAAGCCTTTCAGCGCCACGGCGTTGATCTTGACCTTCAGCCCGGCGGCCTGGGCGGCATCGATGCCCGCGAGAACCTTGTCGATATGACCCCAACGGGTGACGGCGTGGAATTTTTGCGCGTCGAGAGTGTCGAGCGAGACGTTGATGCGCTTCACGCCGCAATCGGCGAGCTCGGAGGCGAAGCGGGCCAGCTGCGAGCCGTTGGTGGTCAGCGTGATCTCGTCGAGCGCGCCGCTGTCGAGATGGCGCGAAAGCTGGCGCACCAGATGCATGATGTTCTTGCGCACCAGGGGCTCGCCGCCGGTGAGGCGCAGCTTCCTGACGCCCTTCTCGATGAAGACGGTGCACAGCCGGTCGAGTTCCTCCAAGGTTAGGAGGTCCTTCTTGGGCAGGAAGGTCATGTCCTCGGCCATGCAATAGGTGCAGCGGAAATCGCAGCGATCAGTGACCGAGACGCGCAGATAGGTGATCGTGCGGCCGAAGGGATCGATCATGTTCATGCGCCTGCGTTTCCTCCAACGAATGCCGGGCCGACGAATTGAATGTCGTATAGTCGGCGTCGTCATTCAAGATAGGCTATAACGCTCGCCCCTAACATTCCCAAGCCTATGGCTGCAATGCAGCTTTGGTGGAAGGCCGATTTGCCGCTTTGCGGATCGCCTGAAGGCGCGTAGGGAAGGGACAGGCATTCAAGAGGGTGGGACGATGACTGCGCCGAAGGAACTCAGGGTATCGAAGGATCGCAGGACGCTGACGGTCACGTTCCCCAATCATGCGCCGTTCGAGCTGTCGGCGGAACTGCTGAGAGTGCTGTCGCCCTCGGCCGAGGTCCAGGGTCATTCGCCCGAGCAGCGCGTGACAGTGCCCGGCAAGCGCAACGTGGCGATCCTGAAGATCGAGCCGATCGGCAACTATGCGGTGCGCATCACCTTTGACGACACGCACGACACCGGCATCTTCACCTGGGATTATTTGCACACGCTCGGCCACGAGAAGGATGAGCGTTGGAACGCCTATCTGGCCGAGCTGGAGGCCAAGGGCCTGTCGCGCGGTTGACGGGCCGGCGTCACCGGGGTGTCATGGAAATGAAATAGGCGCGGGGAGAAAAAGCGGAGGTTCGGGACATGTCCATCATCGCCACCGTCGAGGAGCTTGAAGCCCTCTATGGCATCCCCGGCGAGACGTCGCTGGTCAAGGAACTCGACCGCATCATTCCCGAATACGCTGCCTTCATCGAAGCCTCGCCCTTCGTGGCGCTCGCCACCAGCGGCCCGGAAGGGCTGGATTGCTCGCCGCGCGGCGATCTCGCCGGCTTCGTGCGTATCCATGATGAGCGCACCCTGATGATGCCCGACCGGCGCGGCAACAACCGCGCCGATTCGCTGAAGAACATAATCCGCGACGGGCGGGTAGGGCTCCTGTTCCTCGTGCCCGGCTCCGGCACCACTCTGCGGGTCAACGGCCGCGCGCACATCACGACCGATGCCGAGCTCTGCGCGTCCTTCACCGTCGAGGGCAAGCCGGCGCGCTCTGTGACGGTGGTTGCGGTCGAGGCGGTCTATTTCCAGTGCGCGCGAGCGATACACCGCTCCGAGTTGTGGAACCCGGAAAGGCATGTCGACCCCAAGACGCTGCCGACGCCGGGGCAGATCCTGGCTGTCACCAGCAAGGCGCGTGTCGATGGTGACGCCTATGACCGCGAATGGCCCGAGCGTGCCAAGGCAAGCATGTGGTGAGGCCGGCTATTCCGGCTTGAGCGCTTCGGCTACGCGGCGCATGTGGTCGCCGATCAGGTCGCACTCGGCGGGGGTGGACTGTGCCATCGCCTTCTCGATCAGTGCCATATGGACCTTCAGCGCTTCCATCAGCAGCGCTTCGCCCGTGGGCGTCAGCGACAGCCGCAGGATGCGCTTGTCCTTGCCATCACCTTCGCGGCGCAGCAGGTCCCGGTTCTCCAACTGCGGCAGGAGCATGGTGATGTTGGAACGGCCCACCAGCAGCTTGCGGGCAAGATCGTGCTGCGACATGCCGGGGTGGCGATAGAGGTTCATCAGGACGTCGAGCTGTGCGGGCTTCAGGTCCAGCGGCGCCAGCGCGGCGGCCAGGGAGCGCTCCACCGAATGGCAGGCGCGCGCCACCGCCACCCAGTTGCGGAAGCGCGGGTTGTCCCAGGGGAGCTCTTGTTTATTGTTCATGTTTGAACTATTGTGTTCATGATTGAACCGTTGTTCGGACCGCTAATATGGCACCAATTACGTTGAAGGTCATCCGGGGCATTTTTGGCGCGGCGGAGCTCGTTGCGCCGCGGCTCGGGGGGCGGGTCGGTTTCGAACTGTTCTGCCGAACGCCGAACCCGAAGGCGCTGAGCGAAGGCGAGCGCAAGGCGGTAGAGCGTGCCGCCGACCTGATGGCCGAAGCTCGGCACCACCGGCTGAAAGCGGGCGCGAACTGCGTGGCGGTTCATGAATTTCGCCCAGAGGGAGGGCGTCCGGCGGCCGGTACAGTACTGGTGGTCCACGGTTGGCGTTCGCGTACCGAATATATGCGCGCCCTGATCGAAGGTTGCCGTGCAGCCGGCTTCCGGGTCATTTCGCTCGACCTGCCTGGACATGGCGCCTCGTCCGGGCGGCGACTGAACCTGGTGAGCGCTGTGGCGGCTGTCCGGGCCGCCGGCGAGTGGTTCGGTCCCTTCGAGGCGGTCATCGGCCATTCCTTCGGCGGTGCAATTGCGGCCAACGCCGTGGCTGGCGCGGTGGATGGCATCGCGCCCCTTGAAACGCAGCGGCTGGTCATGATCGCGGCGCCGAACGCGCTTTCGGAGTGGTTCGAGAGCTTTCGGCGGCAGGTGAACCTCGGCAGGCGCTCAGCCACGGCGATTGACGATCGCATCAGGCGCTTGTCGGGCCATGGGCTAGCGCATTTCACCGGCGCCCAGCAGCTCACCCGGCTGCGGACGCCGACGCTGGTCGTGCACGCGCCGGACGATGCCGAGGTTTCGGCCGAGGATGCTCGCAAATTGGACGCTGCCGGCGATCATGTGCGCCTGGTCTGGGCCGATGGTCTCGGCCATCGGCGCATCCTGTCCGATCCAGGTGTCGTTCAGCAGGTGGTCGGCTTTGTCGCAAGGGTGCAGGAGCCGGCGCCGTTGCATTGAGGCGCGCGTTCAGCCCTTCTTTTTGGACATGACGACAGGCAGCCCGGCCTGCTTCCATGCCGTGAAACCGCCGAGGATATGTCTGACCGGCTTCAGCCCCATGTCCTGGGCCGTCTTGGTGGCGAGCGCGGACCGCCAGCCGCCGGCGCAAAAGAAGATGAAGCTCCTGCCGGACGAAAAGACCGGCTTGTGGTAGGGGCTGTCCGGATCGATCCAGAATTCGAGCATGCCGCGCGGGCAATGCTCCGCGCCCGGAATCTGGCCTTCTCGCTCCAGCTCGCGCGGATCGCGCAGATCGACGAAGACGGTGCCCGGATCGTCGAGAAGAGGGGCAGCCTGTTCAGGCGAGACGACTTCGATCTCGGCATTGGCTTCGTCGAGCAAGTCCTTGTAACCCTTTTTCATAATTGCCTCCGCCGCCGTCGTTGCCCTGATCCGGCGTATTCATTGCACGCCGATCGTCTCGCCGCCATCGAGATCGGCAGAGTGCCGCAGCTCGGTATCGCCACTCACGGTGATGTGAAGCCAGCCGGCAACAGTGGCCTCGAAATTCACCGCCTATTAACCAAATCGGTGTGAATCGACACGGTGGCGTCTTAGATCGGCCACAAGCGAACCGGTTTCCTTCTGCTGCGTTAAATCAGGGGACCGGACCGGATTTCCGACTGGAACGGGTGATCGATGACCTTATTCTCAAAACGGACTGCTCTTCTTCCCGCGACCCTTGCACTGGCGCTGGCGGCCCCGGCAGAGCAGGCTGCGGCACAGAGCTTGTTCGACGTGCTGTTTGGCGGCGCTCGCCCCCAGCGTATGATGCTGGAGGAATTTCCTCCGCCTCCGGGCTATGAAAGGGGCGGGCGCCCGATGCGCCGGTCCGGGCAGAGACCGGTCGAAGGCATGATCGAGAATCCCGTCGAAAAGCCGATCGAGAAGATTACCGGGCCGACCTATTACAATTACAAGGCCGATCCGCTCGTGCGGGTGGATTTCAGCTCCCTTCTTGCCGGCGTGCAGTCGGCCTCGTTGGACCCTTCGCTCGGCGGAGCCGGTTTCCGTGAAGGGATCGCGGGTTTGGACGGCTTCGATCTCTACGCGGAAAAGGACGTCGCCAAGGCGCTGGCCGACTACTACGCCTCCAATCCGGATTTTATCTGGGTTTCCGGTGCCGATGTGAACGCCCGGGCGAAGGAAGCGATGCGCGTGTTGGGCGAGGCCGACGGCTACGGGCTGGACGCCGGGGACTATGCCGTCAGCCTGCCGCCTATGGCCCTATCGCTGGACGACAGGCCTGCACGTGAACGCGAGCTGATGCGTTTCGAGATGACGCTCTCGGCCCGCGTGCTACGCTATATCCGTGACGCGCAAAACGGCCGGGTCGATCCGAACCGGATCTCCGGCTATCACGATTTCCCGGCGAAGCCCCTCAACATGGTCGGGGCACTTAGAATTCTGGGCCAGACAGGCGACGCGCGAGCCTACCTCCAATCGCGCCACCCCCAGAACCCCGAATTCCAGGCCCTGCGTGCCGAGCTTGAGACCCTGAAGGACAGCGCCGAGAACGCGATCGTCGTCGATCCCAAGCTTGTGCTGAAGCCGGGCCAGACCAGCGTCGAGCTGCCGAATCTTCTGCGGCTGATCGAGCGCGACCATGCCGAGTTGCTCGACGGGGAAAACGGCGAAGTGCTGAAGCGCTACAGCGACAGCGAGGTCTATGACGAAGAACTCGTACCGGTCTTCAAGGCTGTGCAGAAGAAGATCGGCTTGACGCCGGACGGCGTCGTTGGGCCCCACACCGTAGCCAAGCTTGCCGGGACGCCGAAGACCGACCGCCTGGAGAAGGTGGTGCTGGCGCTCGAACAGATGCGGTGGCTGCCCTCCGATCTCGGCAGTCCGCGTGTCTTCGTCAACCAGCCGGCCTTCACTGCGAGCTATATCGACGGGAACGAGGAAAAGCTGAAGATGCGCGTCATCATCGGCCGGCCCACGAACCAGACGAGCTTCTTCTACGACGAGATCGAACAGGTCGATTACAACCCCTATTGGGGTGTCCCGCAATCGATCATCGTCAATGAGATGCTTCCGCGCCTGCGAAGCGACCCAGGCTATCTCGACCGCTCCGGCTACGAGGTCACCGATGCCAAGGGGAACCGGATTCCGTCCGCGGCGATCGACTGGGGGCAGTACGGCGGGAAGGTTCCGTTCAACGTCCGCCAGTCACCGAGCGAAGCCAATGCACTGGGCGAATTGAAGATCCTCTTCCCCAACAAGCATGCGATCTACATGCACGACACGCCGCAGAAGAGCCTGTTCAGCCGCGATTCGCGCGCGTTCAGCCATGGCTGCATACGCCTCAACGATCCGCGCGGCATGGCGGCGGCGGTGCTTGGAACCAACGTCGAGCATGTTGCCAAGAAGCTGAAGCAGGGGCATTCGAGCGAGAAGGTGACGCGCAAGATCCCTGTCTACGTCGCCTATTTCACAGCCTGGCCTGAGTTGGACGGGAAGGTCGAGTATTTCAATGACGTCTACGATCGCGATTCGCATCTGAAGCTGGCGCTCGACAAGGTCGAGGCCCAGCGTACGCCGAGCATGTGAATTGGCGCCCCCGGCCGGCCTCCAAAGTCCGGCCGGAGCCAATGCCTTTGGAGACGCTGACTAGGGCCTGGGATGCCTGACGCGCCGAAATAGGCGGCCTAGCTCACATTGACATGATGCGGGAGGCGCGTCGATTTCTGATGCGGCTGCGGGGCGTCGTGATGATGAATGGTCCGCCCATCGTTGGGCGACCAGGCACGCAGTTTCGGTGCCACGAGAGTGACCGCTGCTGCGGCAAGCATGCAGATGACTATGACGCTGATTAGGACCCAATGATCGGGGACGTCGTTACGATCTTCACCCAACTCCGCCTGCTCCAAAGCGCTCCAGTATATCATCGAAATACTGAGGGTGAACGACAATAGCTTGCCTGCTGGCAACCAGCAATCGGCCTGTGGATGTTTGGGTTAGCATTTTATAGGCGGCCTAATGGCACGCCCTGGTGCCCTGCAGGCGAGATAGTCTAAAAACGTCTTGAGCGCCGTCGGAAATTGCGACGTAACTCTTCATCGGTGCTTCAGCAGTCGAAGACTTTTGTCGGTCTTCTGTCCGAAATGAGAACTTGGCGCGAGGAAAACCAAAGGGGGATGGTGGGCGATATTGGGATTGAACCAATGACCCCACCCGTGTGAAGGGTGTGCTCTCCCGCTGAGCTAATCGCCCGCTCTTTGCCCGAAGGCGAAGCGTGCCGCGATATAGGAGACGAGCACGCCCGAAGTCAAGCCACTGATTACGCTCTTGTTGCAGCTATGAGGCCTTCGGCTAGGGAAACCGTCAATTCGTCATAATGGGAAATGACGCGCGAGGGCTCGAATTCGCGCACATGCCGGTCGGTATAGCCGAAATCGACGGCCACGACCGGGATTCCGGCGGCCTTGGCGGTGTCGATGTCGGTTTGCGAATCGCCCACCATCACGGCCCTGTCGGGATCGCCGCCGGCCTGTGCGATGGTTTCCGTGAGATGGCGCGGGTCCGGCTTGCGGAAAGCGAAGGTGTCCGGGCCGGTTATGGCGGCGAAACGGCGGCTGATGTCGAGCGCATCGAGCAGTCGGTGCGCAAAATATTCGGTCTTGTTGGTGCAGACCGCCAGAAGGAAACCGGCGGCGGCGAAGCGGTCGAGCGCGGCGATCACGCCCGGATAGGGGCGGGAGCGGCCGGGCATGTTCTCACCGTAGTGGTCTAGGAAGAGCGTGTAGAGACGGTCGTGCTCCTCGACGGGCAGGGACTTTTGCCGCGCCGCATAGGCCCGCTCGATCATGACCCGGCCGCCATGACCGACGAAGCTGCGAAAACCTGTCGCGTCAGTGTGCGAAACGCCGCCGGCCGCGAGGCTGTGGTTCAGGCTGTCGAGCAGGTCCGGTGCCGTGTCGATCAAGGTTCCATCCAGGTCGAATACGATGATCGGGCGGCTCATGGCGTGTCCTCGCTTCCGTTTAAATATGGCGACTGAAGGCGATAGCCCGCGCGCTTCCGCAGCGCAAGCAAAGGTCATTGGGCCTGCGAGGCAGAAAACCTTTGCCGCAAGGCGCAAAAATGATAGGAGCGCCCGACGAAGCGAGACAGGCTGGGGCGACGATTGCGATGGATGCAAGAGCTTTGAAGATCGAGGCCGCCCGCGTGGCGCTCGGCCATGTCGAGGACGGCGCGCGGCTGGGAATCGGCACTGGATCGACGGCCGAGGAGTTCGTGCGTCTGCTGGCCGAGAAGGTCGCCGCCGGAATGAAGATCATCGGCGTGCCTACGTCGGAGCGGACGGCCGCACTGTGCCGCGAGCTTGGCGTGCCGCTGTCGACGCTTGACGAGACGCCGGAACTCGACCTGACCATCGATGGCGCCGACGAGATCGACCCGCAGCTTACATTGATCAAAGGCGGTGGCGGGGCGCTTCTGCGCGAGAAGATCGTCGCGGCGGCCTCCAAGCGGATGATCGTGATCGCCGACGATTCCAAGATGGTGGAGACGCTTGGCAGGTTTCCGCTGCCGATCGAGGTCAACAAGTTCGGCCTCAAGGCGACCGAGCTGGCAATCGCCGCCGTCGCCGAAGAACTTGGCCTTGCCGGCCCGCTGACATTGCGGATGACGAACGGCGCGCCGTTTGTTACAGACGGTGGACATTTCATTCTCGATGCATCTTTTGGCCGTATTCCAGATCCAAGAGCGCTATCCAATGGTCTTTTCGCCGTTCCGGGGGTTGTCGAACACGGTCTGTTCCTTGGTTTGGCGCAAGCTGCCGTCATTGCCGGCGCCGACGGTGTCAGAACGGTCCACGCGACCCGATAAAAAGGAGTTTTATCCCATCATGATTCTGGTCAACCGCGTTCGCCGTTTCTCCGCCGTGGTGGCGGCATCGGCCGTTCTTGCAGTCGCAGCCCCGGCATTCGCGCAGGATATCTCCGACGCGCATCTGAAGGCCGCGCGCGAGGCGGTTGCCGCAATCAGGGCCACCGACATGTACGACGGTATCCTGCCGCAGGCGGCGGCGGTGCTGAAGGCCGAGATGATCCAGAAGAACCCGGACCTTCAGGATGTCATCACCCAGACCGTCGACGACACGACGCTGAAACTGGCCGGACGCCGCGCGGACCTGGAAAAGGAATCAGCGCTCGCCTATGCGCGGGTGTTCTCCGTCGAGGATCTCAACGCGATCGCCGCGTTCTACAACTCCGCCGCCGGCAAGAAGCTGCTGCAGGACGGCGTGATCGTGACGCGCGAGGTTGGCAAGGCGGCCGACATCTGGCAGCGCGGCGTTGCGCGCGACCTTGCGGAGCAGGCGGCGACCACGCTCGAGGAACTGATCAAGGCCAAGGGACTGGTTCCGCCGCCGGCGCCGGAAACTGCCACGGACGGCGACGCCCCGAGCGCGAACTGAGCACGCCGAGCCTGCGTGATCTGCGTCGAACAGCCCGGCACTGCCGGGCTTTTCTTTTGGCGATTTGCCTCCTAACTGTGGCCTGCCCGCCAACGGAGATGGAATCATGACTGCATACGACTACGATCTTTTCGTCATCGGTGGCGGCTCCGGTGGTGTGCGTGCAGCGCGTGTGGCCGCTTCGCTGGGCAAGCGGGTGGCGATCGCCGAGGAATTCCGGTTCGGCGGCACCTGCGTGATCCGCGGCTGCGTGCCCAAGAAGCTCTATGTCTACGCCTCGCAGTTTCCCGAGCAGTTCGAGGATGCGGCCGGCTATGGCTGGACTGTGCCGGAAGCAAGCTTCGACTGGCGCAAGCTGGTCGAAAACAAGGAGCGCGAGATTTCGCGACTGGAAGGTCTCTACCAGAAGGGTGTCGCCGGCAATGGCGGCGAGATTTTCCACACCCGGGCAACGCTGGTCGACAGGCACACGATCCGGCTCGAGGGCGAGAACCGCACGGTAACCGCTGACCAGATCATGATCGCCACCGGCGGGCGGCCGAACCCGCACACGGCACTGCCGGGGCATGAATATTGCATTTTCTCCGACCAGGCCTTCGACCTGCCGGAACTGCCGAAATCCATCGTGATTGCGGGCGGCGGCTATATCGCGGTCGAGTTCGCCAACATTTTCCACGGCCTCGGCGTCGAGACGACCTTGATCTACCGCGGCAAGGAGATTCTGAGCCGCTTCGACATGGATTTGCGGCACATGCTGCATGAGACCATGGAGAAGAAGGGCATCCGGATCATGCTGCACACGGTCTTCGAAAAGGTCGAGAAGCGCGCCGACGGGCGCTTGGATACGCATGTCACCGGTGGCGAGGTGCTGACGGCCGATCAGATGATGCTCGCCATCGGTCGCATCCCGAATACCGAAAATCTCGGCCTGGAGAAGGTCGGCGTCGAGATGGGCAAGATGGGCGAGATCATCGTCGATGACTATTCGCGCACGAACATCGACAACATCTGGGCGATCGGCGATGTCACCAACCGCGTCCAGTTGACGCCCGTGGCCATCCACGAGGCGATGTGCTTCATCGAGACGGCGTTCAAGAACAATCCGACCAAGCCGGATCATGATTGCATAGCGACGGCGGTGTTCTCGCAGCCGGAAATCGGTACCGTGGGCCTGTCGGAAGACGAGGCGTCCAAGCGTTTTGCATATCTCGAAGTCTACCGAGCAACCTTCCGCCCGATGCGCCATACGCTCTCTGGGCGGCAGGAGAAGATGCTGATGAAGCTGGTCGTCGACGCCGATACCCGACGGGTGCTCGGCGCGCATGTGCTGGGCCCTGACGCCGGCGAAATGGCACAGCTGCTCGGCATTCCGCTGAAGGCGGGGCTGACCAAGGACGACTTCGATCGCACAATGGCAGTGCATCCGACTGCGGCGGAAGAGCTGGTCACGATGTACAAGCCTACCTATCTGATCAAGAACGGCCTTCGGGTCGAGTAGGCGCGCAACCCCGTTCGCTTCGGTCCAATTCCGGGGTAGAATAGAAATTGAGCTTCCGCTATAGGGGCCTGTTCCCGAAATGCGGGAGTTTTTCCGGGCGGTTTTCTGCCGCGAATATAGTATTGGGTGCAACGATGACGAATTGGTCTCCAAAGTCCTGGCGTAACAAGCCGATCCAGCAGGTTCCCGCCTATCCGGATCAGGCTGCGCTGTTTGATACCGAGGCCCGTCTTGCCACCTTTCCGCCGCTCGTTTTTGCAGGTGAAGCGCGCAAGCTGAAGAAGCAACTCGCCGCTGTCGCAAATGGCGAGGCGTTCCTGCTCCAGGGCGGCGACTGCGCAGAAAGCTTCGCCGAGCACGGCGCCGACAATATCCGCGACTTCTTCCGCGTCTTCCTGCAGATGTCGGTCGTGCTGACCTTTGCCGGCGCGCAGCCCGTGGTGAAGGTCGGTCGCATCGCCGGCCAGTTCGCCAAGCCGCGCTCCTCCGACAACGAGACCCGCGACGGCGTGACGCTTCCGAGCTATCGCGGCGACATCATCAACGGCATCGACTTCGACGAGAAGTCGCGCGTGCCGGATCCGGCGCGCCAGGAGATGGCCTACCGCCAGTCGGCTGCCACGCTCAACCTGCTGCGCGCTTTCGCCCAGGGCGGCTATGCCAGCTTGGAGAACGTCCACCGCTGGATGCTCGGCTTCGTCTCCGATAGCCCGCAGGGCGAGCGCTACGAGGCGCTTGCCAACCGCATCACCGAAACCATGAATTTCATGAGCGCGGTCGGCATCACTTCGGAAAATAATTTCGCGCTGCGCGAGACCGATTTCTACACCAGCCACGAGGCGCTGCTGCTCGGCTACGAAGAGGCGCTGACCCGCGTCGACTCCACTTCGGGCGACTGGTACGCCACCTCCGGCCATATGATCTGGATTGGCGACCGTACGCGTCAGCCCGACCATGCGCATATCGAATACTGCCGCGGCATCAAGAACCCGCTCGGCCTGAAGTGCGGTCCGTCGCTGACCCCGGATGGCCTGCTGGAACTGATCGATCTGCTGAACCCGGAGAACGAGCCGGGCCGTCTCACGCTCATCGCGCGCTTCGGTGCCGACAAGGTGGGCGAGCACCTGCCCAAGCTGGTACGTGCGGTGCAGAAGGAAGGCCGCAAGGTCGTCTGGTCCTGCGATCCGATGCACGGCAACACGGTTACCGCGGCCGGCTACAAGACGCGTCCGTTCGACCGCATCCTGCGCGAAGTGCAGGCCTTCTTCGATGTCCACGCGGCGGAAGGCACGCATGCAGGCGGCATCCATGTCGAAATGACCGGCAAGAACGTGACCGAGTGCACGGGCGGCGCACGCGCCATCCGCGACGAGGAACTGCAGGACCGCTATCACACCCATTGCGACCCGCGTCTCAACGCCGACCAGGCGATCGAGCTGGCTTTCCTGGTTTCGGAACTGCTCAAGAAGGGCACCGGCCGCGGTGAGAAAAAGGCCGTCAACGGCTGAACGGCCGACGGTCGTGATGAACTTGAAGAAGGGCGCCTTTGAGGCGCCCTTTTTGTTCATGGTGCTTTCCAGACGATGCTGCGCCTTGGCCTGCATGCGGCAGGCGCAGTCGGGTCACTCCTTGCGGTACAGCATCCAGTTCTTGCCTGCTCGTCCGGCAAGTTCCGAATATCTGGTGACGCGATTTCGGCCATCGACCTTCGAGCGATAGAGCGCACGGTCGGCTTTCGAATAGAGGTCGTCCGCGCACTCGGCTTCCGAGGCCATGCAGATGCCCATGGATAGCGTGATCGGTCCGTAGTCGACGCTCGGCTGTCCGCCGCAAAACGGCGTCTGCTCAATCAGGAGTCGGAGGCGATCGGCGATCTCGAACGTGGTCTGTTCGCTTGCGCCGCCGACGACCAGGGCGAACTCCTCGCCGCCGGTCCTGGCTACGAACATCCCCTTGCTGGCACTGCTCTGCAAAATATCGGCGATGATTTTCAGAATCTTGTCGCCGACCGGATGGCCGTGCCGATCATTGACCTCCTTGAAGCGGTCGATGTCAGCAAGAATGAGCGCCTTGAACAGAATGCCCTTATTGCCGTTGTAGATCGCTGCGATCTCCTTGTCGAAGGCGCGGCGATTCCAGATGTGGGTGAGGGGGTCGGTGTCAGCGAGCCGCTTGTATTCTTCGAGCTTGGACTTCACGCTCTCCAGCTCGGCAGATTTTTCGCTGAGCGTGTTTGCGATCTCCTTGCCATGGTCGATCGTGGAATTCGTGGCTACGGACATCGCGCCGGCGATCTTTTCCAGCAGTTCCTTGCTGACGAGTTCGCGGTTGCGGAGCCCGCTCGATGTCTGGTCGAGAATCTGTCCGTACTTTTCGATATGGCTTTGCTCCCGGCGAAGGATGCGGGCGATATCTTCGAGCTCCTGGGCGACGATCTCGCGTGCCTGTTCAACGATGCTCTGATCGTGGTTCTGCGCGAAGTACTTGCGACCGAGCTGGTCGAGCCGATCCTGGGTGGGGTAGCTGCCGAGTTCGATCAACTCGAGGCTCAGTCTGGGGTTGGACCCGGAAAGTGCTTCATAGAAAATCTCGTAATTGCGTGGCAGCGCCGTCACGTGCATCTGGCGCATTGTCGTGAGGACATCAGTCGCTAGATCGTTGCTAGGTTCGCCCGAGGCGACGACTGGCTGCATGCTTGCTCCACTTCCGCATTGGAGCCGAAGACGGCTCCTCTCCAATGTCAGGGGTCCTGACGATCAGAATCGATCAGGGGCGTGGATTTCCGCGAGTACACAAGAGAGCCCCCTCCGCAATTCTGCGATCTCTGTGCACGGTGAAGCTACAAGCATTCGAATAAAATTCTCTTAATTTCATCGACGATTGGGTTTTTCTTTATCGAAAATCGTCAATACTTTTTCTGCCCAAGGAACTCGCAAACAGAATGTAGAACGACGCAAAAGCGAAAGCTTTCGGCCCATCTTTGTGTCCACCTGCTCAGTTAGGAGTACACTCGGGAGAATTGGATGAGCGAACTCAAGGTGGGATCGTGTGGTTGCGGCGCGGTGCGTTTCAAGACGTCAGCTGCGCTGCGGGAGGTGATCTATTGCCATTGTTCGCAATGCCGCAAGCAGAGCGGACATTTCTATGCGGCCACGAATGTGAGCGAAGCGGAATTGGAGCTTGAGGGGACGGACTCGATCACCTGGTACCGGAGTTCGGACGTGGCGCGGCGTGGCTTTTGCCGCGTCTGTGGATCGGCCTTGTTCTGGAAGCACGACGGGCTCGATACGATTTCCGTGATGGCCGGCGCCTTCGACATGCCCTCCGGCCTGGCCGGCGGCAGCCATATCTTCGTGTCCGACAAGGGCGACTACTACAGCATCGACGATGGCTTGCCGCAGTTTCCCAGGTCGACACCGACGGTGGCGGTGGCCGACAGCTGAACAAGGCGGCACCGTCGCTGTTTTCTGAACGGTTCGTCGCGGGTCGGCTGGCTGCCGGGAAAGGGCGTTCCAACGTATATTGATGGGCAAGGAGAACGCTTATGGCCACCATGCCCACCTTGTTCGTTTCACACGGCGGTCCGGACATCGTCATCAAGGACACGCCTGCGCGGCACTATCTCGAGACGGTTTCGAACCTCGTCCCGCGACCCAAGGCGATCATGGTCATGTCGGCTCATTTCGAGACGCATGGGGTTACTGTCGTCACCGACCCAAAGCCGGAAATGATTTACGATTTCAGGGGCTTTCCGGCGGAACTCTATGAAATGGTCTATCCCGCACCCGGAGCACCCGCGCTGGCTGAAAGGGTGCTCTCGCTTCTGGAGGATGCGGGGCTTTCGCCGGCACGGATCGGAAAGCGCGGCTACGACCACGGCACCTGGACGCCTATGAAGCTGGCTTTTCCGGACGCCGACATACCTATCGTGCAAGTCTCGATTGACCCCAATCGCGACGCTGCCTGGCACTATGCCGTGGGAAATGCTCTCTCGCCGCTCCGCGAGGAGGGGGTGCTGCTGGTCGGTTCCGGCCACATCACCCACAATCTGCGCGCCTTCTTCTCGACGATGCGTCAGGGGATGGCGGTCGATCCCGAACTCCCGGGCAAGGTGAGGGCGTTTACGCAATGGTTCGCACAAAAGCTCGCTGCCAACGACACGCAGGCGCTGCTCGATTGGAAGAGGCAAGCCCCATTTCCGGCCGACAACCACCCGACCGACGAGCATCTGATGCCGATCTTTTTCGCTTATGGAGCCGCGGGCGCCAGCCCCAGAGCGGAACGGGTGCACGATTCGGTCGATCACGGCTTTTTCGCCAATGATTCGTATCTGTTCCACTAGGGATGTCTTGGGCTACATGATCCTTTTGCGACGAATCGCCGAGGGATCCGTGGAATGGAACGACTGATCAATGCCTTCCGCAATTCGGTGAGGGCGTTCGACCGCCTGATCCGGAACGAGACGGCCTTCCAGCAGGAGGTGATCCTTCTCATCGTCGCCATCCCCCTGGCGTTGTTCGTGGCCACGAGTTGGAGCGGCTATGCGCTGCTCATCGGGGCTATGCTGTTCCTGATCTTGGTCGAAGTGCTGAACACCGGTATCGAGGCGGCCTGCGATGCAGTATCGCGCGACTTCCACGTCGACATCCAGCTTGCCAAGGATTGCGGGTCGCTTGCGGTGCTGATCTCGATCATCATCGTTGCCGGCATATGGGGGCTCGCTCTGATCGAGCGGCTGACCGGCCTTCCGCTCTAGGTCAGCGGGGGGCGCGCGCGGCTCTCCTTAAGCTGATACCGTGCACGACATTGCCAGGGAGGTCGCCATGCTCGATTTTGCAAAGATCCGCGCCCGTGCGGCAAGCCGCAAGGGCGGCGAAGCCGTTCTTGCCTCGCTGTTGGGGCCGATGCCGGACAACGCCGCGCTGGCGAGCGTTCCCGACGACCGGATCCTGTCGACCATGGCCGAGCGGATATTCGCGGCCGGCTTCGTCTGGCGCGTGATCGAGCAGAAGTGGCCTGATTTCGAGGAGGCGTTCCTTGGCTTCGAGCCGAAGCGGCTGTTGTTCCAGCCCGACGATTTCTGGCATGACCTGACCTCCGACAAGCGCATCGTGCGCAATCCGCAGAAGATCAAGTCAGTGCGAGACAACGCTGCCTTCGTCGAGCGCGTGTCCCAAGACCATGGCGGATTCGGCAAGTTCCTGGCCGAATGGCCCGCTGACGACCAGGTCGGCCTGATGGCCTATCTGGGCAAGCACGGCAGCCGGCTTGGCGGCAACACCGGGCAGTATTTCCTTCGCTGGCTGGGATGGGACACTTTTATCCTGTCGCAGGACATGGTCCTGGCCCTGCGCGATGCCGGCCTGGAGATCGGCGACAATCCGACCTCCAAACGCGATCTGGCGCGCATCCAGGAGCAGGTCAACGCTTGGGCCGAGCAGACCAAGCTGCCCCGCAGTCACATCTCGCGCATTCTTGCCGTGTCGATCGGCGAAAACTACGACACGGAGATGCTCAAGGCCCGTGTCGGCGGCGACGAAGGCTGAGAAAAGCTGGGGTAGATGTTGCGCCCTGCATTTCCGCCTCGCCGCCAGATTTGCGTTGCGGCGTGGATAGCCTACGGCTAGACCTCAATGCCGACCAACAGCCGACCCGCCATGCTTCCTGAAACGCTCCGCATTGCCGTTGCCCAACTCAATCCGATCGTCGGCGACATAGCCGGCAATCTCGCCAAGGCCCGCGAGGCGAGGGCGGATGCCGCGCGGCAGGGCGCCGACCTTGTCCTTTTCACCGAGCTCTTCATCGCCGGCTACCCGCCCGAGGACCTGGTTCTGAAGCCAGCCTTCCTGGCTGCTTGCGAACGCGCGGTGGAGGAGTTCGCGGCCGAGACAGCCGACGGTGGTCCGGGCGTCATCATCGGCACGCCGCTGAAGCGCAAGAGCGGCATCCACAATTCCATCATCGTCGCCGACGGCGGCAAGATCCTTGCCGAGCGCTACAAGATCGATCTGCCGAACTATGGCGAGTTCGATGAGAAGCGCGTGTTTCAGGCGGGCCCGGATCTGCCTGGCCCAATCAATTTCCGCGGCGTCAGGCTGGGTATCCCGATCTGCGAGGACATCTGGGGCGATCTCGGCGTGTGCGAGACTCTGGCCGAGTCCGGAGCCGAGATCCTTCTGGTGCCCAACGGCTCGCCCTACTATCGCGGCAAGGTCGATGTGCGCCAGCAGGTCGTCATCAAGCAGGTGATCGAGACCGGCTTGCCGATGCTCTACGCCAACCAGCTTGGGGGGCAGGACGAGTTGGTCTTCGACGGCGCTTCCTTTGCGATCTCGGCTCAAAAGACGCTGGCCTTCCAGATGAGCCAGTTCGAGGAAGCCGTCGCTGTCACCCACTGGAGGCGCAACGGCGACGGCTGGGAGTGCGTCGACGGCCCGATGTCGAAGATCCCGGAGCGGGAAGAGGCGGACTACCGCGCCTGCATGCTGGGCCTGCGCGACTACGTCAACAAGAACGGTTTCAAGGATGTCGTGCTCGGCATGTCGGGCGGCATCGATTCGGCCATCTGCGCGGCCCTTGCAGTGGATGCGCTGGGCGAGGAGCGGCTGCGCGCGGTGATGTTGCCCTATCGCTACACTTCCAGAGAGTCGCTGAAGGATGCCGAGGATTGCGCCCGCGCCCTTGGTTGCCGCTACGACATCGTGCCGATCGCCGAGCCTGTCGAGGGCTTTTCGCATGCGTTGACGCAGATATTTGAAGGCACGCGCGAAGGTATCACCGAGGAGAACCTGCAGAGCCGCGCACGCGGAACGATCCTGATGGCGATCTCCAACAAGTTCGGCTCCATGGTTGTGACGACCGGCAACAAGTCGGAGATGTCGGTGGGGTATGCCACGCTTTATGGCGACATGAACGGCGGCTTCAACCCGATCAAGGACCTCTACAAGATGCAGGTCTACGCCTTGGCGCGCTGGCGCAACGGCACGGTTCCGCCGGGCGGGCTGGGACCGTCGGGGGAGGTGATCCCGGCGAACATCATCGACAAGGCGCCGTCGGCCGAATTGCGCGAGAACCAGACCGATCAGGATTCGCTGCCGCCTTATCCGGTGCTCGACGACATTCTGGAGTGCCTGGTCGAGAACGAGATGGGCGTGGACGAGATCGTCGCGCGCGGACACGATCGCGACCTGGTGCATCGTATCGAGCATCTGCTCTATGTCGCCGAATACAAGCGCAGGCAGGCTGCCCCGGGCGTTAAGATCACCAAGAAGAACTTTGGCCGCGATCGCCGCTATCCGATCACGAATCGATTCAGGGATCGCGGATAAGGCTTTGTTTTTCTGCGCCTTCGGTGTTGGAGTGAGCCATGGCGGCGTATGAGATCAGCTTCGACCCGGCGCGGATCGATCTTCGCGCCACCGGCGATATCCTGAAGTCGAGCTATTGGGGCAAAGGCCGCAGTGATGCGGGCTATGAGCGAGCCTTTGCCAATTCGCTTTGCGCCGGCGCCTATCTCGACGGCCGGCAGGTGGCCTTTGCGAGAGCGATCACCGACCGGACCTATTTCGGCTATCTGTGCGACATCATCGTCTCGCCCGAACATCGCGGGCAGGGGCTGGGGCAAAGGCTTGTCCAAGCCTTCATCGACCATCCCGAACTCGGCGGCGTCCTGCACTGGAGCCTGTCCACATCGGACGCGCACGGGGTCTACGAGAAGCTAGGTTTCGTAAAATCCTCCGACGGGCAGTATATGCGGCTGACTCGCGCACCATCGACCTCGTTTTGAAGTAGTCGTTGTGCATATGTTGCAGTTTTGCCGCATCGGTTGAGCCAGTCGGGCTTTTCCATTGCTGGCGGGTTGGCGAGCGCGATTGTCGCTTCTATAAACGGACTTCCGCGATTCCCTCTGGGAGGTCCGAATGACAGGATTTGACATCGTTATGCGAGGTTGCGAAGCCTGAGCTGACGACCGCCGAATGGATGCGCTTCCATTCGGGCATGCGTGGCTCTCGTCTTTCCAGCCTCGGTGCCGCCCGGATTATGCCGGCCGGCTGCCAAATTCGTCTCGTACCCCGCATTTGCCAGGCGGTTTTCCGTCTCGTCGCGGTTTTCAATATCTGACCTTTTTGGGATCGGGCCGCCTGTCGCGCCCGAATGAATCATGGCTCGTTTTCATATCGATTGGCGTGGCGGCGCTTTCCGCAGCGTTCTCGGTTTCACTTTTCGACATTGGCAGCGCCAGCCGATCCGGCTGACGGTCATTTCAGTTGCGTTCCTGATTTCGACCGTGGCGGACGTTCTGACCCCGCTCTATTCGGGCAGGCTGGTCGACGCGGTGGCTTCCGGCGCGGCCAGTGACGTCGTTTCGTGGAATGCCGCGCTTGCCGCATTCTTCATGCTGCTGGCACTGGCGCTCGGCGCGATCATCACGCGCTACATCGCCTTCATGGGGATCATCGACCTGACCCTCAACATGATGTCCGACATCGCCGCCGACGCGTTTCATCGCATCCAGCGCTTCTCCACCGATTGGCACGCAAACGCCTTCGCCGGCTCGACCGTGCGCAAAGTGACGCGCGGCATGTGGGCGCTCGACTTGCTGAACGACACGCTGTTGATCGCGCTGCTACCCTCGCTGATCATGCTGCTGGGTTCGACGCTGCTGCTCGGCTGGTACTGGCCGATGATGGGCGTGATAGTGGCGGTCGGTTCGATCTTCTACGTCGCGCTCACGGTGCTCTTGTCGCTGGGTTACGTCGCGCCGGCTGCCAGCCTTGCCAATCGCTGGGATACCCGGCTCGGTGGCGCGCTGGCCGATGCGGTGAGCTGCAACCCGGTGGTGAAGGCGTTCGGCGCCGAGGCGCGCGAGGATGCTCGCCTGTCCAAGGTCACGGCCAAATGGCACCACAGGACGGCGCGCACCTGGGCGCGCGGCACAATCAACGGAACGACGCAGGGCACCACGCTTCTGGTGCTGCGAGCGGCCGTGATTGGTTTCGCGCTGTTGCTGTGGTCGCACGGCAAGGCGAGCGCGGGCGACATTGCCTTCGTGCTGACTTCGTTCTTCGTGCTGCAGGGCTATCTGCGCGATGTGGGCGTGCACGTGCGCAACCTGCAGCGCTCGGTCAACGACATGGAGGAACTGGTCGCCATCCACGACCAGCCGCTGGGCATCGAGGACAAGCCTCACGCGAAGCCGATTTCGATCGGCGAGGGCCGCATTGATTTCGAGCGGGTCACCTTCCACTACGGCAGTCATCATACGCCGCTCTACAGTGATTTCTCCCTGTCTATCGCGGCGGGTGAACGGGTCGGGCTGGTCGGGCATTCCGGATCGGGCAAGACGACCTTCGTAAAACTCGTCCAGCGGCTCTACGACGTGAGCGGCGGGCGCATCCTGATCGACGGGCAGGACATCTCGCAGGTCCAGCAGGATTCCCTGCGCGCGCAGATCGCCATCGTGCAGCAGGAGCCCATCCTGTTCCATCGCTCGCTGGCCGAGAACATCGCCTATGCGCGCCCCGGCGCCACGCAGGCCGAGATCGAGGAGGCGGCAAGGCTTGCCAGCGCCCACGACTTCATCATGCGCCTGCCGAAAGGCTACGGCACCCTGGTGGGCGAGCGCGGCGTGAAGCTATCGGGCGGCGAACGCCAGCGCGTGGCGATTGCCCGTGCCTTCCTGGCGGATGCACCGATCCTGATCCTGGACGAGGCGACGTCGAGCCTGGATTCGGAATCCGAGGTGCTGATCCAGCAGGCCATGGAGCGGCTTATGGTGGGGCGCACCACGCTCGTCATTGCCCACCGGCTTTCGACGGTGCGCGCTCTGGACCGGCTTCTGGTGTTCGACCGCGGCCGGATCGCGGAAGAGGGCGACCACGACGCGCTGATCCGCCTGGAGGGCGGCATCTACCGCCGGCTGTTCGAGCGTCAGGCGCTGGAACTGACCAAGGGGCTGGTCTGATCAACATCAGGACCGTGCCGACGCGCGGTCCTGGCCTTGGCAGTGCTTCGCCAGCCTTGCCAAGGCCATATGCATCCGTTAACCGGTGCAAATGACCGTAACCGTTCGCTTCGCCCCGTCGCCGACGGGCCTCATCCATATCGGCAATGCGCGCACCGCGCTGTTCAACTGGCTGTTCGCCATGAAGAATGGCGGGCGCTTCATCCAGCGTTTCGACGATACCGACGTCGCGCGTTCCAAGCAGGAATATGCCGACGCCATTCTCTATGACCTGCACTGGTTGGGCATCTTCCCGGATGCCACCGAATACCAGTCGCGCCGTTTCGACCGCTACGATGCGGCGGTCGAGACGTTGAAGGCCGCAGGCCTGCTCTATCCCTGCTACGAAACCCAGGAAGAGCTGGAGCTGCGCCGCAAGATCCGCCTGTCGCGCAAGCTGCCGCCTGTCTATGGCCGCGAGGCGCTCAAGTTGACCGACGAGGAGCGCGAAGCGCTGGAGGCGGAGGGGCGCAAGCCGCACTGGCGCTTCCTGCTGCCCAACTTCACGACCGATCCGTTCGAGACCGAACGCACGGAAGTCCAATGGGGCGACCTCGTGCGCGGCGAGGAGACCGTAGATCTCGCTTCTCTGTCGGACCCGGTGCTGGTGCGCGAGGAGGGCACCTATCTCTACACGCTGCCCTCCGTGGTGGACGACATCGAGATGGGCGTCACGCACATCATCCGTGGCGACGACCATGTGACCAACACCGGCGTGCAGATCGCCCTGTTCAAGGCGCTAGGGGCCCAGCCGCCCGTGTTCGGCCACCACAACATGCTGACCACCAGCGATGGCGAGGGCCTGTCGAAGCGCACCGGCGCCCTGTCTATCTCGGGCCTGCGTGAATCGGGCATCGAGCCGATGGCCGTGGCTTCGCTGGCGGTGCTGATCGGCACATCGGAAAGCGTCGCCGCAGTGCCGACCATGGCGGAGCTGGCGTCCCGTTTCGACCCTGCCTCGACCTCGAAATCCGCCTCGAAATTCGACCCAGAAGAGCTCATCGTGCTCAACCGCGCGCTGCTTCACAACATGCCGTTTGCCCAGGCGCAGGACCGGTTGTCGGCGCTCGGCATATCGGGAGAGCAGGCTGAGGCGTTCTGGGTCGCGGTACGGGGCAATCTCGACCGGCTCGCGGATGCCGCCGGCTGGTGGCGCATCCTGCGGCAAGGGCCGGAACAGCCGGCCGAGCTGGCAGATGGCGATGCCGCCTTCGTGTCGCAGGCGCTCGATCTCCTGCCGGAAGAGCCTTGGGACCGCACGACCTGGAAGAGCTGGACGGACGCGGTGAAGGAAGCGACCGGCCGCAAGGGCAAGTCGCTGTTCATGCCGCTGCGGTTGGCTCTTACCGGACGTGCCGCCGGGCCGGAGCTCGCAGATTTATTGCCTCTTCTGGGGCGGGAAGGAACGTTGGCCCGACGACCCTGACCCTGCGGTCGGGGTCCGCGTCTTGGACGGGCGAGGGCGCATCGGCCGTGGCCGTCCTGGTCTCCGGCTGCTTGGTCTCTTCCACGCTCGCCGAAGGCTGGGATGCAGCCGGCGGCTCGGGCTTGACGATGGACGATGAGAACGTCGGGTCAGCCTCAGTGGAGACCGTCGCGGACGCTGCTTCGGCCGTTTCTTTCTGTGGCCTGTTTCCGGCGATGACCTCGAAATTCTTAGGGGCGTTGCAGCTGCAGCCTTCGGCGGCAGGCGCACTGGCGCTCCTGTAGCGGTACGCGGCCGGCAGCCCGGCATAGGGGGAGCCAGTCCTGGCCGAGATCATTTTGGCCGCCGCGCCGCTATCTTCGTCCTGGTAGAAGACCTGCATCTCGGCGTCCGGGCATGCTGCCTGGCAGTTCTTCTGGTCGCGGGCGAACTCGCGACGCGATGAGGCGGGCGACATCGGGAAATAATAGCCGTCGCAGGTCCTCACGCAGAAGGTGCGGTAGGTGCCGGCGAGGCGAGCAACGCCTTCGCCCGGATTGAGCACTCGTCGAATATTGCGCTCGCCCTCGGCATTGTCGTTGCTTGGCTCGTTCGCGTTCGCCTGGCTTAGAATTTGTTCGATCGTGCGGATCCGCTGATCGGCCGCCTCCACGGCCTGCGGCATTCGCCTGTCTTCGCGGCAGCCATTGGCGTCGAGCGCGTCGAGGATCTGTGCCGTAGACTTGGCGGGGCGCATGCTGGCCCGCTTCAGCAGCAGCGAGTCGAGATTGCTTTCCATCCTGGCCAGATTGCCGTTCAGCTTGCCGCAGTCCTCGGCGGTGCGACCCAGGATGGAAAAGCCGCAGCCGGCCGCGCTCAACCTGTTGCGGACGCGCACGATCTGTTCGCGCTGCCTGGCAATCGCTGTGTCGTATTTTTCGGTTCGGGCCACAGCCGCTCCGCCGGCGAGTTCAGCCTCAAGCTGACGACACAGGCGGGTGTCCGAAAGCGCTTGCGGTACCGTGGCGAGGAGCCCTGCAGACATGACGGAAAGAACCGCGATTGCATGCACGAACCCGTTAGACCCGCTCGTCATCTGTACCCCAAGAGCTTGCAAGGGCCGGCTGCCTGGACAGCCGGCCGAAATCCCTTTCGGACCTAGCGGCGGCAGGTTAACTGCGCATTTAGGATCTGCTTTTGCCTGTGGATAAGGACGCTGTCAGCCGTTGGCCGCCAGCGTCGCCTGGGCCTTGTGCCCAGCCTCCGCGACGGCGAGGGCGGTCATGTTGACCACGCCGCGCGACGTCACCGAGGGTGTCAGGATGTGGGCTGGCTGCGCCGTACCGAGCAGGATCGGGCCGACGTGGAGCGCGTCCATCATCTGCTTGACGGTGTTCAGGGTGATGTTCGCTGCGTCGAGGTTGGGGAACACGAGCAGGTTGGCTTCGCCCTTCAGCGTCGAATGCGGATAGACCCTTTGCCGCAACTGCTCGGAAAGAGCCGAATCGGCGTGCATCTCACCGTCGCATTGCAGGTCGGGGGCCAGCCGCTTCAGGATCTCGGCCGCCTCGCGCATCTTCAGCGCGCTCGGCGCGTCGCGCGAGCCGAAATTCGACAAGGACAGCAACGCCGCCTTTGGCTCGATGCCGAAGCGTCGGACTTCCTCCGCGGCAAGGATCGTCATTTCGGCGATCTGTTCCGCGGTCGGGTCGATGGTAACGTAGGTGTCGGTGAAGAAGGTGACGCCGCGGCTCGAGATGAGCATGGAAAGCGCTGAGAAATCATGGTCTCGGATGCCCTCCCGTGCACCGATAATGAGCCTCACGTGGCGCAGGTGACGGGCAAAACGTCCTTCGAGCCCGCAGATCATGGCGTCGGCTTCGCCGCGGCGCACCGCCAGGCCGGCAATCACGGTGCTTTCGGTGCGAACCATGGTGCGCGCCGCCTCCTGCGTGATGCCGCGCCGACCGCCGAGTTCGATCAGGAGTTCGACGTATTCGCGATAACGCGGGTCGTCCTCGGGATTGATCAGCTCGAAGTCGGTGCCGGGTCGAATCCTCAGGCCGTAACGGCGCAGGCGAACGTCCACGACATTGGGGCGGCCGATCAGGATCGGCTGGGCGATGCCTTCCTCCAGCACCACCTGTGCTGCGCGCAGCACACGCTCGTCTTCGCCATCGGCATAGATGACGCGCTTTGCACTGGAGGTCTTGGCTGAGGAAAATACCGGCTTCATGACGAGGCCGGAGCGGAAGACGAAGCGGTTCAGGCGGTCGATATAGGCCGGAAAATCGGCGATCGGGCGGGTGGCTACACCGCTTTCGCAGGCCGCCTTGGCCACGGCCGGGGCAATCCGCAGGATAAGACGCGGATCGAAGGGCGAGGGGATCAGGAAGTCCGGCCCGAAGGTCGGGGTTTCGCCCGAATAAGCCTTTGCGGCGACATCCGAGGGCTCTTCACGGGCCAGCGAGGCGATTGCGCGCACTGCCGCCAGCTTCATCTCCTCGTTGATGGCGCTCGCCCCGCAATCCAGCGCGCCTCGGAAGATGTAGGGGAAGCAGAGAACATTGTTGACCTGGTTCGGATAGTCCGAACGGCCGGTGCAGATCATGGCATCCGGGCGCGCGGCGCGTGCCGCTTCCGGCATGATTTCCGGCACCGGGTTTGCCAGCGCCAGAATCAGCGGCTTGTCGGCCATGTGCTGGAGCAGTTCCGGCCGCAGCACGCCCGCGGCCGAGAGGCCGAGGAAGACGTCGGTGCCGCCGATCACGTCGTCCAGCGTGCGGGCGTTGGTGTCCTTGACGTAAGGGTCCTTCCAGCGGTCCATCTCTTCGACGCGCCCCTTGTAGGCGACGCCGTAGCGGTCGGTGACCCAGATGTTCTCGACCTTGGCGCCGAGCGAGACCAGCAGGTTGAGGCAGGCCAGCGCTGCGGCACCCGCGCCGGAGGTGACGATCTTGACGTCCTCGATCTTCTTTCCGGCGAGCTCCAGCCCGTTGAGTACGGCAGCCGCAACGATGATGGCGGTGCCGTGCTGGTCGTCATGGAAGACGGGAATCTGCATCCGCGCCTTAAGGCGTTCCTCCACCTCGAAGCACTCGGGCGCCTTGATGTCTTCCAGATTGATGCCGCCGAAGGTCGGCTCAAGCGCCGAGATGGTCTCGACCATACGCTCGATTTCCGGCGCGTCGATTTCGATGTCGAAAACGTCGATGCCGGCGAACTTCTTGAACAGGACCGCCTTGCCTTCCATCACCGGCTTGGAAGCCAGCGGACCGATATTGCCGAGACCCAGAACCGCCGTTCCGTTCGAAATCACGGCGACCAGGTTCGCACGCGCCGTATAGTCGGCCGCAGTGGCAGGCTCGTCGCGGATCGCCAGGCAAGGAGCGGCCACGCCAGGTGAATAGGCAAGCGCCAGGTCGCGCTGGTTGCCGAGCGGCTTGGTCGCCTGGATCTCAAGCTTTCCAGCCACCGGATATTTGTGGAAGAACAGCGCCGCCTCATCGAGGTCGGAGCGTTTGGTGTTGCCTTTTTCCGTGTCCATTTCAGCCGCTTGCCTAGTCTTCGGTCGCTTCGACCGCTGTTTTACCACGCGATCCGGTCTTTTCGACATCATTGAGCGGTCAAAAAGGTTCGGGGATCGATAAATTTCCATGATTCCAATTGCTTGGAACCACTATTTCGTCAAATGAGTCCGATCTGTGGTCGTCGCCTCAGAAGGCGCTGACATAAAGGCCGCCGTCCACCGGAATGTTCTGGCCCGTGACGTAGCCCGCATGCACCGAGCACAGGAAGGCGCAGATCTGGCCGAACTCTTCGGGCGTGCCCAGGCGCTTGGCGGGAATGTCAGCGCTCAGGCGCTCCTTGCGTGCGCGTGCCGCTTCCGGCGTCTCGACCTCGCCGCTGCCGTGCGTGGTGCGCAGGCGATCGGTGTCGAGCTTGCCGGGCAACAGGTTGTTGATGGTAACGTTGCGGTTCGCGACCGTGCGCGCCACCCCGGCGAGGAAGGAAGTGAGCCCGGCGCGCGCGCCCGACGACACGTCCAGCCCTGGTATCGGCACATAAACCGACAGGGATGTGATGTTCACGATGCGACCGTAGCCGCGATCGGCCATACCTTCGATCACGGCCTGCACGAGTTCGATCGGGGTGATCATGTTGTTGGTCACGCCGTCGAGTATCTTCTGGCGGTCGAGTTCACGCAGCGGGCGCGGCGGCGGCCCGCCATTGTTGTTGACGAGGATGTCCGGTGCCGGCGCGGCCGCCAGCAGCGCCTTCTGCACGGCAGGATCGGCGACATCGCCAGCCACCTCGATGACGTCTACGCCGAAGCGGTCACGAATCTCACGTGCGGTGGCCGCGAGGGCTGTGCTGTCGCGACCGTTGACAACGAGGTTACAGCCGGCCTCCGCCAGCGCCATGGCGCAACCGCGCCCCAGCCCGCGACTCGATGCGCAGACGATGGCCCTCTTTCCCCGAATGCCGAGATCCATGATTTGCTTCTCCAGTTTGCAGGCCGCGACCCTAGCCTCCTTGGCGGAAACCGCAACCGTCATACGCCTGTTGCATGAAATCGTCATAGGCAACGCGACAGCAACGGAACAGAAGCTCATGCCCGGCGAAGCGCCACGCACATTCCGCACCCTGTTCATTTCCGACGTCCATCTCGGCTCCAAGCCTGCCAAGGCCGAGTTCTTGATCGACTTCCTGCGGCACCATGAGGCCGAGACGATCTACCTCGTCGGCGACATTGTCGACGGCTGGCGGCTGCGGCGATCCTGGCACTGGCCGCAGACCCACAACGACGTCGTCCAGACGCTGCTTCGCCAGGCGCGCAAGGGCACCAGGATCATCTACATTGCCGGAAACCATGACGAGTTTCTGCGCATGTTCCAGGGCGTCCATTTCGGCGGGATTGTCGTTGCCGACCGGGCGATCCACGAGGGTGCCGACGGCAAGCGTTATCTGGTCATCCATGGCGACCAGTTCGACATGGTCGTGCACAATGCGCGCTGGCTCGCCTATCTGGGCGACAAGGCCTACGATCTGGCGATCGTTGTCAACCGGGTCGTGTCGCGGCTGCGCCACTGGTTCGGCATGCCCTACTGGTCGTTCTCGTCTTGGGCCAAGGTCAAGGTCAAGAAGGCGGTCAATTTCATCGGCGCCTTCCAGGATGTGCTGGTCGAGGAGGCGCGCCGCTCCGACGTCAATGGCGTGATCTGCGGGCACATCCACCACGCGGTGATCGAGGATTTCGGCGACGTGCACTACATCAACACCGGCGACTGGGTGGAAAGCTGCACGGCGGTGGTCGAGCACTTCGACGGCGCGATGGAGATCATCTGCTGGCCGCACGTCCAGGCCAAGACCAATCAGCTCGAGAAGACATTCGTGCCGTCGGTCATCGAAGGCGGCGTCGTCGAGGCGGCCTGACAAACATCTATCAAGCCTGGAAAGCACATGAACCGGGGCGGCCTATAAGCCGATCGCGCGCACCCGCACGCGCGCCTAGTGCAACCGGTGGTGCGGTATGCACGAACGCTGGGCATCCTGGTTGCGCATGAGGGGCGGTGCCCCCCTTCGCCGTCGGCAGCAGGCCATGGACCAAGAACTTCCGAGCCATGCGCCGCTGACCCGGCGGTCGTGCCATGTTTGCCCGAGGCTGCCCCCATGGTATGGCTGCGGGCGGCGCGCTCCGCATCTTGGGCTGAGTCGCGCATTCCGGATCGCGCTTCCCATGCCATCATTGCCGCCGCTTTCACCCGACCAGCTCGTCAAGCCGCGCCATTTCGAACTGCGCATATCGCTGATCTTCCTGACGGTGTTCATTCCGCTCGGCGTGCACCTGCCGTATTTTCCGCTGTGGCTCGAGGCCAAGGGGTTCGCAGCCGAGCAGATCGCGATCATCCTTTCGGCGCCGATGTTCCTGCGCGTGGTCACCACGCCCTTCATCACGGCGATGGCCGACAAGGCGAAGGACCGCGCAAATGTGCTGATCTTTATGGTCGCGGCCGCGCTGCTGCTTTCGGCCGGCTACTATCTCGAGCCGAGCTATTCGATCGTGCTTGGCGTTTCTCTGGTGCTTGCGGTGTTCTGGACCCCGCAGACGCCCCTGACCGACTCGCTGGCGCTTTCGGGCGTGCGGCGCTTCGGTTCGGTCTATGCGCGGATGCGCATCTGGGGGTCGATTGCCTTCCTCGCCGCCAATCTTGCGGGCGGCGCGGTGCTTGGGATCTACGGCGCGGACGCCGTTCCGGTGATGATCTCGGCCGGTCTTGCCGCCACGCTGGCCATGTCGGTCCTGGCTCCGCGCCTGGGGCGGCCGCGGCGTGCCTCACCGCTGTCGGCTACGGAGTTGCAGGAGGAAGCGCCAAAGCTCCTCAACGCCTATTTCCTGTTTTTCGTGATCGGGGCCGGCATCATCATCGCCAGCCACGGCTTTCTCTACGGCTTTGTTTCCATCTACTGGAAGTCGATCGGAGTCAGCGACACGTTGGTCGGCCTGCTCTGGGCTTGGGCAGTGGTGGCGGAAGTCGCCATGTTCATGATCTTTACGCGCGTCTTCGGCGAAGTGCGCGCGCCCACCCTGATGGTCATGGCCGGGGTGGCTGCGATGCTCCGTTGGGGGGCCTATCCATTGATCTGGCCTTTGGGGGCAGGCGTTGCCGGTTTCTTCGTGGCGCAGACGCTGCACGCGTTCTCCACCGGCCTCATCCTGATCGGTGTGCAGAAGATGATCGCCGAAACCGTGGCCGAGGAGCGCATGGGCGCCGCGCAGGGCATTGCCTTCTTCGCCAACGGCTTCTCCATGGCGACCGTGACGCTATTTTCCGGCGCACTCTACGATCGGCTCGGCGTCGGCGGCTTCTTCGTCATGGTCGGGGTAGCGGCGCTTGGCCTTGTGTTCATCGGCCTTGCCGCCCGTTCAGCCTCGAGGCAGCGCACTCAGCCCCAAAGCGCCGCCTGAGGCGGTGACACCAGCGACCCTTCGTAGACGAGGCCGGGAGAGCGGTCGCGAGCGAGAAGCAGCGGCCCGTCGAGGTCGACGAAATCGGCGCCCTGCGCCAGTAGGATCGCAGGCGCCATCGCCAGGGACGTGCCGACCATGCAACCGACCATGATGGAAAAGCCGAGCTCGCGTGCGCGGTCGCGCAGGAGAAGGGCGGCGGTGAGCCCGCCGGTCTTGTCGAGCTTGATGTTGATGGCGTCGTAGAGGCCGACCAGCGTTTCCAGGTCTTCGACGCCATGCCCGCTCTCGTCGGCGCAGATCGGCACTGGATGCGGAATGTCGCGCAGGATGCCGTCCTTGCCAGCGGGGAGCGGCTGCTCGATCAGCGCGACGCCGAGGTCGACCGCCAGCGCCATGTTCTGCCGGACGTTCTCGTCGGTCCAACCTTCGTTAGCGTCGAGGATGATCCGGCTGTCCGGCGCTGCCTTTCGAACGGCCCGGATGCGCGCGATGTCGTCGTCGCTGCCGATCTTGACCTTCAGCAGCGGGCGCCAGGCATTTTCTGCGGCCTGTGCGGCCATGGCCTCCGGACTTGCCAGCGACAGCGTGAAGGCCGTCTCCAGCGGCCCGGGGCTCGCATCGGAGATGGCTCGCCATGCCGGCGTTCCTGAGAGCTTGGCTTCGAGGTCCCAAAGAGCGCAATCGACGGCGTTGCGTGCGGCCCCGGCCGTCATGGCATCCATCAACGACCGGCGGTCCATGCCGGCACTGATTCGGGGGGCGATTGCTTCGATCGCTTCACGAACGCCCTCCATCGTCTCGCCGTAGCGCTTGTAGGGCACGCATTCGCCGCGCCCGACGGCCGTTCCGTCGGAGATTTCGCAGACGATGACCTCCGCTTCGGTCTTCGATCCGCGTGAAATGGTGAAAGTGCCTGCGATTGGAAAGCGTTCGGCATTGACCGAAAGGACACGCGGCATATTTTTTCTCCGACTCCTTCGAAGCAACCGGGCCGACAAAGTGACAGACCCCTGATAACGGGATATGACAGGCTGTCATGTCGATCAATGCCGTCCAGAATGCGAACATCGCAGAGGAACGCCCCTTCATAGCAGAGGCGGAGCATGACGGCGCGCGCGTTTACGCGCTGTCGGGCATATGGACGACGCGTACTGTCGCCCAGGTCGACGCCGAAATGCGCGAGATCGAAACGCGTGGAGTGCGGGAACCTCTGATCCTCGACGTCGCCGGGATCGAAAAGATCGACACCGCCGGCGCCTGGCTTCTCGAGCGACTGATCACTGCTCTCCAGGCCCGCAACGCGGAGGTCAGGCTCGAAGGAGAAGGCGAGGAGATCAACATCCTGCTTGGCGCCGTGCGCGAAGCGTCGCGGCGGGGCGAAGAGGTGTCGCGTCCCAAGCCGCCCGGCTTCGTAATAGCAGCGCTCGAGGGGGTCGGGCGCACGGTCTATACGATTCGTGACGACTTTCTCGCTTCCATGAACATTCTGGGCTCCACCATACGTGGTGCGCAGATGAAGCTGGGTCGCGGCCACGCCGTCAACCTGGCCGCGATCTTCCATCAGATCGACCGAATGGGCGTCGGCGCTGTTCCGGTGGTGGTGCTGATGTCGGCCATCGTGGGCGGCATCGTGGCGCAACAGGGCGCCTACCAGCTTCGCTATTTCGGTGCCGACATTTTCGTGGTCGATCTGGTCGGCATCCTGATCCTGCGCGAACTCGGCGTGCTGATGACCGCGATCATGCTGGCAGGCCGTTCCGGCAGCGCCATCACGGCCGAGATCGGGTCGATGAAGATGCGCGAGGAGGTCGACGCGCTCAAGGTTATCGGTCTCAACCCTGTGGGGGTTCTGGTCTTTCCGCGACTTGTGGCGCTGGTAATCGCGCTTCCATGCCTGACGATCATCGCCAATTTTGCCGCTCTCGGCGGCGCCATCGTGATCTCGTGGTTTTATTCGAACATCACGCCCGCCGCCTTTCTCGACCGGTTGCGCGTCGGCATAAGCCTCAGCACGATCTTTTCCGGCCTGATCAAGGCGCCATTCATGGCCATGGTCATTGGCATTCTGGCTTCTGTCGAAGGGCTGAAAGTGGGCGGTAGCGCCGAGTCTCTCGGACGTCACGTGACGGCCTCGGTGGTGAAGGCAATCTTCGTCGTCATCATCATGGACGGCGCGTTTGCGATCTTCTTCGCCTCGATCGACTTCTGAGGCGGGCTATGGTTGGCGGAACCTCGATAGCTCAGATCAACGGCGATGCCCGCCAGCACGACGAAATCGTCCTGGAGGCGCACGGCGTCACAGTCGCTTTCGGCGACAACATCGTGCTCGAAAACCTGTCTCTGGATATTCAGCGCGGCGAGATTCTCGGTTTCGTCGGGGCGTCCGGCGCCGGCAAGTCGGTTCTGCTGCGGACCGTTCTCGGTCTGACCAAGAAACGCTCCGGCACGATCAGGCTGTTCGGCATCGATGTCGACAAGGCCAGCGAGGCCGAGCGTATGCGCCTGGACATGCGGCTCGGGGTTCTTTTCCAGCACGGCGCCTTGTTTTCCTCCTTGACTGTGCTGGAGAACGTTCAGGTTCCGATGCGCGAATATCTCGACCTGCCGAAAAGGTTGATGGACGAGCTTGCGCTGCTGAAGGTGGAGTTGGTCGGTCTTCCGCGCGATGCGGCCCAAAAGTTCCCATCGGAGCTCTCGGGCGGCATGATCAAGCGCGCCGCGCTGGCGCGTGCACTAGCGCTCGACCCGGATCTCGTCTTTCTCGACGAGCCGACTTCGGGGCTCGACCCGATAGGCGCCGCCGAGTTCGATGAGCTTGTGTCGAAGCTGCGGGACACGATGGGGTTGACTGTCTACATGGTGACGCACGATCTCGACAGTCTGTTTACTGTGTGTGACCGAATTGCCGTTCTCGGCAAGAAAAGAGTGCTTATCGAAGGCACGATCGAAAACATGCTTGCCAGCGAAGAGCCTTGGGTAAAGTCTTACTTCCGCGGCAAGCGTGCACGGCAGATAGATTTATCTGCCAGGGGATAGAATAAAAGTCGCGAATGGAAACCAGGGCCAACTACGTAATCGTCGGAATTTTCACGCTCCTTGCGATCCTTTCCGCTTTTGCCTTCGTCTACTGGACGGCGGCGATCGGCGAGAGGGGCGAGACGGCACTGCTGCGCGTGCGCATTCCGGGGTCGGCTTCCGGCCTTGGGCGCGGTAGTGCGGTGTTGTTCAACGGCGTCAAGGTCGGCGACGTGCGGCGCGTCTTCATCGATGTCCAGAACCCGAGCGTGGCGATCGCCGACACCGAGATCGACCGGTTGACGCCTATCACCAAGTCGACCCAGGCCGACATTGGCCTGACCGGCCTGACCGGCCAGGCCAATATCGAGCTCAAGGGCGGCAATCCCAACGAGGTGAACCTGTTCGACGAGGCCGAAGCGCAGGGCAAGGTCGCGGAGATAACGGCGAGTCCCTCCGCCGTATCCAACTTGCTGCAGAGCGCGCAGGATATTTTCAAACGCGCCGACGCCGTGCTGAGCCAACTTGAGGGGTTCATGCACGACGTTCGTGTCCCGCTCACCAACACCGTGTCCAATGTCGAGAAATTCTCCGATGCGCTCGGGCGCAATGCGGAAGGCGTCGACAAGTTCCTGGAAAACGTAGGCAAGCTTTCGGATGAACTGGGCAAGGTTTCCGGCAGGCTTGACAGCACTCTGGCGTCTGCCGAGGAGCTGCTGAAGTCCGTCGATAAGGAAAAAGTCGGGGAGATAGTCACCAACGTCCAGAAGTTCACACGGGACCTGAGCGAGAACAGCAAGGAATTCGACAAGATCATCGCCGGCGTCCAGAAGGCCGTCGGTTCCGTCAACGGTTTCGCCCAGCAGGGCAGCACTACGCTGACCAAGGTCGACGGCATCCTGGACAGCATCAATCCCGAGTCTGTGCGCACTTCGCTAGGCAATTTCGAGGCCGCCAGCCGCGATGCAAAGAGTGCGGCCAGCGATGTGGCCAAGGTCACGGAGAAGTTCAGGGACCGCTCCGGCGACATCGACCGCATGATCGGCGATGCAACCGAGTTTGCCCATCGCCTGAACTCGGCCTCGACTCGCATCGAGGGCATTCTGCTCAAGGTTGACCAGTTGCTTGGTTCGAACCAAACGGTTGGCTTGATGGCAGAAGCCAGCGAGACGTTGAAGGCGTTCCATCAGGTCGCCGACACGCTCAATGCCCGCCTAGGCACGATCCTGAACGGGGTGCAGCAGTTTACGGGACCTGGCCTGAAAGACGTGGAATCCTTTGTGCGTGACGGTCGCCGTGCGATAACGCGCATCGAGCAGGCGATCACCGATCTGGAGCGTAATCCGCAGCGCATCCTTACCGGTGGAGAGGGAACCGTTCGCGAATATGACGGACGGGCGCGGCGTTGACATTGGCGGACGCCCATTCGAAGAAGGCGTTCGTGGAGAGGGAAGACCGCCAGCTTTGCTGGAAGTTGGGATCTTGGGGACGGGATTTACGGTGAAGACGCTTCAATTGATGTCGGGGATTGCCGTTGTCGCGCTGTCACTGTCTGGCTGCGCCCTGTTTGGCAAATCGGAGCCTCTTGATACCTACGAATTGTCGGCGCCTTCGCCTGAGGCGAAGCCGACGAAGAGACGCATGCAGATCCTGATCGCCGAGCCTTCCGCGCTGAAGATCCTCGATGGCCAGAGCATCGTCATCAAGCGCACATCGGGCGTCATCGAATATCTGAAGGGGGCGCAGTGGGCGGATCGGCTGCCGCGCGTCGTGCAGGCGCGACTGGCCGAGACGTTCCAGCACTCGGGCGCCTTCTCCGGCGTCGGCTTGCCTGGCGAGGGGCTGGCGATCGACTACCAGGTCATCGCCGAGGTTCGCGCCTTCGAGGTTTATGTCGACGGCAGCCGCAGCGCCCAGGTCGAGCTTTTCGTGCGCCTGCTCAACGATCGCAATGGCGAGGTGAAGGCGTCGCGCAGCTTCCGGGCCAGTTCGCCGGTTTCCGGCAGCGGCAACGATGTCTACACGCGGGCGCTGGACCGGGCCTTCGGGCTTGCCGCGCTCGAAATCGTCAAGTGGACCGAAACGACGATCTGACCCGAGAGTTCGATGGGGAAGTTCCTGCGGAGGCGGGGCTTCGCTTGCGCAGCGCATCCGCTCGTCAGAGCGCTTTGCGGCCAATTCGAAGCTCTCTGATCGCCATACAGAAAAATTGCCGGGCAAAGAAAAAGGCGGGAAATTCCCGCCTTTTTTGTTTCCGGATGGTGGCCTGCCTTACCGCAGGCGCCCGCTGGCATGGGCCAACATCGTGTAGACCTTGCCCGTGTCGGAGGACAGGTAGGTCTGCGACATGACGTTGTCGTGGTCGTTGCGCGAGACGTCCTTCAGCAGCTTCTCGAAGTCGTCGCAGTAGCGGTCCACGGCGGCACGGAACTCGCCGTCGGCCTGGAACTTGCGACGGATCTCGTCGAAGGTCTGCTGGCCCTTGAGCGTGTAGAGGCGGCGCGTGAAGACGTCGCGTTCTCCGCGGCGATAGCGGTTCCACAGCTCGATCGAGGCGTCGTGGTCGATCGCGCGGGCGATGTCGACCGAAAGCGAGTTCAGCGATTCGACGACATGGGCCGGGGAGCGCGCGGGGGCGGCGGGGCGCGGCGCTTCCGCGGCCGGTCCCTTGCGCGCATTGTCCTCGCGGGACGCGCCGGTGAGCAGGTCGCGCACCCACCCGCCAGGCTGAGCACGGGTTGCGCCTTCGCGCGGCCGTGCATCGACATCGAGCGTACCGCGCAGCGCGAGATCGCCGGCCTGCGGCAGCTGAGGCGCCGGCTGCGGCGCGGCGCGGCGCGGCTCGGCGGCGCGGGGCTGGGGCGCGCGCTCCGCCACGTCCACGGTACGACCGGACTTGGCGACGATCTCGGACAGTTCCTTGAGAGCGTTGATCTGCTCGGTCACGGCACGGCGCATCGCGGTTGTCGACTGCTTTGCCTCTTCGGGCATGTCGAGCACGCCCTTCTTGAGTTCGGCGCGGGTCGCGTCGAGGTCGTTCTTGATGGAGCTTGCCGTGCGCCGCATGTCCTCGGTGGCGTCGGCGAAGCGCTTGGTGGCCGATTCAACGACCTCGGTGATCGCGTTGCGGATCTTGTCGGTGGAGGCGATGGTGCGGCCTTCGGCCTTTTCGAGCGCCTTGCCGACGAGATCCTCGAACGAGCGCATGATACGCTCCAGGTCTTCCGACTTCTTGACCAGACCGACCGCCAGATCGTCGAGCGAGGACTGACGCTCGAGCGTGTGCTCCAGATTGCTCTGGGCAGAGCCGAGCAGTTCCGACGCGCTCGTCAGAAGACGGCTGTGCTCGTCGAAGCGGGTGGCGATGGACGCCACTTCCTTCAGCGTGTTGGAGGACAGCTCGGTGAGGCGGGTCGTGTTCGAATCCACCAGGCGAGCCGAGCTTGCGAAGGTCTGCGCCGCCTTCTCGGTGGTCGCGGCGAAGCTTTGCGTGCTGCCGGCGAGACGCTCGTCGACATTGGCCAGGTTCGACGCCGCCTTTTCGATCAGGTCGTTGAGCTGCGAGCTGGAGGTCGAAAGCCGGCCGATCAGGTCGCTGACGCCCTCGGCGAGGGAGCTGCGCGCGCCTTCGACCGCAGACAGTGTCTCTGCAGTGCGGGTGGCCAGTGCATTGACCAGGGCCGCGTTTTCCGTACGCAGCCGCTCGGTCGCACGCTGCGTGGCCTGCTCAAGACCGCGCTGCAGCTCGTCGCCGCTTTCAGCGAAGCGGTCGACCAGCGGGCGGGCATTCTCGTCGAGGATCTTGGTGATCTCGGCGGAACGCTCGGCCAGCATAGCGTTCAGTTCGCGGGTGTTGGCGCCGATGGTGCGGGCTGCTTCGTTGGTGCTCTGGCCGATATGCTGGCTGACGGCGGTGAAGGTTTCCGCAATCGTGTTGGCGCGGGCGACAAGCTGGGTCTCGGCCTGCGAAACCTGCTCGCTGAGCTTTTGGCCGACGTTTTCGGCGCTGGAAGCAAGGCGGCCTTCCGCCCGCGCGACATGCTCGTCGACGCGAGCCGCAGCGGCGTCGATACCGGCGGCGAAGCGCTGGTCCGCGCCCGCGAGCGTGTCCTCGATCGCCTTGGCGCGCGCATCCAGTTCCGCCGAAGTCTGCTGGGCACGGGCAACCACACGCTGCTCGGTCTCGGATAGCGTGCTGGCAATGCCGGATACCTGCGAGCCGATGACCGACGCGCTGTCGGCAACACGGGCGGCGATGCGCTGATCGGCATTCTCGAAGACCTGGCCAATCTCGGCTGCACGTCCGGCAAGCGCCTCGGCGCTTTCGCTGACGCGTGCTGCGATGCGCTGATCGGCATTCTCGAAGACCTGACCGATCTCGGCTGCACGTCCGGCAAGCGCGTCGGCCGTTTCATTGGCGCGGGCCGCGAGCCGCTCGTCGGCCGCCTCGAAGTTGCGGACGATCTCGACGGCGCGTGCGCCCAGCGTGGTGGCGCCGTCGGCAATGCGCGAGACGAACTGCTGGTCGGCGGCATCGAAGATGCGGCCAAGCTCGGCGGCGCGGGCGGCAAGCGCCTCGGCCGATTCGCCGATGCGCTGGCTCAGGCGCTGATCGGCGCTCTCGAAGTTGCGCAGGATGTCGCCGGCGCGAACGGCCAGCGAGTTCGCGGTCTCGACCGCGCGGGCAACAAGCTTCTGGTCGGCGTCGTCAAAGGTGCGGACAAGGTCGCCGGCGCGTGCTGCGATCGCCTCTGCGGTCTGCTCGGCGTGCGCGATGAGCGTTCCGGAGGTTTCCTGGGCGCGGGCGGCCAGACGGCTGTCGGCCTGCTCGAAGGCGCGGGTGATGTCGTCGGCCCGAGCCAGCAGGGCGGCCGAGGTCTGTTCGGCGCGCTCCGCGATCTGGCGGTCGGCGTCGGTGAAGGCCCGGCCGGCTTCTTCGTTGAGCGCGGCGGTAACCTCCAGGACCTTCTCGCGCAGCGAGCCGGCCACGACGACGGCGCTGTTTTCGAGCACTGTCCGCACATTGTCGACGCCCAGCGTCAGCGCGCGCTCCATGGTGCTCGTGCGCTCTTCGATGACGCCCGTCTGGCGGCGGAAGGCGTCCTCGATCTTCTCGACGTCAGAGGCGAGGGCCTCGGAGATGTCGATGCGCTTGTCGGCGATGATCTGGATGTGCGTCGAGACGGCATCGTCGATGTCCCGGCGGGTCTCGGCGAGGCGCACCAGGTCGTCGTCAAGGGCGCGGGTAAGCATGTCGCGGCCCTCGGCGAGCTTGCCGATGTGGGCAGCAATGATGTCGTCGACGCCAGTGCGGCTCTCGGCGATCTTCTGCAGGTCGGCCTCGAGTGCCTGGGTGAGAGCGTTGCGGCCTTCGACCATCTTGGCGACCTGGCCGGCGACCAGTCCATCGACCTGCGAACGCGAGTCGGCCAGCTTCTGGAGATCGGCCTCCAGCGCGCGCCTCAGAATGTCGCGGCCCTCGGCCAGCTTCTCGACCTGGCCGGCGACCAGTCCGTCGATGCCGGAGCGGCTTTCGGCCAGCTTCTGCAGGTCTTCTTCCAGCGTGCGGGCCAGCATGGCGCGGCCTTCTTCCAGGCGCCGGTTCTGGCTGGCGATGAGGCCTTCGATGTTGGCGATGTCGGCTTCGAGTGCGCGGGTGAGCACGCTGCGGCTTTCGCCGACCTTCTCGGCCTGGCCGGCGACGAGACCGTCGATGCTGGCGACATCCGCCTCCAGCGCCCGCGACAGGATCTTGCGACCTTCGACAAGCTTGTCTGCCTGAGCGGCGATGAGGCCTTCGATGCTGGCGATGTCGGCTTCGAGCGCGCGGGTGAGTATGTCACGGCCGTGGGCGAGGCGCTCAACCTGGCCGGTGACGACGCCGTCGAGCGTGGTGTGGCTCTCGGCCAGCTTGTTGAGGTCCTCCTCGAGCGAGAGCGTCAGCATGCGCCGGCTCTCGTTGAACTTCTCCGCGTGGCTGTTGACCATGGCGTCGATGCTGGCCAGATCCTGCTCCAGCGCGCGCCGCAAGATGTTGCGGCCTTCAGCGAGCTTCTCGACCTGTCCGGCGACGAGTCCGTCTATGCTTGAGCGGCTTTCGGCCAGCTTGTTCAGGTCGTCCTCAAGCGCACGCGTCAGACGCTCGCGACCCTCGGTGAACCTTTCCACCTGGCTGGTGACCATGCCGTCGATCTCGGCGCGGCTCTGAGCCAGCTTATCGAGATCGGTTTCAAGGGCGCGCTTGAGGATGTCGCGGCCCTCGGCGAGCTTCTCGACCTGGCCGGCGACCAGCCCGTCGATGCTCGACCGGCTCTCGGCGAGCTTGTTGAGATCGGCCTCGAGGGCACGCGTGAGGATGTCACGGCCCTCGGCCAGCTTCTCGACCTGGCCCGCGACCAGCCCGTCGATGTCGGCGCGGCTATGGGCCAGCTTGTTGAGATCGGCCTCGAGGGCACGCTTGAGGATGTCACGGCCCTCGGCCAGCTTTTCGACCTGGCCGGCGACCAGCCCGTCGATGCTCGACCGGCTCTCGGCGAGCTTGTTCAGGTCGTCCTCGAGCGCGCGGGTCAGGCGCTCGCGGCCCTGCTCGAGCTTCTCGATCTGCCCGTCGACCAGATGGTCGATGGTGGAACGGCTGTCCGCGATCTTTTCGAGATCGGCTTCGAGAGCGCGCGAAAGGACGCCGCGGCCTTCGGCGATCTTCTCGACCTGGCTGGCCACGAGATTGTCGATCTCTGCCCGGCTGTCGGCGAGCTTGCCGAGGTCGGCTTCGAGGGCGCGCGAGAGGATGTTGCGACCTTCGCTGAGCTTGCCGACGTGGTTGGTGACCATGTCGTCGATGCCCGCGCGTGCCTGCGTGAGCTTGTCCGAATCTTCCGTCAGGGCGCGGGCGAGGTTGGCGCGGCTCTCGGCCAGCCGTTCCAGATGATCGCCGAGCGAGGCGTCGATGGTGGCGCGCGATTCGTTGATCTTGCGCAGATCCTCGTCGAGTGCCCGCGAGATCAGAGTGCGACCCTCGGCCAGCTTCAGCACCTGCAAGCTGACAGCCTCGTCGATGCCGGCGCGGCTTTCCTCGAACTTGGCGAGGTCCGCCTGCAGCGAGGAGGCGATGCGGTCGCTGGTTTCGGCGAACCGGCTGGCATGCACGTCGACGGCTTCGTCGATGCTCTGCCGCGCCTCGGCAAGCTTCTGCAGGTCGGCGTCGAAGGCGTTGGAGACGATGTGACGCGTCGATTCGAGACGGCCGGCGAAATCGCTGGCGCGGGCCTCCAGCATGGAGGAGGTCGACATGACCATGTCGGCCATTTCGGCACCGATCTTGGCGCGGCCCTGTTCGATCATGGCCGAGAGGTTCTGGTTGCCCTCGGTGAAGGTCGTGGCGATCTCGCGGGCGCGGTCGACAAGGGTCTCGTTGATCTGGCGCGCACGCGCCTCGAGCGCGGCGTTGAGCTTCTGGGTTCCGGTGTCGAGCGCTTCGGCGCGGGTCTGGAATTCGCTGATCAGCTCTTGGCCGCGTTCGGCCAAGGTGCGTTCAATGCCCTTCAGGCTCGTTTCGAAATCGGCATTGAGCGTGCGGGCGGCGCTGCCCAGCAGCGAGACCATGCCGGCGGTGCGGTCGTCCAGCAGCTCCGACAGCGAACGCGTCATGTCGTCCGTGCTCTGCGTGAGCTTGGCGATTCGGGTGTCGAGCAGGCTGGCGAAAGCTTCGCCCGATGTCGTGATGCGGTCGCCGATGGTGTCGAGGCGCTGGTCGATCGAATCGAAGATCGACGAGCCGCTCTCGTGAATCCGGTCGATCAGAGAGTCGCCGGAATTGGTGATCGTCATCGACAGCTTGGTCGAGGCATTGAGGATGTTCTGGCGGATGATGTCGCCAGCCGAATCGAGTTCGTCGCGCAGCGTTTCATGCGCGCCGCTGATCGAGGCACGCACGCGCTCGGCATGGGTGATGACTGCTTCGCGCTCGTTGCCGAGCCCGTCGACGAGCGAGCGGATGCGGGATTCATTCTCCGAATAGGAGCGCTCGATCTGGCTCACCTCGGTGTGGACCAGGGTTTCCAGCTCGACGGCGCGGGCGAGGGTGCGCTCGATGCCTTCGCCCATGGCCGCGACCTCACGCCGAACGGCCTGGCCAACCGTCATGACGCGATCCTGGGCCAGATTTTCCGGCTCGGCGAGGCGGAAGGCCACCTCGGTCATCGACTGCGCGGCCAGCCGCATGTCCTGCGCGCGCCGAATCATCAAGGCAAAGGCCCAGAAAAGGATGATCGGCATGAGCGTGGCCGCGCCGAGCAGGATCAGGTAGGGCTGCGCCAGGACCTGATCGATGGAACGGATTTCCAGGAGCCCAGGGTTGAAGAGCTTGTTGGCCAGCAGCACGCCGCCGCCGACCCACAGCAGCGAGAGGACCGCGACCACCCAGTAGACGCTGGAGGACGAGCGGCGGTTGATGCCATTCAGAAGCGTGCGATAGTCCCTCTGCTGGTCGTCATTGGCTGCGGCAAAGCTGGCAGGGCGTGCTGACTCGACCGGGCGCAGGTCGGCGGCAGGCTGCTGATTGGCGGGTTTGGGGGCTGCTTTCTGAGCGATCGCCGGCTGGGCGGCCGCCTTCTCGGCGCGGCTCTCGCGTGCCAGCTCGTCGGCGGCTTTGGAAATCTGCGCTTCCAGGTCTTCCATTGACGAGGCGATGTCGAGCTCGTCTGCGCCCGCGGCTAGGTCGAAGTCGAGCGCTTCCTCAAGTTCCTTGGCAACGTCGAGGTCGAAGTTTTTTGTTGTGGAGCTTTTTTTCGCCATGTCGCCGTTACCCTATACTCAATGCCGCGAGTTCGCCTAAGTGGGGGCTCATAGATGCTCGCTTGTGAGGCCTTTTATGGACTTTACGTATCGTACTGGCACAGTCGGGTAAAGGAAACTTGAATCGGGGTCGATACGTAAAACTTTAAACATAAGGTTAACGAAGCCAAGAATTTGGCGGTTTTGCGAGCTGATTCCAGGATTTGCGCATTACTTCGTTATCCACATGATTGAATGGTTTTGGCCGATCGCGCCGCTGCTCGGAGAAGGGTGAAATGGCACCGCAAAAAGACGATGCTGTGGCATTTTCGATGCCGGGCGGAGAGAGTTCGGGACCGATGTCGGCGCGTCCGGTCGATCTCATCCATCTCGGCCGGCAGACGATGGGCGACAGGGCCCTCGAGCAGGAGGTGTTGGACCTGTTCGTGCACCAGGCGTTGCAGGTGCGCGACCGCATCGGTGGGGCCGGCACACAGGAGCGTCTTGAGCTTGCGCATGCGCTCAAGGGCGCGGCTCGCGGCGTCGGCGCCTTTGCCATCGCCGATTGCGCGGTCGAGATCGAGAATCGGCCGCAGGACCAGCACGTGCTGGAGCGCCTGGCGACGCTGATCGACGAACTCAGGGATTTCGTCGCCGCCATCAGTCGCTAGTGGTTTTTACCACACCCATGCCAACTGCGTCATTTTGGGGCGTTTTTGCGCGGCAGTTGACTTGCGCGCCGGAGTGATTATCTCGGCGGTGTATTCGTTTCAGGGGCTGTAATGACCAAGCTTTCCTTCGTAGCCTTCGACGGCACTCGTTTCGACGTGGAGGCCGAGAACGGCTCGACCGTCATGGAGAACGCAATCCGCAATGCCGTACCAGGCATCGAGGCGGAGTGCGGCGGTGCCTGCGCCTGCGCCACTTGCCATGTCTATGTCGACGAGGAATGGACCAACGCCGTGGGCGAGCCGGAGGCCATGGAAGAGGACATGCTGGACTTCGCCTACGACGTGCGGCCAAATTCGCGGCTGTCGTGCCAGATCAAGGTCCGCGACGAACTCGACGGTCTTGTCGTGCGGGTTCCTGAACGGCAGGGATAACCGCTCGTCGCCCACGGCGCCGTTCGGCGATCTCTGTCGCGACGAGGGTGCGAACGGCGCATCGGGGGCAGGCCTATGCAAAGCAGCAAGACGGACGTTCTGATCATCGGCGCGGGGCCGGTTGCGCTCTTTGCTGTGTTCGAACTCGGACTGTTCGACATGAAATGCCGGCTCGTCGACATTCTCGACCGGCCGGGCGGGCAATGCGCCGAACTCTATCCAGAAAAGCCGATCTACGACATTCCGGCCTGGCCTTCGATCTCGGCGCAGCAGTTGGTCGATCAGCTGATGAAGCAGATCGAGCCCTTCAAGCCCGAATTCACCTTCAACTGTATGGTTTCGGGACTCGAGAATCTCGAGGATGGCAGTTTTCGGGCCATGACCGACACCGGCGAGGTCATCGAGGCGAAGGTCGTGGTGATCGCGGCCGGCGGCGGCGCCTTCCAGCCCAAGCGGCCGCCAATTCCGGGCATCGAGGCCTATGAGGGGACCAGCGTCTTCTATTCCGTGCGGCGGATGGAGGATTTTCGCGGGCACGATGTCGTCATCGTCGGCGGCGGCGACTCGGCTCTCGACTGGACATTGAACCTGCAGCCCGTCGCCAGGCGCATCACGCTCGTGCATCGTCGGCCGGAGTTTCGCGCCGCTCCCGACAGCGTCAACAAGATGCTGGCGATGAAGGAGCGGGGCGATCTGGATTTCCAGGTGGGGCAGATCACTGGATTGTCGGGCGAGGGCGGCCAGCTTTCGGGAGCGACGGTGAAAGGCCCGGAAGGGGAAGTCGAGATTGCATGCACGCGCATGCTGCCGTTCTTCGGCCTGACCATGAAGCTCGGTCCGATAGCCGAGTGGGGCCTAAATCTCCATGAGAATCAGATCCCGGTCGATACGGAGAAGTTTGAAACTTCGGTGCCGGGCATTTTCGCCATCGGCGACATCAACTGGTACCCGGGCAAGCTGAAGTTGATCCTGTCGGGTTTCCACGAGGCGGCGCTGATGACCCAGGCCGCAAAGAAGATCGTCAGCCCGAGCGAGCGCGTGGTGTTCCAGTACACCACCTCGTCTTCCAGCATCCACAAGAAGCTCGGGGTGCCGGACTAGGCCAGGATGCTCGGGGCCGGGCCCCGCCGGGGGCCGGTCAGCCGGGTATGCGTCCGGCCTGGATCCGCTGGAGCCTGTATTTCAGCAGCCTTGTCAGGCGGCTCTCGAAATTCTTGCCCTCGATCCTGTCGAACTCCGCCTGCGCTTCCTTGTGTCGGGTGAGCACCTTCTCCGTGACCGCCTTTGCCGTCTCGGCCGCAACCTCGCAGTTCTTCTGCCGGCCCATCGCCATCAATGCCTGCTCAAGCTCGCGCGCGTAATTCTTGGCGATCACCAGATGGCTTTCCTCATGGCGCTTGATATCGGCCGCGAGGGTGTCCCACACCAGCCTGACGTCTTTGTCCGCCTTGGCAGGGCGGCTCCATCTCGGAAGGATGACCTTGGCCGTCAGTGTGGTCTTGGCGTCGGCGACCTCACAAAAGCCCTTGCCCTGCGCGTATGCGATCTTGGTGGTGAATTGCATTTGCGTGGCGCCCGGGTGGCGGCTGTTCGAACGGCTCACATGCGGCCCGCGCCGCGAAAGCTCCGCTTCGATCTGCTCCAACGTGGTGCCGCCGATCGGGAAATAGCTGTATGTCTTCGAAACGCTGGCTGCCCCGGCGGGCATTGCCATGCAGGTGAACGTTGCGGCGGTCAGCAGGGCGCGTTTCATCATATATTGCCTCTTGAGATACCTTGCGTTACGGGCGTCTGACGCGCAACGGAAAATCGTCGCCCCGCAGCTAAGGTACAGATGCGGCGATTTCTTGTTGCTTCCGCATCATCGGCAATGAGCAACCGACAATGACCAGACAATGGCGATTGGCGCATGGGCGCTTTCTGGATATCGGCACCAAGGCGCTGGTGATGGGGATTCTCAACATCACGCCGGACAGTTTTTCCGATGGCGGACAGTTCGTCGACCCCAACCGCGCCATCGAGCAGGCGCGGCGGATGATCGCCGAAGGCGCCTCGATCATCGACGTCGGCGGCGAATCCACCCGGCCGGGCGCAACCCCGGTGACGCCCGAGGAAGAGCAGGCGCGCATCCTGCCGATCATCGCCGCGCTTGCCAGGTTCGGCGACACGCTGATTTCCGTCGACACCTACCGCGAGGAGACGGCCCGGTTGGCGGTCGCCGCCGGCGCGCATATCGTCAACGATGTCTGGGGGCTACAGCGCGAATCTAGCATCGCCCGCCTGGCGGCGGAGACGGGGGCAGGGCTAGTGGTCATGCACACGGGCCGCGAGCGCGAGAAAAACCCGGACGTCATCGCGGACCAGTTCGAGTTCCTGGAAAAGTCGCTGCGGATCGCACGAGAATCCGGCGTGGCTGACGAGCAGATATTGCTCGATCCCGGCTTCGGCTTTGCAAAGGATGCAGAGGAAAATCTGCAACTGATGACCCGGTTTTCCGAGCTTCATGCGCTCGGCTTCCCATGGCTCGTCGGCACGTCGCGCAAGCGCTTCGTGGGACACGTCTCCGGCAGAACTTCCGAGGCGCGCGATGCCGCCACGGCGGCGACCAGCGTGATCCTCAGGCTCAAGGGGGCATCCGTGTTTCGGGTTCACAATGTCGCAATCAATGCCGACGCGCTGGCGGTCGCGGATGCTATCCTCGCACGCGAGACATCCAAGCCGGGCTCGTGATCGTTGGGCCGGCCACTTACCATTTTCCAGCTATCGAGGTGACGCTTGTCCAACCCTAGCAGAGAGCGGGTCTATCTGAGCCTCGGGGGCAATCTCGACGATCCGGCAAAGACGATGGCGGCGGCGTTGCGCATGGTGGACGCCGATCCCCAGACGGAGGTCGTTTCCGTCTCGTCGCTCTACCGCACTCCGCCGTGGGGCAAGCTGGACCAGCCCGATTTTCTCAATTGCGCCGTGGAAATCTCCACCAGCCGTTCACCGCGCGAACTCCTCGAACTTTGCCTGGAAGCCGAACGCAAGCTCAAGCGTGTCCGCCAGGAGCGTTGGGGGCCGCGCCTCGTGGACATCGACATATTGGCCTTCGGGGAACGTGTGATCCACGAAACGGGCCTCGAAGTGCCGCATCCGCGGCTTTTCGAGCGCGCTTTCGTACTCGTGCCGCTGACCGAAATCGCCCCGGACTTCGCAATTGGGGGCGAAAGCGCTTCGGAACGCCTGCCGCTCGTCGACCGCGCCGGCATCGAAAAGCTGCCTTCGGGCCGGGAGTGGTGGAAGGCCTGACGCACTCAGCCGCGGGCAGTGTTGAGGCCGCCGCGGGCGTCCTCAGCCCGAAAAGCCGCCCGAATCGAGGTAGGCCTGCTCTTCAGGCGTCGTCTCCCGGCCCAGCATCGAATTGCGGTGCGGGAAGCGGCCGAAGCGCTGGATTATGTCACGGTGCTCTAGCGCGTACTGCATGTAGGACTCGTCGATCAGCCGCCGCGTGAGTTCCACCGAGAGGTACTGGTCCGACAGGTTTTCGGAATGCTCGAACGGCAGGTAAATGAAGGCTCGCAAGTCCGGGTCCACCTGCTCGTCATGCCCGGCTTCGATGGCTTTCGTCGCGAAATGCCGGGCAAGCTGATCGGTGGCATACATGTGTGCGGTCCCGCGAAAACAGTTTCGGGGGAACTGGTCGAGCAGGATCAGCAGGGCAAGCGAGCCTTCGGCATGCTCGGCCCAATGGTCGAGCTCGCGTCGTGCTGCGGCAAAATGCAGATGGCGGAAGCGGTCGTGAAATGCGGCGTCGAAGGCGTGATCCTTCTCGAACCAGCGGTCCGGCCCGGCGTCGAGCCAGAAGTCGACCACTTCGGCGGGACCGAGTTCAGTTGTCGTCATCCGTCCTCTCCTTCTTTCCTCACGGCTGATTTGCCAAGCACCTGTTCCGTTTCCTTGTCCATCGCGCGGCCAGGGCGCCGAGGCTGGGTCAGCGGGGCCGGCACCGGCATATTGCCCTTGAAAAAGCCTCGCCCGGCTTGCAGGCCGCCCACAAGCTGCGCATCGAGGCGTGCCGCATCGCGCTCACGCACATCCGCGATTGTGTCCGCGGCTTCTTCGCGGTCTACACCCAACTGCTCCAGCGTGGCTTGGCCGAATGCGAGCGCCGACTCAAAGGTCTCGCGCATCTGGTAGTCGACGCCAATCTGGATCAGGTCCATTGCGGTGCCGCGGTCGAAGGCGCGGGCCAACACCGTGACCAGCGGAAACTCGGCCTGCATCTGCTCGGCGATCTTGACTGCGGTCTGGCCCTTGTCGACGCAAATCAGCACGGCGCGCGCACGGCCCGCGCCGGCCGTTTGCAGGATGTCGAGCCGGGTACCGTCTCCGTAGTAGACCTTGAAGCCGAAGGTGGCGGCCGCCTTGATCATCTCGACGTCGTTGTCGATGATGGTGACGTCCACGCCCCGAAGCAGCAGCGGCTGGCTGGCGATCTGGCCAAAACGTCCGAAACCGATGACCAGGACCGAGCCGCTCAGATCTTCCGCGACATCGACGCCGTCGAGGCTCTGCTCGACTTCCGGGGTGAGATAGCGCAGGCCGACGAGGGCGAGCGGGGTGAGAACCATCGAGAGGATGACGATCGCGGTGAGGATAGCGTTCGCTTCGCCGTCGATGATGCCCACGGCCATTGCCGACGAATAGAGCACGAAGGCGAACTCGCCGCCCTGTGCCATGATCACCGCACGTTCCACCGCGATCTGCTGGCTAGCCCCGGTGATGCGCGCGACGAGATAGACGCCGGTCGCTTTGGCCATCATGTAAGCGAGCACATAGAAGGCGACCATCTGCCAGTTGTCGGCGACGATGCGAAGGTTGAGCGACATGCCCACGGCGAGGAAGAACAGTCCGAGCAGTATGCCGCGGAACGGCTCGATATCCGCCTCGAGCTGGTGTCGGAAGGTCGATTCGGACAGTAGCACGCCGGCCAGGAAAGCTCCCATGGCCATGGAGAGGCCGCTTAATTGCATGGCCAGCGCGGAGCCGAGCACGACCAGCAGCGCTGCCGCGGTCATGACTTCGCGGGCTTGCGAGTCAGCAAGGATGCGAAACAGCGGATTGAGCAGATAGCGCCCGGCGATGACGAGGCCAAGGATGGAGCCGATGCCGATGCCGATCTCCGTCAGCCTCGTCACCCAGCCCGTTTCCGCCTGCCCGGGTGCGACCGGCGCGAGGAACGCGACCAGTGCCAGCAGCGGCACGATCGTCAGATCCTCCATCAGCAGGATGGAGACGATGCGCTGGCCGCCGGGGGAGGAAATCTCTCCACGGTCTTCAAGGACCTGCATGACAACGGCCGTAGAGGTGAGCACGAAGCCCGCACCCGCCACGAAAGACTGCGCGACGGGAAATCCGGTCAGGAAGCCGACGCTGGTCAGCAGCAATGCGCATACGCTGACCTGGAGCACGCCGAGCCCGAAGATCTGCCTACGCATGCTCCAGAGCCGCGAGGGCTGCATCTCCAGGCCTATGATGAAAAGGAACATCACCACGCCCAATTGGGCGACTTTGAATATGGCAGCCGAGTCGTAGAAGATGCCCAGGCCGAAGGGGCCGATGGCCACGCCTGCAGCGAGGTAGCCGAGGATCGAACCCAGGCCGAGGCGCCTGAATATCGGGACGGCCGCCACACCGGCGGCAAGCAGCGCCACAACCTGAGGGAGTTCGCTGGAAGCCGCTGCGGCCATGCGTGATGTCCCGAATTTTCGAGCGCGACATGCGCTGGGCAATGAATGAGACAGGCAAGATAGGAGTTTGCGGCCCGCGCGAAAAGCCCGGATTAGCGGCAGATGCACCGCGGCGACCGGCGAAGGGGGTGTTGCCGGTGGTTTGTACATGCTGCCGTTGCAAAGCGGCATGGAGGCGGGCTAAGCCCAGCAGCGGCCGGCGGGCGCTTGAAACAAGCGGCGGATACGTTCCAGCCATTTTTCGAGGAGAGGTGAAGACGTGAAGAAATTTTCGCTGGTCGCGGCGCTTGCCGTGGCCCTGGCCGGATCCGCTTGTTCGAAGGCCCCGGAGTGCACCACCGAGACGCTGGCCAAGAAGGCGCAGGAGATGACGACCGCGCTTCAGGAGGTCGTAGCCAAGGACCCCGCCAAGGCCATGGGGCTGGTCGGCAAGGTGCAGCAGATCACCCAGAAATATCAGGATGCCAAGACCTCGTTGGACGCCTGCAGGGCCTATGACGAGCTGATTGCCGCGATCAAGGGCTGACGTCCCTCGCGCACGGTGGAAATGAAAAGGCCGGGCGCTGGGCCCGGCCGCTTCCCGCCGCGTGCCAAAGCTACTTGCGGGCGATGGCGCCAACGGCGCTATTGTCGACGCGCTTCAGGCTCATGCCGATTACCGGAACCAGTTCCTCGTCGACGCGCACCGAAACGGTCACGTTCATGGTGTTATCGTCGGGAATGCGCGCCTGCATCACGCCCTTGAGCTGGTTGCGGTTGAGCGCGAAAATGACCTTGTGCGCGTCAACGACGTTGCCCGAGACAATGTCCAGGCCCTTGCCGGCGGCGCCGTCCAGGAAGGTGCCCTTATACCCCTTGCTGCCACTGTGCTGCACTGTCGCCGACATCTTCTGGCTGAACACGCCGACCCGGCAGTCGCCATCCAGCGTCATGCCGACCTTGCCGTCGGGCGTCGAGCCGGTGAAGCTGCAGCTGAATTTGGTGCCCTTGTACTTGCCGGCAACGATTTCGCCCGGACCCACCCACTCGCCTTCGACACTCTCGAAGAACTTCTTGTCCCGCTCCGCGCCGCGAACGGCATCGGCCATGCTGGCGCTGGTGGTGGCGAGGGCCATTGCAGGCAGCAGGGGGAACAGGAACGCGCGTTTCATCAAGGGGTACCCAGCGACAAAGAAAGCATATTTACTATGTCCCCGGACCATGGACAAGATTGGTTAATGCTTCGTCACTCCGGGGGGCGTGAAACGCCCTGGGCTTAGGCTTCAGGCGCCGCTCGCTCAGGCTGCTTCCTTGTCGCGAACGAGGTCAGCGCCGACAGGAAATCACCCATCCCCGGACGGTTTACGGCGGTGAAGGGCAGGGGGCGAACCGTTTCCATGGCGGCGATGCCGATCCGGGCCGTCATCATGCCATTGACCACGCCCTCGCCAAGCTTGGCCGAAAGCCGCGCCGCTAGCCCATGGCCGACGATCTGCTGCACGAAACTGTCGCCCACCGCGATCGAACCGGTGACTGCCAGATGCGCCAGAACGCTGTTGGCCAGCCGGAAGAACCCGAGCGTGCCGGGGCGCCCGCCATAGAGCTCGGACAGGCGACGGACCAGGCGGCCGGCCTCGAAGACGACATAGGCGACATCGACCAGTGCGCGCGGGCTGATGGCCGTCACCAGCGAAACGCGCTTGGCCGCGTCGAGGATCAGGGTTTTGGCGCGTGCGTCGAGCGGGCTCAGAATCTCGGTTTCTGCCAGCCTGATCAGGTCGCGTCCATCGATGATGTCGTCGCGCAACTCGGCCAGCATGCGACGTCCGCCGGCGGTGTCCGGCTTGCCAGCGACAAAGGCGGCGAGCTCATCAACCACCGCGCGAGCGGCTTTCGGGTCGTCCCGGGCGATAGCGTCGACTGCACGGCGGCGCAGCTTCATCACCGAGGCCAGGCGAACCAGCGCCAGAAGCTCGCGCAGCAGGATCGCTGCCAGCGCGACGGCGCCGATCACCGCCACCCCGGCCGCCAGCCAGCCCAGCCATTCTGCGCGCTGGAAGAGGTCGCGAATGAGGCGGTCGGTCCACAGTCCGAGCGCAAGCGATACCAGCACGCCCAGCGCGCTCAGGAACACCGCGCCGAGCTTTGAATGACGCGGTGGTGCGGGCGCAGGCGGCGGCTCGCTGGCACTGATGTCTGGCTCGTCGAATATATCGACTTCGGCCGGTGTGACGATCGCAACCTCCGCCTTCATCGCGCGTGGCTTGCGCGGCGTTTCTTCGTGCGATCGCTTCGATGCCGACGGAGCGCTTTCCCTGGCCGGTTCTGGTGGCTCGATGCGGAAGGCTGCCGGTTTGCGCGGGGAAGTCATGCGAGGCGATCTCCGATCAGGAACTGCAGCGCGCGGTCGAGCCGGATATGCGGCAGCGACAGGGTAACGCCTTCGGCAGTTCGCTCGAGACGTGGCGGACGGAAACGCACGAAGCGAATGGAAGGATCCGCTTCGTCCTGGCGGTGATTGCTGTTTCCGATCTTGAATACAGATTCCGCTTTTGCCGGTAAGTCACCGGGAAATATGGCGGTTTCGGTTTTGCCGTCGAAAGTCTCTCCGGCGATCGTCTCCCCCTCGAGCGGAGTGCCGATGATGACCGGAAGCACTTCGCGGCCCTGCTTCACGGTACCCTCGCGGGTTGCCCGCACCGCCGCCATCGCCAGCACGTCGACGTCTGCGCCGGAGAGGTTGGCTCGCGCGGCCGCGCGCTCGGTCAACCGTCGCACGATTGCCTGCAGGCGGTCGTGGCTCTCGTGGTGAAGCTGGTCGGCCTTGGTGGCCGCCACCAGGATGCGGTCTATGCGCCGCGAAAAGAGATCGGTCAGGAGGTTGCCGCGCCCAGGCCGGAAACAGGCGAGAATCTCGGTGACGGCGCGCTCAAGATCGGCCATGGCGCCGGGGCCGGAATTCAGCGCCTGCATGGCGTCGATCAGCACGATCTGGCGATCGAGCTTGGCGATGTGCTCGCGGAAGAACGGCTTGATCACGTGGGTCTTGTAGGCCTCGTAGCGCCGTTCCATCATCGCATGGAGGGAGCCAGGGCGAGGGCGAGCCTCGCTTAGCCCAGGCAAAGGGGCGAAAGTCAGGGCCGGCGATCCATCCAGGTCTCCCGGCATCAGGAAACGTCCGGGTGGCAGCGTGGAGAGAGCCCGGTCGTCGAGCTTGCAGGCCTTGAGATAAGCCGCAAAGCTCTCGAACAACCCACGCGCCACCATCTCGTCGGCATCCGCATCAGGATCCACCGCTTGCGACGCCTTGCGCCAGGCTTCGGAGAGATCCGCGCGCACGGGCAAAGCAGCCATCTCGAACACGTCGTGCGAGAACTCGCGATAGGAGTTGCCCAGAAGAGGGAGGTCCAGCAGCCATTCGCCGGGATAGTCGACGATGTCGACGGAAAGTCTTCCGCTCGAAAACATGCGGTTCCAGCCGGATGCGGATTCATATTCGATTGTCAGCCGCAGTTCGGAGATGGCGCGGGTGGAGTCGGGCCAGACCCGGGCATTGATCAGCGCATCGACATGGTCCTCGTACTGGAAGCGTGGAACGGCGTCGTCGGGTTGTTCTTCCAGGAAGGCCTTGGAAATGCGCCCCGATTTCTGCGCCTCGAAGAGCGGCAGCCGTCCGCCATGGATGAGATTGTGCACGAAGGCGGAGATGAAGACGGTCTTGCCGGCGCGCGAGAGGCCGGTAACGCCAACGCGCAGTGATGGGGAGAATAGGTCGGTGGCCCGGCTGGTGAGTGTATCAAGCGCGATCCGCGCCTCGTCGGTGAAATTGGTCAGAGACGCCAATGGCTGCACCCCGCTCCGTGGATGCTTCCCGATATAGGCAATGAAATGCCGATTTGAAATGGTCGACGCCGCCGACTGGTCGCGCCGGAATACCCCGTCCCGTCGTCAGCTTTCCGGCGGGGTCAGTACGGCTTCGAGGTAGCCCTTGCCGGGGCTGGCCTCCGACAGGGCGCCCTGGAAGCGGATAACGGCGAGGCCAGACGTCGGAAATCCCGCATGAAGGGTTGCGCGTGCGAATTCTTCTCCCCTCGGTGCGAGCGCGACGGCGAGATCCTCCATCATGGGGTTGTGACCGATGACGAGCAGGGTCTCCACACTACCCACCCTTCGGATGATCGAGAGGTAGGTGGCGGCGTCGTTGCTGTACAGGTCGTCGTAAAAGAGGACGCGGCCGGTGTCCGCATTGCCGGCGATGCCTTCCAGCGTCTGGCGGGCGCGCACTGCGTTGGAACAAAGCGTGAGGTCGGGTACGTAGCCCTGGTCGCGCATGACGATCCCGGTCGCTTCGGCATCGACCACACCCGTCTCGTCGAGGGGGCGGTCAAAGTCGCGCATACCGGGCAGTGCCCAGCCTGCTTTGGCATGCCTGAGAAGAAAAAGCCTGCTCACAGCGCCCCCCCTCGTCTGGAATGGCTGCTTCCGCAAGCCGCACTGAGAGAGGGTTTAGTGGCGCGGACGCGATCGCGCAACATGGCCCAGGAAGTTAGACGACCCGTTGCGCCGGTGCAGTTCTAAATTTCTGTCATATTGCCGCGATATGAGCCCGCGCAGATTGCTCGGGCTGCAACTAACAATAGCGCGAGCATTGAGTCGATTGCGCTTGTGCGGTCATCGAACGGTGAATATATAGGCGCAAAAACCGGATAACGGAAAATCGGGTAATGGGGTGAGTCGAATGAACGATCTCGTTGATGCCGCTTACGTTCCCTCGGAAGACGAACCGTTTATGAATGAGCGGCAAAAGGCCTACTTCCGCCAAAAGCTCACCACCTGGAAGAGCGACATTCTCCGCGAAGCTCGCGAAACACTAGAAATACTTCAGCAGGAAAACGCCAACCATCCCGATCTCGCGGACCGGGCGTCCTCTGAAACGGATCGCGCCATCGAACTCCGGGCACGCGACAGGCAGCGCAAGCTGATCTCCAAGATCGACTCCGCACTCCAGCGCATCGACGAAGGCACCTACGGGTTCTGCGAGGAAACCGGAGAGCCCATCTCGCTCAAGCGGCTGGACGCGCGCCCGATTGCGACCCTGTCGATCGAGGCGCAGGAGCGCCACGAGCGCCGCGAGAAGGTCTACCGGGACGATTGAGGGCAGCGAAGCCCGACATCAAACCAGATATGAAAAAGGCGGCTTCGGCCGCCTTTTTCATATCTGAAATCCGTCTTGTGCGTGAAGCCCCGTCATGCCGAGAGCGCGTCCGCTGGCACGCGCGGCACCAAAGCACAACTGACGGATGAGGAGGCGTTAGGCGTCGAGGGTTACCGCTTCTGGCTCGAAAGCTCGCCAAGGAGTTTGGCCATCTCGTCGTCCAGGGATACCTCGGGTGCCTTGTCGTCCTGATCGCTGTCGCCGAACGCGACATCGAGCTCCTTGAGGAGCGATTCATCGATCTCGTCATGCTGCGGAGATGGCAGCGCAGGTTCCGGTGCGGGTGACGGCGCTTGCGGGGCCGGAGCCGAAACAATCGGCTCCGGCCGGACAGGTGCGGGAATCGGGGCGCTCAGGGGCAGGCGAGGTTCCGGCCTCGGGGCGGGAGCCGGGGCCGGGGCCGGTCGCGGCGGCATCGGCTGAGCGACGACGGGCGGTATCGGCGAATGGGTGGCGGCAGGCGCCGGCTGCGGCGCATAGGCCTGCATCGCGGGCTGCACGGGTGGCTGCGGTGCCGCAGTGGGCCTCTGCATCGGAGCGGGCTCCGGCGCGCGGGGCTGTGGCGCAGGCCGAGGCGTGGGCTGCTGATCGAGCGCGCGCGGACGGGGCGCCTGCTCATGGTTGCCCTCGCCGGCAAGCGAAGGACGGCGCTGCTGGGTCAGCCTGATGTCGCGTTCGATCACCAGGTCGGTCGGGCCGCCGATCAGGAGCAGGTGCTCGATGTCGTCGCGGCGTACCAGGATAAGGCGCCTGTGGCTGTCGACGGCGGTGGCGTCCATGACCGCCAGTCTCGTCTTGCGGTTGCGTCCGCCCGCGACGAAGGTTCCGAAGGTCAGGCTTCTGACCAGCTTGATGATGACCAGGACGATCACAAGCAGAATGAGCGCGGCGAACGTCCAGAGGAGCGCCGAAGTGTATCCAGGCCCAGCCACGTTATCCAACCATTCCATCGTATGAGTCCCCAGCCTCGTTATGTCGCCATGCGCGACAGTAGACCGCCGGACGTGATATTCGCAAGTTTCCCGTGGCGCTCATAGGCGCTGAAATGTGTCGCGCATGGCAGAGCCCGGTTTTTATCCGAGCTTTTTCAGGCTAGGCCCTATGCGCATTTGACAGAATGTGATTCAACGCTTCGGTGCATTGATACCGCAGAGCCGGGGAAAATTAGGCAAGAGACGCATGGCCAAGGAAACGCGCGGCGATTTTTATCCGGTCCCGATCGTCGACCAGAACACGCGTCCCGGCGCGATAGTGCGCCTTGTCATATTCATCGTGGTGCTCACGGTCGCCGCGATCGTGTTCGGCATTTTCCGCGAGCGCCTGGGGGATCCCTTCCTGCTCGGCATGCTCGGTGTGCTGGCGATGATCGGTGTGGCCTTCCTTTTTGCTTCCGCGATCGGCTTCGTTCAAATCGCGCCGCGCTCGACTACCGACGAATTGTCCAAGGCGTTCGTGGATTCGATGTCGCAGGGCCTTATCGTCACCGACACCAGGGGCAGGGTGGTCTACGCCAACCGCGCCTATGCCGAGATGACGGGAGCAACCACGGCCGCGGACGTGAAGACCGTGGAAGCGCTTCTGTCGGACATTCCCGAGGCGTCGCCCACCATCTATCGCGTCGCGTCGGGTTTGCGCGACGGGCAGGCCGGGGACGGCGAATTCCGCCTTCCGCAGGCCGTTCGGCCCGGCGCCGAGCCGGGCGCGCGCTGGTACCGGGTGCGGGGGCGCGCCTTCAACGTGCCGGGGCAACGGCAGCCGCTGCTGGCCTGGCAGCTGGCGGACATCTCCAAGGAGCGGGCGGAGCAGGAACGCTTCTTCCTGGACCTGCAGAAGGCCATCGATCATCTTGACCACGCACCCGCGGGTTTCTTCTCCGCCGACCAGGAAGGGCGTGTAACCTATATCAACGCGACGCTGGCCGAGTGGCTGGGTGTCGATCTCGCCAGCTTCACGCCGGGCGCGATAACCCTGCGCGAGATCATCGCCGGCGACGGCATGGCGCTGGTGCGCTCGGTCAAGGCGGATCCGGGCACGACCCGCAATGCCGTGATCGATCTCGATCTGGCAACGGCGACGGGCGAAGCGCTGCCCGTGCGCTTCATGCACCGCGTTTCGGCAAGCCGGGAAGGCGTGAGCGGTCCCAGCCGCACCATCGTGCTCAACCGGACGCAGGGCGAGGACGCGTCCGCCGAGCTGCGCGCGTCGGAAGTGCGCTTCACGCGCTTCTTCAACTCGACCCCGATGGCCATTGCCGGCGTCGACAAGGATGGCCGCATCCTGCGCACCAATGCGCCGTTTCTGTCCTTGTTCTCGACGGTGGTCGATCGTGACGCGGTCGATCGCCGCGTGCGACTGGACTCCGTCGTGCATGAACGGGACCGGCCGGCACTGGCCACGGCGCTGGAAAAGGCGCGGCAGCGGCAGGCGGACATCGCACCGATCGAGACGGTTCTGCCGAACAACGAGGAGCGCCATATCCGCGTCTACGTCAATGCAATCGCGGACGGAGCAGGCGAAGAGGGTGCCGAGGAAGCGGCGATCGTCTATGCGGTCGAGACCACCGAGCAGAAGGCGCTCGAAGGCCAGATGGCCCAGAGCCAGAAGATGCAGGCGGTGGGGCAGCTGGCGGGCGGCATCGCGCACGACTTCAACAACGTGCTGACGGCCATCATCATGTCCTCGGACCTGCTGCTGACCAATCACCGGCCGTCGGACCCCTCCTTCCCCGACATCATGAACATCAAGCAGAACGCCAATCGCGCCGCCTCGCTGGTGCGCCAGCTGTTGGCCTTCTCGCGCAAGCAGACGCTGCGGCCGGAGGTTCTCAATCTCACAGACGTGCTGGCCGATCTGCGCATGCTGCTGGCGCGCCTTGTGGGCAATTCGGTCTCGCTCAAGGTGGATCACGGCCGTGATCTGTGGCCGGTGAAGGCCGATGTCGGTCAATTCGAGCAGGTGATCGTCAATCTGACCGTCAACGCACGCGACGCCATGCCTAACGGCGGTGATCTGACCATCCGTACCAAGAGTGTCACGGCAGAGGAGTGCAAGGCCTTCGGCTATCGCGAACTCGTGCCGGCCGACTACGTGGTGGTCGAGGTGGAAGACAGCGGCACCGGCATCCCGCCGGACGTGCTGAAGAAGGTGTTCGAGCCGTTCTTCACCACCAAGGAGGTGGGCAAGGGCACTGGCCTCGGCCTCTCAATGGTGTACGGCATCGTCAAGCAGACAGGCGGCTTCATCTACTGCGATTCCGAAGTCGGCAAGGGCACTGTCTTCCGCATCTTCCTGCCGCGCCATATTGCCAGTGTCAGGCCTTTGCCGGAGGCCGCGGGCGTGCAGTCTGCGGCGGCAGAGGTCAACGGCGCAGTCGCGGCTCCCGCCGTCAAGGCCCCCGACGCTGCGCGCGACCTTTCCGGCTCGGCAACGGTTCTGCTCGTCGAGGACGAGGACGCGGTGCGCATGGGTGGCATGCGAGCGCTGACCTCGCGCGGCTATACGGTTCACGAGGCCTCGTCGGGCGTCGAGGCGCTCGAAGTCTATCGTGAGCTGGACGGCAAGGTGGACATCGTGGTGTCCGACGTGGTCATGCCGGAGATGGACGGGCCGACTTTGCTGGGCGAACTGCGCAAGCTGCAGCCGGACATCAAGTTCATCTTCGTGTCGGGCTATGCCGAGGATGCGTTTGCGCGCAACCTGCCTGCCGATGCGCAATTCGGCTTCCTGCCGAAGCCGTTCTCGCTGAAGCAGCTGGCGACCGTGGTCAAGGAAGTGCTCGAAAAATAGCACCGGCGGGTGCCGCGCCGATGCGGCGCGGCGATCCGAGGTCGGCCTTGCACAATGGCAGGGCGGCATCCTATTTATCGGGAAACGTTCAATCGCTGATTCTGCCGGCTGGCGCCGGAATCCCATCCTGACAAAGGGACTGTTTATGAAGAACCCCGTGGAAACCGCAATGAACCTCGTGCCGATGGTCGTCGAGCAGACCAATCGCGGCGAGCGCGCCTACGACATTTTCTCGCGGCTTCTCAAGGAGCGCATCATCTTCATCACCGGCCCGGTCGAGGATGGCATGGCGACGCTGGTTTGCGCGCAGCTACTCTTCCTCGAGGCGGAAAACCCGAAGAAGGAAATTTCGCTCTACATCAACTCGCCGGGTGGCGTTGTCACCAGCGGCATGGCGATCTACGACACCATGCAGTTCATCAAGCCGGCGGTTTCCACGCTGTGCATCGGCCAGGCGGCCTCCATGGGCTCGCTGCTGCTCTGCGCGGGCCACAAGGACATGCGCTTTGCCACGCCGAACGCCCGCATCATGGTGCACCAGCCTTCGGGCGGCTTCCAGGGGCAGGCTTCCGACATCGAGCGCCATGCCCAGGACATCATCAAGTTGAAGCGCCGGCTGAACGAGGTCTATGTCAAGCACACCGGCAAGGACTATGACACCATCGAGCGCACGCTCGATCGCGACCACTTCATGTCCGCTGATGAAGCAAAGGCCTTCGGTTTGATCGACAAGGTCATCACCTCCCGCGAGGCGATCGAAGCGCCCGAGGCAGTCCCGTCGAAGTGATGGATGGTGGCCAAAGCCGGGTATGACGCAGTTTTGACTCGGCTTGCGGCATTTCTGTCACAATTTACTGTTCCCTCGACGGGGGCTCCGGCCTACGTTAAAGCTATATTGAGTTTCGGCGGCTTAGCTTCCCGCAAAGGCGCCGTGATTTGGCTGTATCGCTTTTGCGGCCTGTTGGGCACGTGGAGGAGCGGTACGGATGCCAAGGCGTCGGCAGCGGGCGGATTTCCGCCACGAATTGTGTATGAGTTCAGCCAGAATACCGGCCGGGCAGCACTGAAAGGACTTGGAAAAGATGAGCAAGGTCAGCAACGGCGGCGACTCCAAGAACACGCTCTATTGCTCGTTCTGCGGCAAAAGCCAGCACGAGGTGCGCAAGCTGATCGCCGGTCCGACGGTGTTCATCTGCGACGAATGCGTCGAGCTCTGCATGGACATCATCCGCGAGGAGAACAAAACCTCGATGGTGAAGTCGCGCGAGGGTGTGCCCACGCCGCAGGAAATCCTCAAGGTGCTGGATGACTATGTTATCGGCCAGCCCTACGCGAAGCGCGTTCTGTCGGTTGCCGTGCACAACCACTACAAGCGCCTCGCGCATGCCTCCAAGAGCAACGACGTCGAACTGGCGAAGTCGAACATCCTGCTGATCGGCCCGACCGGCTGCGGCAAGACGCTGCTTGCGCAGACCCTTGCCCGTATCATCGACGTGCCCTTCACCATGGCCGATGCGACGACGCTGACCGAGGCGGGCTATGTCGGCGAGGATGTCGAGAACATCATTCTGAAGCTGCTGCAGTCGGCCGACTACAATGTCGAGCGTGCCCAGCGCGGCATCGTCTACATCGACGAGATCGACAAGATTTCGCGCAAGTCCGACAATCCGTCGATCACGCGTGACGTGTCGGGCGAGGGCGTGCAGCAGGCACTGCTGAAGATCATGGAAGGCACGGTCGCCTCTGTGCCACCTCAGGGTGGCAGGAAGCACCCGCAGCAGGAGTTCCTGCAGGTGGATACGGCCAACATCCTGTTCATCTGCGGTGGCGCCTTTGCGGGCCTCGACAAGATCATTTCCGACCGCGGTCGCAAGACCTCCATCGGCTTCGCTGCCACGGTGGCTTCGCCGGAGGATCGCCGCACCGGCGAGTTGTTCCGTCAGGTCGAGCCGGAGGATTTGCTGAAGTTCGGCCTGATCCCCGAGTTCGTCGGCCGTCTCCCGGTTCTGGCGACGCTGGAGGATCTCGACGAGCCTGCGCTGATCCAGATCCTGACCGAGCCTAAGAATGCTCTGGTCAAGCAGTATCAGCGCCTGTTCGAGATGGAGAATGTGGAGCTGACCTTCCACGAGAACGCTTTGTCGGCGATCGCCAAGCGTGCCATCGAGCGCAAGACCGGTGCTCGCGGCCTGCGCTCCATCATGGAAGCGATCTTGCTCGACACCATGTTCGAGCTCCCCGCCCTCGAGGGCGTGCAGGAAGTGGTGATCTCCGAGGAAGTGGTGACCGGCAGCGCCCGGCCGCTCTACATCTATTCGGAGCAAAAGGAAAAGAAGGGCAACGTCAGCGCGTGATTGCGCTCCCCGCCCAGACAACACAACGGCGCCGCGAGGCGCCGTTTCCTGTTGGAGCTGCCGCTCCGAAAGACGAATGCCTGTCCGCAGTCAATGAATGAGCACGGTTTCGTGCTTTACCCTTGATCTTTGTTTGCCGTGCATCCAACTAACGAACTGAAGGCCGTGGACTTATTCCGTGCTGAAGCCACTATGCAAACGGTGGTAGGCGGAACGGTACGCGGCCGTTAATATGAGATTCGCGGTTGGCCAAGGTGCGGCCGCGACATGAAAGGTTAGACAATGGCCAAAACAACCAGGTCTTCCGGCGACGGCGTCTACGCGGTTCTTCCACTGCGCGACATCGTTGTATTTCCGCACATGATCGTGCCGCTCTTCGTCGGGCGTGAAAAGTCGATCAAGGCGCTGGAAGAGGTCATGGGCGCAGAGAAGCAGATTTTGCTCGCGACCCAGATGAATGCAGCGGATGACGATCCCGAGCCGGATGCGATCTATACGGTCGGAACGCTCGCCAACGTATTGCAGCTTCTGAAGCTTCCGGACGGCACTGTGAAGGTGCTGGTCGAAGGCGCTTCGCGTGCGCAGATCACCGGCTTTACCGATCGCGCCGACTTCCACGAAGCCACGGCTACCGCGCTCTCCGAACCCGAAGAGGAGGAGATCGAGATCGAGGCGCTGGCGCGTTCGGTCATCGCGGACTTCGAGAACTATGTGAAGCTGAACAAGAAGATTTCGCCCGAGGTTGTCGGTGCGGCCAGCCAGATCGACGACTATTCCAAGCTCGCCGACACGGTCGCCTCGCATCTTGCGATCAAGATCCCTGAGAAGCAGGAGATGCTCGGCACGCTTTCCGTGCGCGAGCGGCTTGAAAAGGCCATGGGCTTCATGGAAGCCGAGATTTCCGTGCTGCAGGTGGAAAAGCGCATCCGCTCGCGCGTCAAGCGCCAGATGGAGAAGACGCAGCGCGAGTACTACCTCAACGAGCAGATGAAGGCGATCCAGAAGGAGCTCGGCGAGGGCGAGGACGGCCGCGACGAGGCCGCCGAGATCGAAGAGCGCATCAAGAAGACCAAGCTTTCCAAGGAGGCCCGCGAGAAGGCGGAGGCCGAGTTGAAGAAGCTGCGGTCGATGTCGCCGATGTCGGCCGAATCCACGGTCGTGCGCAACTATCTCGACTGGCTGCTGTCGATCCCTTGGGGCAAGAACTCCAAGGTCAAGCATGACCTGAAGCTCGCCCAGGAAGTGCTGGACCACGACCACTACGGTCTCGACAAGGTCAAGGACCGCATCGTCGAATATCTGGCCGTCCAGAGCCGGCAGAAGAAGTTGAAGGGGCCGATCCTGTGCCTCGTCGGCCCTCCCGGCGTGGGCAAGACCTCACTCGGCAAGTCGATCGCCAAGGCGACCGGGCGCGAGTTTGTGCGCATGGCGCTTGGCGGCGTGCGTGACGAGGCCGAGATCCGCGGTCACCGCAGGACCTATATCGGCTCGATGCCCGGCAAGGTCATCCAGTCGATGAAGAAGGCCAAGAAGTCCAACCCGCTCTTCTTGCTCGACGAGATCGACAAGATGGGCCAGGACTTCCGTGGCGATCCGTCTTCGGCGCTGCTTGAGGTTCTCGACCCGGAACAGAACTCCTCCTTCATGGATCACTACCTGGAGGTCGAGTACGATCTGTCGAGCGTCATGTTCGTGACGACCGCCAATACGCTGAACATCCCTGCGCCCCTGATGGACCGCATGGAGATCATCCGTATCGCCGGTTACACGGAAGACGAGAAGGTCGAGATCGCCAAGCGGCATCTGCTGTCCAAGGTGGTTCGCGATCATGCGCTGCAGCCGAAGGAGTTTTCGGTCAGCGAGGACGCCATTCGCGGGATCATCCAGACTTACACGCGAGAAGCCGGCGTTCGCAGCCTGGAGCGCGAGCTGATGAAGCTCGGGCGCAAGGCCGTGACCGAGATCATCCGGACCAAGAAGAAGTCGATCAAGGTCACGCCCGATAACCTCTCGGACTATCTCGGCGTGCCGCGCTTCCGCTTCGGCCAGGTCGAGGCGGACGATCAGGTCGGTGTCGTCACCGGTCTGGCGTGGACCGAGGTCGGCGGCGAGTTGCTGACGATCGAAGGCGTCATGATGCCCGGCAAGGGCAGGATGACCGTCACCGGCAATCTGCGCGACGTGATGAAGGAGTCGATTTCGGCTGCGGCATCTTATGTCCGCAGCAGGGCTATCGACTTCGGCATCGAGCCGCCGCTGTTCGACAAGCGTGACATTCACGTACACGTTCCGGAAGGCGCCACGCCCAAGGACGGCCCGTCGGCAGGCGTGGCCATGGCCACGGCAATCGTCTCGGTCCTGACCGGCATTCCGGTTCGGGCAGATGTGGCGATGACCGGCGAGATCACGCTGCGGGGCAGGGTCCTGCCCATCGGCGGCCTGAAGGAAAAGCTGCTCGCGGCTCTCCGCGGCGGCATCAAGAAGGTGCTGATCCCGGAAGAGAACGCCAAGGACTTGGCGGAGATTCCGGACAACGTGAAGAGCGGAATGGAGATCGTTCCGGTCAGCCGCGTCGGCGAGGTTCTGCGCCACGCCCTAGTGCGGATGCCCGAGCCGATCGAGTGGGTCGAGCCCGTGGAGGCCCCGGCTTCCAAGGCGGAAGCGGTGGACGAGGCAGGCAAGACGCTCGCTCATTGAGGCGCCCTTGGGGCAATTTTGACAAAGACAGGGAAAGCCGGGCCTTGCGCCCGGCTTTTTCGTTGAAAAACCGCAGAATTCCAAGGGATTTCGGACTTTCCGACTTGGTTGCGGCTGATGTTCTTCCTAAAGTTCCATCCTTGCCGGTTGAGTCTCATGTCCCGGTTTTCTCATGGAAGGAAATTTTTATGAACAAGAACGAATTGGTGTCTGCCGTCGCCGAAGCTGCGAAGCTCTCCAAGGGTGATGCGCAGTCCGCCGTCGAGGCGGTGTTTTCCGTCATCACCGGCGAATTGAAGAAGGGTGGCGACGTTCGTCTCGTCGGCTTCGGAAATTTCACCGTATCAAAGCGGGCCGCCTCGACCGGCCGCAACCCGCAGACCGGCGCGGAAGTTCAGATCCCCGCCCGCACCGTGCCCAAGTTCACGGCTGGCAAGGGTCTGAAGGACGCTGTGAACTAAGCTATCGGTCACGCCGAGTACCGAAAAGCCGGGCCGCAAGCCCGGCTTTTCAATTTTGCGGCCTTTGGCGTCGGCCCCCGAATTGCAGGTCGGGCCGTAGCGATTTTTGTCTCGGTTACCAGTAGCCGCTCGGGCAGGGGGCAACGTATCGGTAGCCGCGACTGTTGCGATAGAAGCACCGTCCGCGTTCGCTCGCTCTGCCGATGAGCGCTCCGGTCGTTGCGCCAATGGCGCCGCCAACGAGCGCGCCGCCGACATCATTCGACACCGCGCCGCCGATTACCGCGCCGCTGACGCCGCCGACGAACGCGCCTCTCTCGGTCTGGGTGCAGCCCGCGAGCGCTGCCATCGTAATCATCGCAATGACGGTGTTGCGCATTTTCATGCTCCCTCAAAAGTGATCAATGGACATCAACACCCCGGGAAGCCGATTTGTTCCGAGGATAGCTCCGCTTGGCCGGCTCAGTGCGGGGCTTGGTAAAGCTCGGCCGCAACCTTCTTCAACGCGCTTCGGCTATCGGGTCTGAAATACATCATGTGTCCCCCTTGCAGCACGTCCACGCGGATGGGCTTTGCGCCGCGAAGCGAAGGGAGTTGGCCCGCGAGATAGGCCGAGATCAAATAGGGGGTCACGAGGTCGGTGTAGCCGTTGACAATCAGCACGCTCATTGCCGGATTTAGCGAGCGTGCCTGCTGAAGGTCGTCCATCACGCCGGCGTAGCCTTGGCGGGTCGGGTTGATCCCAAAATCCCATTTGCTGCTGATTTCGCGGTTGAGAACGCGATAAGTCAGATCCGTGCGGAAGTTCAATTCGTCACGCACGTATCTGACGAAGGCAGATCCGAGTACCGGCACGCTGCGGTCAAGTACCGGGTCGGGGCCGACAAGTCCGGCACTGTTCGGAACGATATCTGCCGTTTCAATCGTGCCGTCATAGGGGCTGAGAACTTCGTCGTATTTGCGCGCGAACTCCTTGGCGAACAGCGCGGTCGGAATGCGCGCAAAATTTCGTTGGACGAGTTCGAGGGGCAGGCCGGTGATTTCAGCGACGCGCATGCTGGCCAGACGCCCGCCTTGCTCAAGTCCGCGGGAGAGCGCGACGAGATAGTCGCCGAGCGCGTAGCGCTCGACCTCGGCCAACTGTACCATGAAGGCGGAGCCGGTTATGCCTTCGCTGCGCAAGCGCACGGCCGCCAGCGAGGGAAGCTCAAGCGCCCAGTGAAGCGGTTGGAATTCGTCGGGACGAAGGAATGCGAACTCAAGCGCCGGCGAGATGAGCACGATCCCGCTCGGGCTGATGCCGACATCTTCCTGAAGCGTGTTGGCAAGTAGCGCGACGCGAAACCCGCCGTAGCTTTCGCCTGCAAGGAAGACCGGTGATCCGGTGCGGCCTTCCTGTGCAAGATAAAGCCGGATGAAGGCGCCCATCGCCGAGGCGTCCTGTTTGACGCCCCAAAAACTGTTCGCCTCCTGGCCAGGCGCTTCGCGGCTGTAGCCGGTTCCGACAGGGTCCACAAAAACAAGATCGGTCATGTCGAGCCAGGTGCTCGGATTGTCCAGCAATCTTTGCGGCGGGGGCAGGAAGCCGCCATCATCGGCCGTCGCCACGACGCGCGGACCGAGCGCGCCGAGATGGAGATATACGGAGGCCGCTCCCGGGCCGCCATTGAACACGAAGGTGATGGGGCGCTGGGTATCCGGTTCCCGGTTTGCCTCGGGGTGAAGTGCGTAAGCGACATAGAATATTTGAGCGGTGACCTCGCCCTTGCCGGACAGCAACGGCAGGGTGCCGGCCTTGGCCTGATAGTAAAGCGTGCGCCCTGCAGCCTTGATCAGGTGCTCGGAGGTCTGCGGGGGCGGGAGGAGCGACAAGATCCCTCCCGAGGGAGCCGGCCGCTCGGGCGCCGGCCGCTCGGCTGTCTCCGCCAGGGCCGATTGAATGCCGCCGATCAGCAGCAACAGAACAAGGGCGATCTCGTGCAGCCTGATGCGCATGTTCCCTCCAGAGCGGACGGCTTGCTCAAACAGCTACAATACCGATCGCTCGGCAAAGGTTGCAGGACCGTGGAGGCGGAACGAACTGCCTACCTGAAAGAACCCCAATTGAGGCTGGTGGCATCTCGGCCGCATCACCTCCGAGGATCAGCTTCTCAAGCCGGGCGCTTCTTGTCCTGTTCGCTCCACATACTCCGTGTAGCCGCCGCCGTAGGCGTGAATGCCCTCGGGCGTCAATTCCAGCACGCGGTTCGAGAGCGCTGCCAGGAAGTGTCGGTCGTGCGAGACGAACAGCATGGTGCCCTCATACTGCGACAGGGCAGTGATGAGCATCTCCTTGGTCGCCATGTCCAGGTGGTTGGTGGGCTCGTCCAGCACGAGCAGGTTCGGCGGATCGAACAGCATCTTCGCCATGACAAGCCGCGCCTTCTCGCCCCCTGACAGGACCCGGCACTTCTTTTCGATCTCGTCGCCGGAGAACCCGAAGCAGCCGGCAAGGGCGCGCAGCGGCGCCTGTCCTGCCTGCGGGAAGGAGTCTTCCAACGTCTGGAACACGGTGCGGTCGCCGTCCAGCAGATCCATGGCGTGCTGGGCGAAGTAGCCCATCTTCACGCTGGGACCGCGAGCGACCGTGCCAGTGTCCGGTTCGGCGGCGCCGGCTGCCAGCTTCAGCAGCGTCGACTTGCCCGCGCCGTTGACGCCCATGATGCACCAGCGCTCCTTGCGGCGGACCTGGAAATCCAGGCCCTCGTAGATGATCCGGCTGCCATAGCGCTTGTGCACGTTCTTCAGCGTGACCACGTCCTCGCCCGAACGGGGCGCCGGTTGAAACTCGAAGGTAATCGTCTGGCGGCGCTTGGGCGGCTCGACCTTGTCGATCTTCTCAAGCTTCTTCACGCGGCTTTGCACCTGCGCGGCGTGCGAGGCACGGGCCTTGAAACGCTCGATGAAGCTGATTTCCTTGGCCAGCATTGCCTGCTGGCGTTCGAACTGGGCCTGCTGCTGCTTGTCGGCGAGCGCCCGCTGCTGCTGGTAGAACTCGAAGTTGCCCGAATAGGCCGTCAGACTGCCGCCGTCGATTTCCACCACCTTGTTGACGATGCGGTTCATGAACTCGCGGTCGTGAGAAGTCATCAGCAGGGCACCTTCATAGCCCTTGAGGAACTCCTCCAGCCAGATCAGGCTCTCCAGATCGAGGTGGTTGCTCGGTTCGTCGAGCAGCAGGACGTCTGGGCGCATGAGCAGGATCCTGGCGAGCGCAACGCGCATCTTCCAGCCACCCGACAGGGCACCGACGTCACCGTCCATCATCTCCTGGCTGAAACCGAGACCGTCAAGCACTTCGCGGGCCCGCCCGTCCAGGGAATAGCCGTCCAGTTCCTCGAAGCGTGCCTGCACCTCGCCGTAGCGGGTGATGATGTCGTCCATCTCGTCGGCCCGCTCGGGATCGCCCATTGCGGTCTCCAGCTCGCTCATCTCGGCTATCAAGGCGCTGACGGGGCCGGCACCGTCCATGACCTCGGACACGACGCTGCGGCCGGACATTTCACCGACGTCCTGGCTGAAATAGCCGATGGTCACGCCGCGATCGACGGCCACCTGGCCCTCGTCGGGCTGCTCCTGACCGGTGATCATTCGAAAGAGCGTTGTCTTGCCGGCGCCGTTGGGACCGACGAGACCGACCTTCTCGCCCTTCTGCAGTGCTGCGGAGGCCTCGATAAACACGATCTGCTTACCGTTCTGCTTGCCGATGTTTTCGAGACGAATCATGCTTTTACGGGACCCAAGGGGATTTGTGGGGGCACTACGTCATAGGTTGCGCCCGCAGGGGAGTTCGCCCGTAAATCATTTGCCGCCGGACTACGCAAGCCCTGCCAGTGTCACAGGGCACATGCGTTGCGTAGCCGATTTGGGCGCGGCGCGCGTGGCCCGCGCCCTGAAAGTCTACTCAACCGAGCAATCTACCGGCGCCGCTTCTTTGCGCGCGGCACAGGTTCACCTGTGGGCGGGCTGGTCAGCTCTGCCTTTCGGGAATGCGCACGACGAGGCCGTCCAACTCGTCGCTTACCTTGAGCTGGCACGACAGGCGCGAATTTGGACCGGGCTCCCAGGCGAAGTCGAGCATGTCGGCTTCCATCGGCCCGGCCTCGCCGACAGCCTCCGCAAAGGCGGGATCGACATGGACGTGGCAGGTGGCGCAGGCGCAGGCGCCGCCGCATTCGGCTTCGATGCCAGGCACGGCGGCCTTTATCGCTGTCTCCATGACGGTCGCGCCGTTGGTGGCTTCGACCTCGAAGCGCTGCTCGTCATGGGTGATGTAGATGATGCGCGGCATTGATGGGCCTTTCGAATTCGATTTTGTGAGGTCGCGGCGGCAAGGCCGCGCGTGGGGTGGGGAGCCGGGCACGGAAGACGGCGCCAAGCTATGGTTGGGATAACAACGGTTTACTGAAGGCCGCAGGCGCGCAGGAAGAGGGCGGTCACCTCGTCCTCGGCGCGGACCATGTCGAGCTCCTCGTTGTCGCTCAGCTGCATGAAGCTGCGGATCTGGACCTCGAAGTCGGCATAGTGCTGCGTCACGGCCCAGATGTGCATCTGGAACAGCAGCGGATCGACGGGCCGAATGAGCCCCTGGTCGACCCAGGACTGGATCAGCTTCACCGCCTGCTGGGTTGAGGCCTGGTACTGCGCCCAGTGCCGGCTGAGGAACGGCGCGCCGTTGGCGATTTCCGTGGTGAACAGACGCGACGCCTTGGGATTCTTCTGCCCGTATTCCAGTTTCTTATGGATGTAGGCGCGGATGATCTGAGCGGGATCGTCGCTGGTCGAGGCACTGATGAACATCTCTTTCCATTCATCGAGAATGTAGACGAGAATGTCCTCGTAGAGCTTTTCCTTGCTGGAGATGTAATAGTGCAACTGCGGCTTGGTCAGGCCGGCGCGCTGGGCGATGGCCTGAGTGGAGGCGCCGACCAGGCCCTTGCTCGCAAACTCGTCGATCGCAGCATCCCTGATGGCCGCCAGAATGCGCCGGCGGCGATCGAGAACCTTCTCGCGCGCGCTCAGTTCGCCGTTTTCCGAAGTCTCAGCGTTATCGTGACTCATCGTCAGATCGTTTCCAGCGAGGGGCTGGTGAGCCCCTCGCTTTCTTGTTGTGATTACGGATTCAACTGCTTCTTGACGTCGAGGCCCACGCCCTTGTTGACGAAAGCGTCGGTTGCGACCTTGGAAATCTCGATCTTGTCGCCGGTCACGATGCCAGCCTTGACCGCCAGCTCGTAGAACTCCTTGACCCGATCCATGGAAATGGCGCCAATGCCCTTTTCCAGCGTGTCGCCGCTGTCGATCAGCTCCAGCTTCTTGAGCATCGCCAGCTCGCTGTCGAGCGTCTCTGCGCTCATGTCCGGGTTGTCCTTGAGGATCAGCTCATAGGCCTTGCTGTGATCGCCATAGAGGAAGTTGTTCCAGCCCACGATCGTCGCGTCGACAAAGCGCTGGACCATGTCCGGGTTGTTGTCGACCAGTTCCTGGCGCGTTTCGATCGTGTTGGCGTAGGTGCTGTAGCCGTGGTCGGCGAGGAGATAGGTCGTCACCTTGGCCCCCTCCTTTTCGGCATAGAGAGGCTCGGCGAAGGCGTAACCCTGCTGCACGGCCTTCTCGTCGCTGAGGAACTGGGCAAGGCTGTACCCGTAGGGGCGGACCTGCTCGTCCTTGAATCCGAACTCTTTCACTAGCCACAGCCAGAAGCTGTACTGGCTGTCCTTGGCCAGAAGGACTGTCGGCGCGTTGGTCAGGTCGTTGAAGTCCTTGTAGGCACCTTCATGCGCCATCAGCACCTGCGGGTCCTTCTGATAGAAGGCTGCAACCACCGTGGTCGGGATGTCGTTGGCGACGTTGTGGAAGGACAGCAGCAGGTTGCCGGTCAGCAGGAAGTCGAGCCGCCCGGCCGCCAGCATCGGCCGGTTGTTGACCTGCGGACCGCCCATCTCGATGGTGACGTCGAGGCCGTACTTCTCATAGGTGCCGTCGGCCAGAGCCTGATAGAAGCCGCCATGGCCGGCCTGCGCGAGCCAGTTGGTTCCCACAGTCACCTTGTCGCCAGCGTTCGCGAGCTGCGCCGACATGGCCAGCGAAAGAGCGGTGATCGCCGCTCCGAGCAAGTTCTTCATCTGAAATTTTCTCCCATTTGATTTCAGGTTCAGCCTTTGGCGACCATCTCGGCCGTCCAGCCTCGCGTCTTCCCCGGATTGAGGAGGCCGAAAGGATCTGCTTGTTTCTTGAAGTCGATCTGAACTGTGTCGATCTGCTTCATGCCGCCGTCCTCGATGGTGTAGGCGTGCGGATCGTAGATGTCGCAGCCGTCCAACTGCTCCAATTCGCGGATGACCCGGTAGGTGTCTTCGCGGCTGTGATAGCGAACCAGCGGCAGGCCGAAGATCTGCACCTCGCCTTCCAGCCTTGCCATCTCGTGGTGCATGTATTGCTCGTCGCCGTAGCGTTCCATCTGGCGCTTCACGACTTCGGGGTCGAAGGGGCGCGGATAGGCCACCTGCAGGTATGTCCAGCCGGGCTCTGCCTTCAGCGCCTGCAGCGTGGTGTGGTTCCAGCCGCATTCGTAAGCCGGCTGCAGACCCTTGGCGTGCAGCTCCTCCTTGGTCATGGCGAAGGAAACGCGGCCGCCGAATTCGGCAACCAGCGCTTCGAACTTGACCATGTCGTCCGGCGCGATCATCGCAAAAACCGCGTCGCGGTCCGATGGGAAGAGCTCGCCAAACTTGGTGTAGAAGCGGGCGAAGCGGCGGTCGACCGTCGTCAGCAGGTAGCAGTCGAGGCTGTCTTCCAGTGCCTTGAGGCCGAAGCGCAGCGTGGCGTCGTAGCTCTCGAACAGCGCTGCTGTGTGGACCCAGTCGGTCGACTTGGTGAGCCCGATTTCGAGCTCCATCACGATGCCGTTGGTGCCATAGGCATGCTGGACCTTCTGGATGTCGCGGCCGTGCAGCTCGATGATCTGTGGCTCTTCCTCCACTGTCATGACCTTGACCGAATAGATGTTGCCGTCGTCGCGCAGCATGCCGTGGCGCAGCGAGCCGATGCCGCCCGAGCCGCCGGTGAAGAAGCCGCCGATGGTGGCGATGCGGCGCGTGGAGGGATACATGAGAAGTTCCTGTCCGGTCTCACGCACTGCGTCGTCGAGGCGCGCGATGCGGGCGCCGGCTTCTACGCGCACCCTGCCGGGCTCGATGGAAAGCACCCTGTCGATCTTGGTCATGTCGAGGATGATGCCGCCTTCCAGCGGCACGCACTGGCCGTAATTGCCCGTCCCGCCGCCGCGCACGGTGATGGGGATGCGGAGCCGTGCGGCCGCGGCGGCTACGCGACGGACTTCGTCCTGATCCTTGGGGATCACCACCAGATCGCCGACGAAGTGGCCGATATCCTCGCTCAGGATAGGGCTGTACCAGAAATAGTCACGCGAGCGCAGTTCCACATGCTGGGGGTCGTCATAGACGCGGATGCCGTCGATTTCGGCGCGGAAGGCCGCCCAGTCATAGGCGCGCGTTGGCTTGGTCGCCACGTTCATGCGTTTCTCCAGTCTTGATTGCTTGCTGGCAGCGGCTCGCCGCCCCGGTAGACGATGCGCTGTGCCTGAGGCCGGCTGATCAGGTCGCCGAGGTCGTTCGCGGCGTGCCAGACGAAGTTGGCCGGCATGCCCTTCGCCACGGGCGTTGCGATGCTGCTTTCGCACCAGCGCGCCGGCAGAGTGGTGATGCTGTCGAGCCAGCCTTCCGGCTCGAGATGGCAGGCGGGAGCCGCCAGCCGCAGGACCGAAAGCGGGTCGTAGTCGCCATAGGGGTAGAAGCCGTCGCGCACGTTGTCGGAGCCGAGCATGACCGTCATGCCGGCCTTCCGCGCCTCCTTCAGCGGGGCGATGCCGCGCATGCGCGGAGAGCGCCCGGTCGCGCGGTCCTGCAGATATAGATTGGTCGTCGGCAGCGAAACCAGCGCCACGCCGGCCTTAGCACCCGCCGCAAGAATGCGCTCCAGCTCGTCGGCAGAGCGCAAAGTCAGTGAGCAGGCGTGGCCGCACAGCACCCGACCCGACATGCGATGGCGGTTGGTTGCCTCGATGATCAGCGAGAGGCCGTCGGCTTCCGGGTCGAGCCCTTCGTCGACATGGAAATCGAGGTCGAGATCATGGGCGCACGCGAGCGCGAACATCGTCTCGACTTTGGCCGCGAGGTCCGCGTTGCGATAGAAGAAGGCGCCGAAAACGGCCTTGTCCCGTTTCACGCGCGCGGCGATTGCTGCGCCAGCTTCCGGCACCATGTCGCCATGGATAAGCGCCGCCGGCTGGAGATCGATGCGGCCCTTCCACTCCTCCCGAAGCTCGACGAGCACGGGCCAGGCTTCGGGCACTTTGGGTGTTACCCAGTCGATATGCGTGCGCATCGCGCCGACGCCCTGGCGATAGGCGGCTTCCAGCGCAAGGCTTGCGCGCGCGCGGATATCGGCTGCCGTCCAGTTCGGCCGGTCCTGCTCCATCAGCGCGATGGCATCGAACAGGCACTCGACCCGGGCGTTCGCCTCCGCGCCGATGCGGGAGATAGTGTAGGTCTTGTCAAGGTGCACATGCACGTCGGCAAAGAGCGGCGTGACGACGCCGCCCATGGCATCGCGGGAGGGAACGAGCTCAGCGATCCGGTCGCCTGCGACGACAAGATCATAGCGACCCGGCTGGCCGGGTAGGCTCACACCGGACAGTCGCAAGGGCTGTCCCGGCGCAGTCGCGTGGTCGCGGATCATCTCGTTCCCCCCGGTCACGATCAGGACTCCCTACGGATTTCGCTTTCGTGCCAGCGGCCGAGAACGGCGCGCGACAGCCAGCTGGTCGCCAAGAAGATGAGGATGCCTAGCACCGACACCAGGAACAGCGCGGCGAACATGCGCGGGATCTCGTTGCGGAAGCTCGATTCCAGGATGCGCGAGGCAAGCCCAGTGCTCTGGCCGGCAGTGCCGGCGACGAATTCGGCAACGACCGCGCCGATCAGCGACAGACCGCCGGCGATCTTCAGCGCTGCCATGAAGTAGGGCAGGGCGCTGGGTGCCAGCAGATAGCGCAGGCGCTGCAGCGGCGTTGCCTGATAGAGCTTGAACAGATCGCGCAGATTATGGTCGGCGCTGCGCAGGCCGATCACCGTGTTCGACAGGATCGGGAAGAAGGCGACGATCCAGGCGCAGATCAGGAGCGCGGTGAAGGTGTCGCGCACATAGATGAGGATCAGCGGCGCGATCGCCACCACCGGCGTCACCTGCAGGATGACCGCGAAGGGAAAGAAGCTCATCTCGACCGTGCGCGACAGCGCAAAGATCATGCCCAGGATCACGCCGCCGGCAATGGCGCACATGAGCGACAGCATGGTCAACTTGATAGTGAATAGCATGGAGCTCATCAGCGACGGGCCGTCCTTGACGAGCGTTTCGGCGACCAGCGAGGGCGCAGGGATCAGGTAGTGCGGAACCTCGTAGTAGCGGACCAGGCCTTCCCAGACGAGAAGCGCGATGACGATCGCCAGGGTCGGCATGATGACGGCCTTGCGCCGCTCGATGCGGGCGCGGCGGTTCTGCTCTGAATTGAGGATGGGGGTCTCGGTGCTCATGGCCAAGCCTTCAATGATCGATGTCGTCGGTGCCGAGCGTCTCGTTCAGCGCGTCGGACACGATTTGGCAGCTGTCGGTGTATTCCTTGGTGGTGCGGAAGTTTTCCGCGCGCGGATAGGCGCCGGGGATGGTGATGTCGGCCACGACCCTGCCTGGCCGGGCAGCCATGACCACCACGCGGTTAGACAGGTAGACGGACTCGTAGACGCTGTGGGTGACGAAGATCACGGTCAGCCCATGATCCTGCCACAGCCGCAGCACGTCATTGTTGAGCTTGAAGCGCGTCATCTCGTCGAGCGCGGCAAACGGCTCATCCATCAGGAGCAGGCGCGGGCGGGTCGCCAGCGCGCGGGCGATGGAGACGCGCATCTTCATGCCGCCCGACAGTTCGCGCGGATAGGCCTTGGCGAACTTGCTCAAGCCCACCTGCGCCAGCACCTCCTCGATGCGCGGCGCGGCGTCCTTGCGCGACATGCCGCTCAGGCGCAGCGGCAGATAGACGTTTTCGAACACGGTCGCCCAGGGCATCAGCGTCGGCTCCTGGAAGACGAAGCCGATGTCGTGCGGGCCGCTGCCATTGCCGGGCGCGTGGCCGTTGACGCGGATCTTGCCTGCGGAGGTCTCGGACAGGCCGGCAATCATGCGCAGCGCCGTGCTCTTGCCGCAGCCCGAGGGGCCCAGGAAGCTGACGAATTGACCCTGCTCGATGGTCAGCGACATGTCGCTGATCGCGACAACGCCGGTGGCATACTGCTTGTAGACGCTTTCGATCTCGATCAGCGGTTGCGACGACACGGAGGTGTTGGCGGCCATGTTCATTCTCTCACCTCACCAGGCGGGGCTGTTGTCGAGCCAGGAGAGCGGCGCCCGTTCGACCTCGGCCAGGAGTTCGACAAGGCGGTCGGCGGCGTAATCGATGGTCTTGCACCCCTTCTCGGCGGTGGCCGCCAGGGCGTTGCCGGCCGCGCCGTACGGGTTCATGTCCTGCACCTGCCAGCCGGGCTTGGCGCCGCCGGCAAGAGAGATGTGCTTGAAGTCCCGGGCGAAGGTTTCGGTGAGGGTGGCGAAATTCTGCGCCTTGCTCATGTTGACCAGCTCGGGGTGCAATTCGAGCATCACCGAGGTTTCCATGTCGCCGGCGTGAATGCCGTGGCGCAGTTCATGCTCGCTGTAGACGCCTTCCGGCATGCCCTGGCCGAACCAGTTGACCGAGAACACCATCATGCCGTGCTTGATGCGCAGCTCGCGCGCGACGATGTCCATGGTGCTGATCTGGCCGCCATGGCTGTTGAGAAGAACGAGCTTTTTCACCCCGCTGGCGGCCACGCAGTCGCCGATTTCGCACCACATGGCGATCAGGGTCTGGGCCGAGAAGGTCAGCGTGCCGGGAAAGCGGCCGTGCTCGTTGCTCTTGCCGATCGGCAGCGCGGGCAGAAACAGCGCCTTGCTCGTTTCCGGCAGCCGCTCGATGGTTGCGGTGACGATGCCGCTGGCGATTGCCGCGTCGACCGAAAGCGGCAGGTGAGGGCCATGTTGCTCGGTCGCGCCAACCGGCAGAACCGCCACGATCTGCTCGCGGTCGAGCCGGGAAAACTCCTCGCTCGTATAGTCGGACCAATATCTCTTCAAGATTCCAATTCCTTCCTCTCGAACGGAGGCGCGCCGCGACGCCAGGTCCGCAAAGGCTGCTTCCGGAAGGAACTGAGCAAACCATCCGAAAGCGTTGCTGGTTCACCCTCAGGCGAGGGCGGCGAAATTTCTGGAAGGCGGGAATTACCCGGCAAAGGGCGAACTCGGCCAGCGTGCCGTGACGCGGTTTTCTGCTCGTGCCATCGCTTATCCCCCGATTTCGCCCGTTCCGAACGGCGATATGGGCAATACTACTAACCGATCTGACCGATCGGTCAAACTAATTGTTTAAATCCCATGGGAGATATGCAACAAAATTACCGGACCGTTCGAGTCGGGCAGCTTGGCGCGCAAGCGGCATTTTCATGTCACGTTCGATTCTGCAAGAGAGCCATTGCGGGCCGGTCGAGCATGTTTGTGGAGAGGGCATGGGCGAGAGGTGCATCATTGTCGGCGCGGGACACGCCGGCTCGCAGGCCGCGGTCAGCTTTCGTCAGGAAGGCTATGCGGGCAGGATCGTCCTGATCAACGACGAGACGGACCTTCCCTATCACAAGCCGCCGCTCTCCAAATCCTATCTCAAATCCCCAGCCTCGGGCGGCCTCGTGCTGCGTCCCGAAGCCGTCTATCGCGACAACTCCATCGAGCTGATGCTCGGCGCCCGCGTCGAGAAGATTCGCCTCGACGACCACAGGCTCGCGCTTGCCGACGGGAGGGAACTCGACTGGACACATCTCATTTTGGCTACAGGCGCACGCGCGCGGATTCCGGATCTGCCGGGCGTCGACCTCGACGGCGTCGTCACGCTGCGCAACATGGAGGATGCGCGCCGCATCCGCGAAATGATGCCCGAGGTCCAAAGGGTCGTCATCGTCGGCGGCGGCTTCATCGGCATGGAGATGGCGCATAGCTGCCTGGCGCTTGGCAAGGCGACGACACTGATCGAGGCCACCCCGCGCGTGTTGGCGCGATCGGTGGCGCCAATGGTTTCCGCCCATGTCGAGAAGCGGAGCCGGGCTGCCGGTATCGACATCTTCACCGGCGTCCAGCTTGCCGGCATCGAAGGCGAGGGTGGGCGCGTCGCGGCAGTGCGCACGGCCGATGGTCGCAAGTTCGAGGCCGACATGGTGGTTTTGGGCATCGGCGCGGTGCCCAATGTCGAACTCGCCGCGGAAGCCGGCCTGGTGGTCGATAACGGCATCGTAGTCGATGGCCACATGCGGACCTCGGCGCCGCATGTCTATGCCGTTGGTGATTGCGTAAGCTACGACCATCAACAGGTAGGCCGGCGCGTGCGGCTGGAATCGGTCCAGAACGCGACCGACCAGGCCAAGCATGTCGCGCGCTCCATCCTTGGACGGCCCGACGCTTACGCCGAAGTCGCATGGTTCTGGTCCGATCAGGGCGACATGAAGCTGCAGACAGCAGGCCTCTCGCTCGACGCCAACCACTGCGTGGTCTCCGGCAATCCGGACGAGAACGCCTTCTCGGTCTATCATTTTCAGGGCGCGCGCCTCGTGGCCGTGGACTCCATCAACCGCCCGGCCGATCACATGATCGCGCGCCGGCTGCTGGCGGCCGGGCTGAGCCCGAGCGAAGCCGACATTTTAGCCGGGCCGCAGCATCTGAAGCAGCTGGCGAGCGGGAAGGGGATGGTGCCGGCCTGAGGCCGGGCTTTTCATCCAATATCATTTTCGGGCGAGGCCGGGTTTTTGCGAAAGGCAGCCCGTCTTCGACCCAAGCGTAAAACTCTGGTTCGGGGATCAGGACAAGATGGTTCACTGTCTCATCATCGGCGCGGCCGGCATGCTCGGCGCGGGGCTGGCCAAGCGCCTCATCGAGGACGGCGCGATTGCCGGCAAGGCCGTATCGCGGCTGACGCTTTTCGACATCGCGGTGCCGAGCACGTTGCCCGAGGGCGGCAAGGTCGTGGTCGAATTCGAAACTGGCGACATCTCTTCGCCCGAGACGGCCGAGCGCCTTGTTGCGACGCGGCCGGACGTGATCTTCCACCTTGCGGCCATCGTGTCGGGCGAAGCGGAACGCGATTTCGACAAGGGCTACCGCATCAATCTCGACGGTACCCGGCATCTGTTCGACGCGGTCCGCAAGGGGCATGAGAAGGACGGCTACTATCCGCGTGTCGTCTTCACCTCGTCGCTGGCCGTATTCGGCTCGCCGCTGCCCGACGTGATCGACGACGACTACATCATCACGCCGCGCTCGAGCTACGGCACGCAGAAGGCCATCGGCGAACTGCTTCTGGCCGACTACAGCCGCCGCGGCTTCTTCGACGGCATCGGCATCCGCCTGCCCACCATCTGCATCCGCCCCGGCAAGCCCAATGCGGCAGCCTCGGGCTTCTTTTCCAACATCCTGCGCGAGCCGCTGGCTGGCCTGCCGGCCACGCTGCCGGTGGAGCCGTCCGTGCGGCACTGGTTCGCCAGCCCGCGCGCGGCAATCGGCTTCATTGCGCACGCTGCGGCGGTGGATGCCGCGCTGCTCAAGGAGCGTCGCAACATGACCATGCCGGGCGTTTCGGCGACCGTGGCCGACGAGATCGAGGCGTTGCGCGCCATCGCGGGCGACGATGCGGTCAAGCTCATCCGTCACGAAATCGACCCGGCAATCGTTGCGATCATCTCGACCTGGCCGAAGGCCTTTGAGGCAAGCCAGGCCGAAAAGCTCGGCTTCAAGGCTGATCAGTCCTTCCAAGCGATCATTCAGGCCTATCTCGAGGACTATGCGCCGAAGACGGAGAAGCAGGCATGAGCGCCGAAGCCTCTGTCTTGCCTGGCCGGCATTTCCTGCTCATGGGCCTCGGAGCCATGGGCTATGGCATGGGCCAGTCGCTGCTCCGTGGTGGTCTCGCCGTCGACGGCTTCGACCTCAACGCTGACGCCCAGAAGCGTTTCCGGGCCGAGGCCGGCCTTGACCGCGACCTCGACCAGGCGAGTGCCGAAGCCGATGGCGCCATTCTGGTCGTCGTCAACGCGACCCAGACGGAAGATGCGCTGTTCGGCGCGCGCGGCCTGGCCGAGAGGCTGAGGCCGGGCGCGGTCGTCATCAGCTGCGCGACCATCGACGCGCAGAAGGCGGTCGAGTTCGAGGCACGCCTGGCCGAGAAGGGCATACTCTATCTGGACGCGCCGATTTCCGGCGGTTCTGCACGCGCCGCCAAGGGCCAGCTCAGCATCATGGCGTCCGGCACGCCCGATGCCTTCGCGCGTTCCCAGCCTGCGCTCGATGCCATGGCCCAGACCGTGTTCCGGCTGGGCGACCGCGCTGGGCCGGGCTCGGCGATGAAGAGCGTCAACCAGCTGCTCGCCGGCATTCACATCGCCGCCGCCGCCGAAGCTTTTGCCTTCGGTCTCGCGCAAGGCGTGGACGCCGACCAGATCATGCAGGTGATCCCGTATTGCGCCGGCTCCTCCTGGATGTTCGAAAATCGCGGCCCCTACATCGCCGATGGCGACTACCGGCCGCATTCGGCCGTCGACATTTTCGTCAAGGATTTGGGCATCGTCACCGGCGCGGCGAAAGAAACCTCGCTTGAGCTGCCGGTCGCGCAGGCCGCGCTTGCCCGTTTCAGGGCCGCATCCGAGTCTGGCCTTGGCCGCGAGGGCGACGTGGCGGTGGTCAAGCTCTATGCGGAGGAAAGCGGCATCAGCCTTCCCGCGAAACGCTACAAGGAGAGCTGACCATGCTGCTCGGCTGCATTGGTGACGACTTCACCGGCTCGTCGGACCTTGCCAACACGCTGGTCAAGGGCGGCATGGCGACGACTCAATATTGCGGCATTCCGCAGGGCAAGGCCGACGCCGATGTCGAAGCGGGCGTCGTTGCGCTGAAGACGCGCAGCGTGCCGGTCGAGGAAGCCGTCGCTCAATCGCTGCAGGCGCTGGAATGGCTCAAGGAACAGGGCTGCCGCCAGTTCTTCTTCAAATATTGCTCGACTTTCGATTCCACCAAAACCGGCAATATCGGCCCGGTGGCCGAGGCGCTCAGCAAGGCGCTGGGGGCTAGCCAGGTCATCGTTTGCCCGGCGTTTCCGGGTGCGGGTCGCACCATCTATCAGGGCCATCTCTTCGTCGGCGACCGGCTGCTGAACGAGTCGGGCATGGAAGCCCATCCGCTGACGCCGATGACCGACCCCGATATTCGCCGCTGGCTGCAATACCAGACCGCGCTTTCCGTGGGGCTGGTCGCGTTTTCCGACGTGCGACGCGGCGCCGAGGCAATCGTCGAGGCGATGCGGCGGCAGGACCAGGCGGGCCGCCAGCTTCTGGTGGTCGACGCGCTGCAGAACGAAGACCTGTTCGCCATCGGCGAGGCGGCCGCCGACCTGCCGCTGATCACCGGCGGTTCCGGCGTCGCGCTCGGCCTGCCGGAAAACTTCCGTCGCAAGGGGCTGATCGGCAATCGCCAGGTGGCCTGGCAGGGCATCGACGGACCGGGCGCCGTGCTCTCGGGCTCCTGCTCGCGCGCCACGCGCGGCCAGGTGGCGCACTATCGCGCCAATCATCCGGCCCTCGAGATCGAGGCCGACGCGCTGATGGCCGGCGACATGACGCTGGCGAAGGCATCTGCCTGGCTGGCAGAAAATCTGGCCGCAGAGCCGCTGGTGTTTTCCTCTGCCGAGCCGGAAGTGGTCGGCAAGGCGCAGCAGAAATACGGGCTTGGCGAACTCGCCCACCGGATCGAAACCTTCTTTGCCGAGCTTGCCGCCGAAGCGCGGCGTCATGGCGTCAGGCGCCTGGTGTCGGCCGGCGGCGAGACCTCGGGCGCTGTGGTGCAGGGGCTTGCCTGCGAGGCGTTGCAGGTCGGTCCCGAGATCGATCCGGGGGTTCCCATGTTGCGCGTCGGCGGGCAGGATTTCGGCCTGGCGCTCAAATCGGGTAATTTCGGCGCCGAAGACTTTTTTGCCAAGGCGCTGAGCATGCTCAAGGGAGCGACAGGGTGAGCGAAGAAGCGAAGCTGCGCGAGACGATCTGCCGGATGGCCCGCTCGATCTTCGAGCGCGGCCTGACCGGCGGTGCGTCCGGCAACATTTCTGCTCGCCTCTCCGACGGGCGGCTTCTGGTGACGCCCACCGGCTCTTCCTTCGGCGATCTCGATCCGGCGCGGCTGTCGTTGATCAACGAGACCGGCAGACTGGTCGGCGGCGATGCGCCGACCAAGGAAATGCCGCTGCATTCCGCCTTCTACGACACGCGCGGGGCGAAATCCGGCGCCATCGTCCATCTCCACTCCACCCATTCGGTGGCGCTGTCCATGCTGCCAGAAACCGACCCGGACAATGTGCTGCCGCCGCTCACACCCTATTCCATCATGCGGCTCGGCAAGGTGAAGCTGCTGCCATATTTCCGGCCGGGCGATGCGGCAATCGGCGACGCGATCCGCGGCCTTGCCGGAAAGCGTAGCGCCGTTTTGCTGGCCAATCACGGACCGGTGGTCGCGGCCAAGGATCTGGAAGCCGCGGTCTATGCCATGGAAGAGCTGGAAGAGACGGCGCGGCTTGCGCTGCTCACGCGCGGCATGAAGCCAAAAATGCTGACGCCCGAACAGGTTCGCGATGTCGTGGACCATTTCAACATCGAGTGGGATTGAACATCATGGCCCTTCCGTATTCAGCCAATCTCGGCTTCCTTTGGACCGAGCTTGCGCTTCCCGACGCCGTGCGCGCGGCAGCCAAAGCCGGCTTCGACGCGGTCGAGCTGCATTGGCCTTATGCCATTGAGCCGTCGCTGCTGAAGCAGGCGCTGGCGGAGAGCGGCCTGCCGGTTCTGGGGCTGAACACCTCGAAGGGCAATGTCGAGGCCGGCGAGTTCGGGCTTTCCGCCCTGCCGGGACGCGAGGAGGACGCACGCGCCGCCATCGATCAGGCACTTGCCTATGCGACCGCGATCGGCGCCACTGCTATCCACGTCATGGCCGGCAAGACGAGCGCGCCGGAAGCGCGAGAAACTTTCGTCGCCAATCTGCGCTACGCAGCCGACCAAGCCGCTCCGGCGGGTGTCACCATCCTGCTCGAGCCGCTCAACCTCCACGACGTGCCGGGCTACTTCCTGCACGACAACGCCACGGCGTCGTCGATCATCGAAGAGGCCGGCCGCGGCAACATCCGCATCATGTTCGACTGCTACCATGTCGGCCGCTCCGGAAAATCCATCCTGGAGGAGTTCGATGCGCATCGTGAGCGGATCGGCCATGTCCAGTTCGCTGCCGTACCGGATCGCGGTGAGCCCGATGCGGGCGAAGTGGATTTTGCCACCGTGCTGCCCGAGCTGGCCGCGCGCGGCTATGCCGGGCACTTCGGCGCCGAATACAAGCCGCGCCGCTCGACCGAGGAAGGGCTGGGCTGGCTCGCCGCCTGGCGCTGAATTAAATCCTATTCTCCGGAGGCATGCCATGACCGATCGCGCTTCGAACCTCGACCATCTCGTGCCGGATACCATGCCGGCGCCCTTTGCCGCCTACAGCCACGGCGTGGTGGTTCGGAACGGATCGGACATGGTCTTCTGTTCCGGCCAGCTCGGCATCGGCCCGAATGCGCATGTGCCCGAGGACGCCGCGGCCCAGGCCGAGCTTTGCTTCGAGAATGCGCGCTCGATCCTCGCCGCCTGCGGCATGAGCTTTGCCGACGTGGTGCGCATCAACGCCTTCGTCACCGACCGGGCCTATATGCGACCTTACATGGACGTCCGCGACCGGCTGTTCCCACAGCCGGCGCCGGCCTCGACGCTGATGATCGTGTCGGGCTTCACGCGCGAGGAATTTAAGGTCGAGGTGGAAGTCATCGCGGCACGAGCAGGATCTCGATAAGGGCAAGCGCTCGCGGTCTCCGCGAAACCGGCATCGGCGGCGGGAGAAGGCCTGCTGGCCCTCTCCGCGCCATCGAGACCGTAGTTCCCGAACGTCAGTGCGGGGACGCTACCGCATGGACAAGTTCGCCGCAGAGCTCGGGGCTGGCGTGATGCGAAATATCGCCGAGCGCAAGCATGCCGACCATACGCTTCTTTTCGTTGATGACCGGCAACCGCCTGATCTTCTTCTCTTCCATGAGGTGGACTGCATCCTCCAGGGATTGGTCTGTCCGGCAGTAGACGATGCCTTTGGACATGACGTCTCGGGCGGTTAGGCGGCTGGGGTCTTTGCCGCTGCCCAGGGCACGAATGGCAAGGTCGCGGTCGGTTACCATGCCTATCAGACGATCGTTTTCGCCTACAGGCAAAGCCCCTATGTCGCGTTCATTCATGATGGCAGCGATTTTGGAAACCGTCATTCCCGGATCGATCCATTCGGTGCCTTTGTGCATTACAGTGGAGATATTCATGGTGCTCTCCTTGTGTTTGGGGATAGCCGTGCAAGCAAACGGTAAGCTGGAAGCCGTCGTGGCTCGCGCAGCAGCTGTTACGGTTCTATGAACCTTTGACGGTGATCTTCTTCTCGGCCTTCTTGGCTTCCATCGTCTTGGGCAGCTTCACGGTCAGCACGCCCTTGGTAAAGGTCGCGTCGATCTTGTCGGTGTCGACTCCTTCGGGAACCTGGAACGAACGCTGGAAATAACCAAAGCGGCGCTCGGACAGGTGGAAGTCCTTTTCCTTTTCTTCCTTCTCTTCCCTCTTTTCGCCCTTGATGGTCAGTGTGTCGTTGGCGAGTTTGACCTCGATGTTCTTTTCGTCGAGCCCAGGCAGCTCAGCCGTGATTTCGTACTCGCCTTCCTTTTCGACCACGTCGATCGCCGGAAGAACCTGCCACTCTGCGGCACGCGTGCGGCGGGTTTCGGGGGCGAATATCGACCGCCAAGTCGGACGCCACAAAGGGTGAAAATCTTCAAACAGGCGATCGATTTCCCGATGCAAGCTTTCGAACGGCATCCACTCTCCGGCTGTCCTGGGCGCGGAGGTCTTTTCGGTCTTTATAGGCAGTTTGGTTGTCGGTTCAGCCATGTTCGGTCTCCCGTTGTATCGGGGTGAGCAGTCGAGCTTTTCAGGCCGCGTTCGGGGAGCGTGCTGCGTGGCACCTCCGCAAGACATAACCAAAATCCTTTCCGGCACCGGCTTCATTGACGAGGATCAAAATCGCGGCAAGTTCGCGCCTCATGCCTTGGACAGGGCGGGGGCTGATCAGGTTCATTGAACCTAAGGCGCACTTCGCAAAAGCGCTGGAAATGCGATGTCTTCAAGGAGTGGAGTGGTGGGCGATGACGGGCTCGAACCGCCGACATCTTCGGTGTAAACGAAGCGCTCTACCAACTGAGCTAATCGCCCGACTCGGGCGGACGTTTAAGCGGTTCGCTTTCGATCCGCAAGAAAAAATCGTCGTTTCACAACGACAATGCGGATTTGATAGCCATTCGCCGGCTATCCCCAAAAACCCTTCGCGGAAAAGTGAGAATGGTGCACGGCGCCGCTTGACACTCACCGCCGAACACCGTAATTCCCCCTCCAACGACGCGGGCCGAACTGGTCCACGTCAGAAGCGCGGGTGTAGCTCAGTCGGTTAGAGTGCCGGCCTGTCACGCCGGAGGTCGCGGGTTCGAGCCCCGTCACTCGCGCCATTTTCTCAATAGCTTACATAAAGCTGTTTCCTCCTCAATTTAAATGTTCCGCAGATCAAAGGCTGTTGCCTTAAGTCTTGTTCGAACTGTTTTTGACGTGTTGACACGCGCCGCCGAACACCGTAATCCCCCTCCAACGACGCGGACCGAACTGGTCCACGTCAGAAGCGCGGGTGTAGCTCAGTCGGTTAGAGTGCCGGCCTGTCACGCCGGAGGTCGCGGGTTCGAGCCCCGTCACTCGCGCCATTCTTTCCAAAGGCTTAGGGCCGCAAACTTCAACAAAAAATTATTTTGCGCCCTGCCTTTTGGCTAGTGTCTGGCGAGGTTTTTGCCTTTCGTCGGCTAGGTCATTTTCCAACATTCTTTCTTCTTTCGGGTTTGGCTCCAAAGGGTCGCCTGGTTGTTCGTGGCCGTGCGCCGTAGGAGTGCATTTGCTTGCTCGGTATCCGGCACTTCACGATTCGTGTCTGCTGTGTCGGTTGGCGCGAGAATCGCGCGTTCAAGTGGATGATGTCCCAAGGAGTGGTGTAGCTTCGGCGCTGGCCGTGCTTTCCGACTTGGGCCGGGAACGGATCAGCTTGCCGCAGCGGGCAGGCTGATGAGCGGTTCATCGCTCATTGCGGCGATGGTCTCAAGGGACAAGTATCCGGATCGCTGAACGGCCCACTCGTCATTCTGCTCGAGCAGCAACGCACCGACGAGGCGCACGATGGCATCGTCGTTGGGAAAGATGTCGATGACCTCGGTTCGCCGCTTGATCTCGCCGTTCAGTCGCTCGATGGGGTTGGTGCTGTGCGGCTGCGTCCCAGGCTGCCTGGGAAAGGTCATGTTGGCCAGCACGTCCTCCTCGGCGCTGTCCATGAGCGTGGCGAGCTGGGCACCTTCGGCCTGATCTGGTCGGCGACGTTGCGCCATTGCTGGCTGGCGGCCTCCGGCGTGTCCTGGGCGACGGCTGTTGCGATGAAGGCCGAGACGACGCGCCGTCGGCTCTTGCCGGCATGGGCCAGGGCATTGCGCATGAAGTGGACCCGGCACCTCTGCCAAGTGGCCGATAGAACCTTGGAAACGGCGGCCTTGATGCCTTCGTGGGCATCGGAGGCGACGAGCTTGACGCCGCGCAGACCGCGTCTTGTCGGCTTTCGAAGGAACTCAAGTCCAGATCGGCTCGGCCTCAGATGTGCCGCTCTCCATGCCCAACACCTCGCACCGTCCGTCGGCATTGACGCCGACGGCGATGACCACGGCGACAGGGACGATGCGCCTGCCACGCCGGACTTTCAGGTCGGTGGCGTCAATCCAGAGCTAGGGCCACTCGCCCTCAATGGGCCTGTCGAGGAGAGCCTTCACGGAAACTCAGGAAATAGCTGCCAGTCCGGAGCTTCGGAATACGCAACTCAACCGTCCCGGCCCGTGTTTCCCAGTCCCGGTCGCGATAGCCGTTGCGCCGGGCAAGTCGGAAGGCATTCTTCTCGCCGTAGCCCGCGCCCGTCTTCGTGCCGACCTCCAGCGCCATCAACTTCTCGGCGGCGAAGCCAATCATCGCGCGCAGCAAATCAGCGTCAGCGCTCTTCTCAACTGGTGACCAACCAGCCAGCTACACCACTCCTTGGGACATCATCTTCAAGTGGTCCGACTCGCGCTTCCGAACCGCAAGATTGCACGGCTGCAGGGCGATTCCCGACGAACAGAGCGATTCCATCGAGCCATCCATTGGAATACGTTGCCGTTCCCGACGACGGAAAATGAGAGATTCGATGGAACGCACCGTCTATGTGAACGGCAATTATGTCCCTGAAAGCGAAGCCAGGATTTCGGTTTTCGACCGCGGTTTCCTGTTCGCCGACGGCGTCTATGAGGTGACGTCGGTCCTGAATGGCAAGCTGGTGGATTTTGCCGGTCATCTGCGCCGCCTGCACCGTTCGCTGGGCGAGCTCAAGATGGCCATGCCCTGTTCGGACGACGAACTGCTGAAAATCCATCGCGCGCTCGTCGAAAAGAACGCCGTGAGCGAAGGTCTCGTCTATCTCCAGATCACGCGCGGTGCAGCCGATCGCGACTTTCTCTTTCCGGCACAGGCGACCCCGACGCTGATGCTGTTCACGCAGGCTCGTTCGGTCATCGACAGCCCGCTGGCGAAGCGCGGTGCACGAGTCATTACGGTGGAAGACCTGCGGTGGGGCAGGCGGGACATCAAGACAGTTCAGCTGCTCTATCCCTCGATGGCGAAGATGATCGCACACGAGAGAGGCGTCGACGACGCCTGGCTGGTGAAGGACGGAGCGGTGACCGAAGGCACCTCCAACAACGCCTATATCGTCACACAGGATGGCACGATCGTTACGCGCGACCTGTCGAGCGACATTCTGGCGGGAATCACCCGCGCAGCCGTGCTGAAATGCGCGCGTGAGCTGCAGATGAAGGTGGAGGAACGCCCGTTCACCGTGGAGGAAGCCCTAAGGGCGCGGGAAGCCTTTTCCAGTTCGGCTACGGGGTTCGTCTGTCCGGTGGTCGAGATCGACGGTACTGCCGTGGGAGATGGCCAGCCGGGCCCCGTGGCGATGCGGCTTCGCCAGGCCTATATCGAAGAAAGCCTCAAGGCGGCCATTTGATGCGGTGCTTATAAGGCCAAGCAGGTCACAGATAACGGCCGACTTCCTTGCCGAGCTTGAGAAATCGCAGGGGATTGACCGCTTCGCCGTTGCGGCGGACTTCGTAATGGAGGTGCGGCCCGGTCGAGCGGCCGCTGCTTCCAACCTCGCCGACAACTTGGCCGATGGCGACTCGCTCGCCTTCTTTGACGTCGATCCTGCTCAGATGGGCGTAGCGCGTGGAGAAGCCTTCGCCGTGGTCGATCTCGACCATGCGGCCATAGCCGCTGTTCCAGCCCGCCTTGGTCACTATTCCCGCAGCTGTGGCGCGAGCACCCAAACCCTGTGGGGCGCGAAAGTCCATGCCGGAATGCAGGGCGGGAGTGCCGAGGAGCGGATCGACGCGAACGCCGAACGTGCTCGATACTGAACGGCCGGGCGCGGGATTGGCGATGGGCAGGCGCCGCACCTTGTCCTTCATCTCCTCGAGCTTATCCAGCGTTTCGTCGAGTTCCCTGACCTTGGTCTCGAACATGCTGGGATTGTCGAGCGCGATCAGTGGGCCGCCCACGCCGTCGTGACCGAAATCTTTGTCCACGGGTAAACCGGCCGCCTCCAGGGCCTCGGAGATCGCATCGGCGGTCTGGTAGGCGTTCTCGGTCAGTGTGTCCACGCGTGCAATCTGCTCGTTTTCGATGGTGCGCAGCGACTGGTTTATGGAAGCGAAGAGCTTGTCCGCCTGATCTGCAGACGACTCGCTTTCCTGCGGCTGCGTGCGCAGCGGCCAGAATGAGTGGTTGGTGGTTGCTGTTGCGGCCGGGCCGGCGAGGGCGAGCGCCTGGACGGGGGCGCCGTCACTGAGACTGGCGCGAATTTCGGGCTTCAGATTCGGTGTTGCCTGGGCGGCCGCATCGGCGTGCCCTGCCTCACCGATACGGTCGAGAAGCGGGGCGAGCCGCCCGTGGCGCTTGCTGAGCTGCGCCTGCCGCGCCAGCAGCTCCGTCACCTTGGTTTCCACGAGCTGCTGGTCCAGCAGCTGGCGGCTGGTGATGCGGTCGACCTGTGCGCGCAATGCCGAGATGCGGTCCTCATAGGCTTGTTGCAGGCGTGCCTGTCGCGCCGTGGTGGCGCCGATCAGATCGTCGCGCAGAACCAGATAGGAGGTGGCGAGCAGATAGCCGACGGCCACCGCCGCCACGGTCGAGCCAAGAAGGGCGGCTATCCATGGCCGGACGGTGAAGTGCCTGATCTCGTCTCCACGCGCTATGATGACCGTATGCGGCTCTGTACGCCTGCCGAAAACCGTCGTCTGACCAGATTGATTCACGGGACCGACTTCCACATTCAGCGAACAACGATTGTGTCGATTACACATCGTTAGGGTTAACAAAGCTTTGCTCGGCATTGTCCCGGCTTAACCTGAAGCGGTGTTGCCCCTGCAGGGCATGAAAAAACCCGCCGGAGGGCGGGCTTCTAAATCGTTCGTGTCGAGATACCGGAGCAGGCGGGACTCAAAGTTCGCGCGCGGCGGCCAGCACTTCCTTCGCGTGGCCGGGCACCTTCACCTTGCGCCAGATTCTGGCGATCTTGCCGTCGGGATCTATGAGGAAGGTGGAACGTTCGACGCCCATATATTTGCGGCCGTACATGCTTTTCTCGACCCAGACGCCATAGGCTTCGAGCGTCTTGCGTTCCTCGTCCGACACGAGTTCGACGGACAGGTCGTGCTTGGACTTGAACTTGTCATGGCTTTTGACGCTGTCGGGCGACATGCCGATCACCATCGTCCCGGCACTCTCGAAATCCGGCTTCAGTCCCGAAAAGTCGATTGCTTCGGCGGTGCAGCCGCTGGTGTCGTCCTTGGGGTAGAAATAGAGCACGATCTTCTTTCCCTTGAGCTCCGAAAGCGACAGCACCCCGCCGCCGTCACGCGGCAGATCGAAGTTCGGTGCTTCCTGCCCGGTTGATAGTTCGGCCATATCAATGCCCTTGTTTAAGGTTACGCGCGAAGCGCCAGAGATATAATGTCGTTCGAGGATTCGTCCACGATTGATATGTTGCGACGGGATATCGTGTGGAGCACGACGTACCAAAACACGAAAAGATACGATTCCGACGTGACGAGATCGCGGACCTTGGTGCCCTTCCTTCGGCGCTGAGAGAAGATTTCAATCGCAAAGGCTATCGCTTCGGCAAGAAGGCCGGAAAGATACTTGCCGGATCGGCGGTCGCCGCGGCGCTGTTGATCGGTCTGGTCGTGGCGCTGCTCTATGTTATCGGCCTGACCGGTATCGGCGTGGGGCCGCTGCGCGCCGAGGCGGAGAAGGCGATCGAGGCCTTGGCCGGCGTTCCAGTCGATGCATCGCTTGGGCCCGCCAGCCTCTCAATCGACGGCTCGGCCCTGCTCGCGCTCGAGGTTCACGACGTGGGCATCAAGACGTCCACCGGTATCCCGCTCGTGGAAGCGGGCAGCGTGCGGTTCGGCGTTCGTTTCCTGCCTCTCTTCGGCGGCAATGTCCGGCTTGGAAGCGTCACGATCTCCGACGCCCGTTTCGCCGCGGCCGCTCTGCCGATGACCGACCAGGGCGACTGGACCGGGATCCTCAAGAACGACCGGGGTTTGATCGACCCGGACAAGGTGGCACGGGCGATCTTTGCGGAAGTGCATCGCGGTTTCGATTCGCTGGGGGCTGGCACCACCAACCAGATCGTGCTGGAGAACGTGGAATTCGTCCTTCCCGAGGGCCAGCAGGTGCGGGTTCTGCGCATAGACTACGCCCAGCTCAAAGCGGTCGGGCAGGGCGAACTGTTTTTCTCGGCCGATCTCGACCTTGACGGGCGAAAGGTGAAGCTTGCTGCCTCTTCGGCGCGGAATAACGCGTCGCGGCGCATCACTGCACTCGAAATTTCTGCAAAATCCGCCAGCAAGCCGGGTTGGGCGAAACCGACGGCGACAGAAAACACAAGTGAGCTGGGCAACCTCGACCTCACCCTGTCCGGCCAGGAAGGAAGCGGGACGGATCCCGACCGGATGACGGCTTCACTGACCCTTGCAGACTCCGTGCTGGATCTCGGGAAATCCGATGTCTTCAAGGGCGAGGTCGATCTGCAGGCAACGCTCGCCAGCGGCTCCGACAAGCTTGAAATCGACAGGCTCCGGGTGACCACCGGACGGAGCGATATCGAGTTCAACGGAGCGATCGGTCCGCGCCCGCCAAGCGGCGCGGCGGACGACAAGCCGCTTTACCGCTTCGAGTTCGTCAGCACCGCCACGAAACTGGCGCCGCTCGATTCGCCCGAACCTGCACTCGATTTCCTGGCGCGCATCGCTGGCACCTTCGATGCCGAGAAGACAGTCTTGGCCGCCGACCAGATCGCCATACGAAGCGGCTCCGGAGAGGTATTGGGATCGGCATCGATCGAACTGGCGGGCCATGCCGCACCCGGCATCGCGCTGGATCTCCAGGTGCATGACATGCAGGTTTCGCACGCCAAGCAGTTGTGGCCCTGGTTCGCCGCCAAGGGCGCCCGCCGCTGGGCAATGGACCATTTGTTCGGCGGGCGTGTCGCGGATGCCAGGATCGAGTTCAAAGTTCCGCCAGCGCGACTCGGCAACGGCATTCCCCTGACGGCCGATGAGATGTCGGGGCGTTTCAAGGTCGAAGGCGCGCGCTTCGATACGACCGGCGTCATTCCGCCGGTGCGCGACGCGATCGGTGAGGTCGAATTCAACGGCAACGACGTGGATATCTCATTGGCGTCGGGAACCGTCTTCCTGCCCAGCGGGCGCAGCGTCGACGCCAGCAATGGCAAGCTGCGGATCGAGAAGGCCAACCGGCCGCCGCTGATTGGCGCGCTCGACCTCGATGTTGCCGGCGATGCAGCGGCCGTCGCCGAGCTTGCTTCCTTCGAGCCGATCAACGCCATGCGTTTCGTCGGCATGGCTCCGGACGATTTTAGCGGGAAGGTCGCCGGCAATGTGAAGGCCGATATTCCGCTGCAGAAAGGCATTGCGTCCGAACGGCTCGACTGGCGCGTCGTGCTCGACTATGCCGGGCTGTCTCTGGCCAAACCCTTCAGTGACCAGAAGGTCAGCGATGCCAACGGAACCATCACCGTCGAGCCGAACAAGGCAGTCATCAGCGCCGGAGCCAAGCTCAACGGGGTCCCTGCCGAGATCTCGCTCGTCGAGCCTCTGGGCAAGGATGGTCCCGCACGCCAGCGCAAGGTACAGCTCGTGCTCGACGACAAGGCACGGGCGACACTCACGCCGGGGCTGTCGTCGCTGATCTCGGGGACGGTGAAGGTCAACCTCGACGCTGGTGCCGAAGGCAAGCAAAAGGTGAGTGCCGACCTGACCAACGTACAGCTCGACGTGCCATGGGCGGGCTGGACGAAGGGGCCGGGCATTCCGGCAAACCTCAGCTTCTCGCTGGAGAAATCGAAGGATGTCTCGACGCTTTCGGATTTCAAGCTAGAGGGCAAATCCTTCGCCATCGATGGCGCGGTCACGTTGGCCAACGGCAATCTCTCCTCTGCGCGCTTCGACACCGTCCAGCTCAACCGCGACGACGATGTAGTGCTCTCGATCAAACGGATGGGGAAGGGCTACCAGGTGGATATCACCGGCAATGCGCTCGATGCGCGTCCGCTGATCAAGCAGTTCACCTCAGGTGTCGGCGAGGGCGACAAGCCCAACAGCAGCAGTACCCCCGTCTCCGTCAATTTGGATGTCAAATCGCTCGTGGGATTCGGCGGCGAGCAGCTTTCCAACGTTCTGCTCAGCTACAGCGGCGCGAATTCCAAGATCGACGGGCTGCGTGTAACCGCAACCACGGGGGCGGGCGGTGCCGTGTCGGTGACCAATTTATCCGAAGGCGGTCAGCATAACCTGCAGATGCAGTCGTCCGACGCCGGCGCGCTGCTCCGCTTCCTCAACATCTACGATCATATGCAGGGAGGCGCCATCAAGCTGGCTCTGTCCGACAATGGCGGCGGTCCGATGCGTGGCCGCGTCGATGCCAGCGATTTCTGGGTCGTCAACGAGCCGAAACTCGCCTCGATCGTTTCCACGACCCCGCCCGGCGACAAGCGCAGCCTGAACCAGGCGGTCAAGAGCGATATAGACACGTCGCGGGTACAGTTCGAGCGCGGCTCGGTGCAGATCGAGAAGGGACCCGGCTATCTGAAGATCGGCAACGGCGTGCTCCGCGGCCCGCTGATCGGCACGACGTTCCAGGGCACGCTCTATGACGAGTACGGCAACATGTCGATGACGGGCACCTTCATGCCGGCCTATGGCCTGAACCGGATTTTTGGGGAAATTCCGATTGTCGGCGCCATTCTCGGCAATGGCCGCGATCGCGGGCTGATCGGCGTGACCTACAAGCTTAACGGCAATGCCAAGACGCCCAATTTGCAGATCAATCCGCTGTCGGTGATCGCGCCGGGCATTTTCCGCTCGATCTTCGAGTTCCAGTAATCAGCCAGCCGCTCGATCCGGCGGCGGCAAAACCCTCTGGACGCGAAAAGCCCGCCGACGCGATGCGCCGACGGGCTTTTCCATGACTTGCTATCCGGTTGGGCGTCAGGCCGGCCGGACCAGGATGTGCTTCTTCTTGCCGAGCGAGAGCTTGATCACGCCGTCGGCGGTCAGGTCGGCTGTTGTCACCAGTCGGCGCTCGTCAGACATCGGCTCGTCGTTGAGGCGGACGGCGCCGCCCTGCACGTGGCGGCGGGCTTCGCCGTTGGAAGCGGCAAGCCCGGCGCGGACGAGGAGCGACAGCAGGCCGATGCCGGCCTGGAGTTCGTCCTTACCGATCTCGACGGTCGGCAGCGTGTCGGCGAAGGCACCTTCCTCAAACGTCTTGCGCGCGGTTTCGGCGGCCTGCTCGGCGCCCTCGCGGCCATGCAGCATCGCCGTCACTTCGGTGGCCAGCACCTTCTTGGCGTCGTTGATCTCGGAGCCGCCGAGCTTGCCCAGCCGCGCGATCTCATCCATCGGCAAGATGGTGTAGAGCTTCAGGAAGCGCTCGACGTCGGCGTCCTCCGTGTTGCGCCAGTACTGCCAGAAATCATAGGCCGAGAGCATGTCGGCGTTCAGCCACACGGCGCCATTCAGCGACTTGCCCATCTTCGCGCCCGACGAGGTCGTCAGCAGCGGTGAAGTCAGCGCATAAAGCTGCGGCGTGCCCATACGGTGGCCGAGGTCGATGCCGTTGACGATGTTGCCCCACTGGTCCGAGCCGCCCATCTGGAGCCGCACGCCGTAGCGCTTGTTGAGCTCCACGAAGTCGTAGGCCTGCAAGATCATGTAGTTGAATTCGAGGAATGACAGCGAGTGCTCGCGGTCGAGGCGCAGCTTGACCGAATCGAAGCTCAGCATGCGGTTGACTGAGAAGTGCTGCCCGACATCGCGAAGGAATTCGAGGTAGTTCAGCGGGCGCAGCCAGTCGGCATTGTTGGCCATCAGCGCGTCGCGCGGGCCCTCGCCGAAGGTCAGGTAGTTGGAAAAGACCTTCTTGATGCTGTCGATGTTCGACTGGATCGTATCCACCGTCATCAGCTTGCGCGCCTCGTCCTTGAAGGACGGGTCGCCGACCATGCCGGTGCCGCCGCCCATCAGGGCGACCGGCCGGTGCCCGGTCTGCTGCATCCAATACAGCATCATGATCTGGATGAGGCCGCCCGCGTGCAGGCTCGGCGCCGTCGGGTCGAAGCCGATATAGGCCGACACTGCTTCCGTCGCGAAAAGCTTGTCGAGGCCGGCGTCATCAGAGGTCTGATGGACGAAACCGCGCTCGGAAAGGATGCGCAGGAAGTCGGATTTGAAGGCGGACATTTCTTTCTTTTCCCGAGAATGCCAGAAGGGCTTGCCGCGAACATGGCAAGTGTAGCTGTCGCCGTTTAGCATCCGGCGGCGGAGAATCACAAGGACAGGGGACAAAATGTCGGCAATCTGTGCGATTGGCCTGATGAGCGGCACGTCGATGGATGGCATCGATATTGCCATGCTCAGGACCGATGGCGTCAATTCCGTCGAATCCGGCCCTTCGTTTTTCGTTCCCTATGATGCCACTTTCCGACGTCGCCTCGAAGCATCTCTGGAAACCGCCAAGGGAATCGACCGGCGCGAGGAACGGCCAGGTGACCTTGCCGAGTTGGAGCGGGAGATCACGCTTCGGCATGTGCGCGCCGTGGAGGCCTTTCTTGGCTCGGATCCCGGAAGGTGGGGCAAGCCCGAGATCGTCGGTTTCCATGGCCAGACCGTTCTGCACCGGCCGCATCTTGGCCTGACCGTGCAGTTGGGTGACGGCGAACTGCTGGCAAAGGAGCTCGGCATTCCCGTGGTCTACGACATGCGCGCCAACGACATGTTGCATGGGGGGCAGGGCGCTCCGCTCGTGCCGGCCTATCATTCCGCGCTCGCGGGTTCCTTGCCCGAGCGTTTCTCAAGGCGCCACCCCATGGTCTTCGTCAATGTCGGCGGCATTTCGAACATCACTTATGTGCCGGCGAGCGGCGATCCCATCGCCTTCGATACCGGCCCGGGCAACACGCTGATCGACCAGTGGGTGTCGCGCGAAGGTGGTGTGCCTTACGATTCCGGCGGCACCATCGCCAGCGAGGGCGGCATTGTTGCAAAGGTTGTCGCCAGCTATATGGCGGCCCCGTTTTTCGCTCGTGGCGGGCCCAAATCATTGGACCGAAACGATTTCACGCTCGAACCGGCAGCAGGGCTGGAATTGTCCGACGGTGCTCGGACGTTGGCGGCCGTGTCGGCGGAAGCGATTCTGAAGGCGGTCGAGCATGTGCCCGAAGCGCCAAAACTCTGGATCGTCTGCGGAGGGGGACGCAAGAACCCCCACATCGTCGGAGACCTGCGAAATGGCGCCGAGAAGACGGGCGCCGAGGTGATCGTGGCGGAAGATGCCGGCCTGGACGGCGATGCGACCGAGGCCGAAGCCTGGGCCTTTCTGGCCGTGCGGTCGATGAAGGGTCTGCCGCTGACATTTCCGACGACGACAGGATGCCGGGAAGCGGTCAGCGGCGGAGTTCTGGTGAAGCCTTAAGACGAACTATTCGTTCAAGCCGCCGTATTGGCGAACAAGTCCGGCCATTTCAGCGGCCGAGGTTTCGTCCTCGGCTGCAAGCCCCTCTGCCACACCAAGGCGGTCGGCGACGGGGCGATTCTGGCTTACTTTCCACTTGCCGGATATTTCGGCGATCTCGATTTCGAGGCCGATGATGCCCTTGACCTGCGCCTGGACATAGCTCTCGGGCGCGTCGGTCACCGCCCATGGCGCTGGCCGTTCCGCTTCGTGGGTGGCGGTCAGTTCCGTCACTTGTCCGGCGATCCAAGAGGTATCGTCAATCACGCGCGCCCGGCCACGCACCTGCACCATGGCGTAGTTCCAGGTCGGCACAACCTTGCCGGTTTCGCGCTTGGTCTCGTACCAGGAGGGCGTGACATAGGTGTCGACGCCCTGAAAGACGACCAGAACCTGCGCATCAGGGCTTTCGGCCATCTGTCGCCATTGGCCGTTGGCCTTGGCCATGTGCGCCCGCAGCCTGCCGCTGGGCGCAAACTCCGAATCCAGCAAAAACGGCACGGGATTGGCTGTGATGCCGTTCTCCGTGCCGTTGGAAATGAGCAGGCCGAGCGGGTGTGCTCGTATGAGGGCGTGCAGCACGTCCAGCCTCGTCTCGATGAAATGAGGGGGCTGGTACATGGCTGCTGTTCCTTTTGAGCGTTACCGGAGACGCTTCGGGCGCGGGTCGGCCAGTTCGCCTGCCAGGCGACGGTCGAGATATTCGGCGCATTCTTCGATCAGCAGCTCGCTGTGATTGGCGAAGAAGTGGTTGGCGCCGGGCAGCGTCTTCTGCGTGATGGTGATGCCCTTCTGCGTGTGCAGCTTGTCGACCAGGCCCTGTACATCCTTCGGCGGAGCCACCTTGTCGGCATCGCCATGGATGATGAGGCCGGAAGACGGGCAGGGCGCCAGGAACGAGAAGTCGTATGTGTTGGGCTGCGGGGCGACCGAGATGAAGCCCTCGATCTCCGGACGGCGCATCAGAAGCTGCATGCCGATCCAGGCGCCAAAGGAATAACCGGCCACCCAGCAGGATTTCGAATCGGGGTGCAGCGCCTGAATCCAGTCGAGCGCGGCGGCGGCATCGGACAGCTCGCCCGTGCCGTGGTCGAACTCGCCCTGGCTGCGGCCGATGCCGCGGAAATTGAAGCGCAGGGTGGTGAAATCCCGCTTCTGGAACATATAGAAGAGGTCGTAGACGATCTTGTTGTTCATCGTGCCGCCGAACTGAGGGTGCGGATGCAGGATGATGGCGATCGGCGCGTTCTTCTCTTTCGACGGCTGGTAGCGGCCTTCCAGACGACCCGCCGGACCGGCGAAAATGACCTCAGGCATATATGACTCCACTTGACTCGCGCAAAACTTGACTGCCGATCGAAACAATTCCCTTCGCTGGCCTTGACGCGCTGTAAGCGCCTTCCTACAAGCTAGTTTAGAACTGTTCAAAACTGGTGGCGCGACCACCTGTTTGGCAAACCGGGTAAATAGGACGTCTGGCCTTGTAATTTCAAGGAAATAACGTTCGAAGCGCCCGAATGTTGGCTTTAAGGACCGATCGAGCGCAAATGGCTGCCCCCCGCGCCTATCTCGATTACAATGCAAGCGCTCCGCTGCTGCCTTCGGCGCAGGCGGCGATGCTTGCTGCCCTCGATGCGTCGGCCAATCCGTCCTCCGTGCACAGCGAGGGGCGGGCTGCCCGCCGGATCGTCGAGGATGCGCGTCGGGACGTCGCCGCTCTGGTCAACGGGAAGGCGGAGCATGTCGTCTTCACTTCGGGTGCGACGGAAGCGGCCACAACGCTGCTCACGCCAGACTGGCAGATGGGGCGCTCGGCCCTGCGCATGGGCCGGCTCTATGTCAGTGCCGCAGATCATCCCTGCGTTCTGAATGGAGGCCGCTTCGGTGCGGAGAACACGATGAATATCGGTGTGAACGCCGATGGCGTCGTCGATCTCGACGCGCTCGCTGGAGCCTTGGCTGCGCACGACAAGGGGGAAGGATTGCCTCTGGTGGCGATCCACGCCGCCAACAACGAGACTGGCGTCATTCAGCCGCTTGAAGAGATCGGCGGCATCGTGAAGGCGGCCGGCGGTGTTTTCGTGGCCGATGCCGTGCAGGCGGCAGGGCGCATTCCACTCGATGTTTCAGCCGGTTATGTCGATTATCTGATCCTTTCTTCGCACAAGATCGGCGGCCCGCAAGGCGCTGGCGCCTTCGTGGCTTGTTCGGACCTGATGATGCCCAAGCCCCTGATCGTCGGCGGTGGCCAGGAAAAGGGTTTTAGGGCCGGCACGGAAAACCTGGCTGCCATCGCTGGATTTGGCGCTGCAGCAAGACAGGCACAGGCGGCGCTCGGGCGCATGGACGAGGTCCGCGCGCTGCGTGACGAGATCGAGGCTTCGATCCTGTCGCTGGCTCCCGATGCGGAAATCTTTGGGCGAAGGGTCGAGCGCCTTGCCAATACGATTTTCTTCGCTATTCCCGGCATCAAGTCGGAAACGGCGCAGATTGGTTTCGATCTCGCGGGCGTTGCCCTTTCGGCAGGTTCGGCCTGTTCATCGGGCAAGGTCGGTCCCAGCCATGTGCTGAAGGCGATGGGGCATGACAGGCCGGAGGGGGCCTTGCGGGTTTCCATCGGTCCGGCCACCACGCGAGCCGAGATCGCGCAGTTTACAGCGGCGCTGTCGGGCTTTCTGGCCCGGCGTGCCGGAAAGCCGCAAGCCGCGTAAGCGCCTTGCAAACCGGTCCTTGGACCATGAAGTCGGTGTGTCTTGGGGGCGCCTGCGGCGCTTTCGGCGGGTGAATTCCCGGCCAAGGCACACTATATGGAACTTACGCCGCTCCTGCGGTGCCATAGTTTGAAAACTGCCGGGCCTTGACCCCGGCGTGGATGGAGAACGCTGATGCCTGCTGTGCAGGAGACGATCGAGCAGGTCCGCAAGATCGATGTGGACCAGTATAAGTACGGATTCGAGACCGAAATCGAGATGGACAAGGCCCCCAAAGGCCTGAACGAAGACATCATCCGCTTCATTTCCGCCAAGAAGGACGAACCGGAATGGATGCTCGAATGGCGTCTGGGCGCTTTCCGTCGCTGGCTGACGCTTGAGGAGCCCACCTGGGCGCGCGTCGAATATCCGAAGATCGACTTCCAGGACATCCACTACTACGCGGCGCCGAAGAACCAGTCGGGCCCGCGCTCGCTCGACGAGGTCGACCCTGAACTGCTGAAGGTTTACGAGAAGCTCGGCATCCCGCTGCGGGAGCAGGAAATCCTTGCCGGCGTCCAGAAGGAGCAGCCGGGCGAGTTCGAGGAAGCGGGCGACAACGTCTACAAGTCCGGCCGCGTCGCGGTCGACGCCGTTTTCGACTCCGTCTCGGTCGTCACCACCTTCAAGGAAGAACTGGCCAAGGCCGGCGTTATCTTCTGCTCGATCTCCGAAGCCATCCGCGAGCATCCGGAACTGGTGAAGAAGTATCTCGGCACCGTGGTTCCCACGACCGACAACTTCTACGCGACGCTGAATTCGGCGGTGTTCACCGACGGCTCCTTCGTGTTCGTGCCCAAGGGCGTTCGCTGCCCGATGGAGCTTTCGACCTATTTCCGCATCAACGAGAAGAACACCGGCCAGTTCGAGCGCACGCTGATCATCGCGGAGGAAGGCTCCTACGTCTCCTATCTGGAAGGCTGCACGGCCCCGCAGCGCGACGAGAACCAGCTTCACGCCGCCGTGGTCGAACTGATCGCGCTGGACGATGCGGAGATCAAGTATTCGACGGTGCAGAACTGGTACCCGGGCGACGCCCAGGGCAAGGGCGGCATCTACAACTTCGTCACCAAGCGCGGCGACTGCCGTGGCGCGCGTTCGAAAATCTCCTGGACGCAGGTGGAAACCGGGTCCGCCATCACCTGGAAGTATCCGAGCTGCATCCTGCGCGGCGACAACAGCCAGGGCAATTTCTATTCGATCGCTGTGTCGAACGGCTACCAGCAGGTCGACAGCGGCACCAAGATGATCCATCTCGGCAAGAACACCAGGAGCCGGATCATCTCCAAGGGCATCGCCGCCGGCTTCTCGCAGAACACCTATCGCGGGCAGGTTTCGGCGCACCGCAAGGCCACCAATGCGCGCAATTTCACCAACTGCGACTCGCTGTTGATCGGCGACCAGTGCGGCGCGCACACGGTGCCTTACATGGAAGCCAAGAACTCGACCGCCCAGTTCGAGCACGAGGCGACCACCTCGAAGATTTCGGACGACCAGAAGTTTTATGTCATGCAGCGCGGCATTCCCGAGGAAGAGGCGATCGCGCTGATCGTCAACGGCTTCGTCAAGGAAGTCATCCAGGAGCTGCCAATGGAGTTCGCCGTGGAGGCGCAGAAGCTCATCGGCATCAGCCTCGAGGGATCGGTCGGCTGACCGGAATTGCGAATTCAGGAAGAAGAAAAAGATGCTTGAAATCAAGAACCTGCATGCCCGCGTTGCCGAAACCGGCGTCGAGATCATCCGTGGGCTGAACCTCACCGTAAAGGACGGCGAGGTTGCCGCCATCATGGGCCCGAACGGTTCGGGCAAGTCGACCCTTTCCTATGTGCTCGCGGGCCGTGAGGACTATGAAGTTACCGAGGGCGAGATCATTTACAACGGCCAGTCGATCCTCGAGATGGATCCGGCCGAGCGCGCCGCTTCGGGCATCTTCCTGGCCTTCCAGTACCCGATGGAGATACCGGGCGTGGCGACCATGGAGTTCCTGAAGGTGGCGATGAACGCCCAGCGCAAGGCGCGTGGCGAGGATCCGCTGTCGATCCCCGATCTCATGAAGCGCGTGAAGCACGCTGCCGGCCAGCTCAGCATGGATCTCGGCATGCTGAAGCGTCCGCTCAATGTCGGCTTCTCCGGCGGCGAGAAGAAGCGCGCCGAAATCCTCCAGATGAAGCTTCTGGAGCCGAAACTCTGCGTGCTAGACGAGACCGATTCCGGTCTCGACATCGACGCGCTGAAGATCGTGGCCGATGGAGTGAACCAGCTCCGTTCGCCGGATCGCTCGATCGTGGTCATCACCCACTACCAGCGTCTGCTCGATTACATCGTGCCGGATTCGGTGCATGTGCTTTACAAGGGCCAGGTCATCAAGTCGGGCGACAAGTCGCTGGCCTATGAGCTGGAAGAAAACGGCTACGCCGGGATCATCGAAGAGGCCGCGTGAGGGGAGCCATGAACGTCCAGATACAACCTCCGCGGACACCGGCCGAGGCGGCGTTGATCGACGCCTTCGGCGAGCGTCTGTCGCTGCTGCCGGGCAACGGCGAGGTGACGCTGAAGCGTGACGCCGCCATCGAGGCCATCAAGTTCGGCCTGCCGACGCGCCGCATCGAATCCTGGCATTACACGGACCTGCGCCGTCTGCTCACCGCCGTTCCGGCTTTCGACGCTGCCGCGGCGGCCACGCCGGTGGCACCGCTCATCGAGGGATCTTCGGTATTGGCATTGCTTAACGGCACTGCCGGCAAGGCGGCCGGAATCGAGGGCGTTACGGTTTCGTCGGTCTCCGAAAAGCTCGGCGACGGCACCTACGCTCCGGCGCTCGGGCCCCAGGACGCAGACGACGCCATCGGTGCACTGAACAGCGCCTTTGTGGCCGACGGCTGGCTGCTGAACATCGCCGACGGGACGGTGCTGGAGAAGCCGATCGAGCTGCAGAACGTGCAGGCCGGCGGACAGGTCCATGCGCGGTTCGCCGTGAAGGTGGGCGCGGGCGTGACCGCCACCATCGTCGAACGCCAGACCGGCACGGGCTCCGCGCTCGTCTCGTCGGTCGACAATGTGGTGGTCGGCGAGGGCTCTAACATCACCTGGGTGATCGTGCAGGAGCAGCCGGACACGGCGACCCATCTCGGCCAGTTCAATGCCTGGATCGGCAAGGACGCCAAGCTGACGCTCTTCATCATGAATACCGGCGGCAAGCTGGTGCGGCAGGAAATCCGTGTCGTCACCAAGGGTCAGGGTTCGGACTTCCAGTTGCGCGGCGTCAACCTTCTGGCCGGCGATACGCACACGGATGTCACCATGGTGCTCGACCACGCCGTACCACACACCGGCTCGCGCGAGATCGTGCGCAACGTCGTCACCGACAAGGCGAACGGCGTGTTCCAGGGCCGCATCAACGTGCACCAGATCGCGCAGAAGACCGACGCGCGCATGGCCTGCAACACGCTGCTTCTGTCGGACGAGGGCGAGTTCTCGACCAAGCCCGAACTCGAAATCTTCGCCGACGACGTGCAGTGCGGCCATGGCGCCACCGTCACCGAGATCGACCGCAACCATCTGTTCTACCTGATGGCACGCGGCATTGACGAGAAGACGGCGCGGGGCCTGTTGGTCAGGGCGTTCGTTGCCGAGGTCATCGAGGAACTGGAAGACGAACCGTTGGTCGATGCGCTTGAGGCGCTGCTGGTCGACTGGTTCCAGACGCACGGGTGAACCATGAATGCACCGGCGAATATCGTTGGGGGCTTTGACGTCGAGGCCGTGCGCCGCGACTTCCCCATCCTGTCGCGCGAGGTCTACGGCAAGCCGCTCGTCTATCTGGACAGCGGCGCCTCGGCGCAGAAGCCGCAGGCGATGCTTGATGCGGTCAACCATGCCTACGCCAACGAATACGCCAATGTGCATCGAGGCTTGCATTTCCTCTCCAATGCCGCGACGGACGCCTATGAGAAGGCGCGCGAGACGGTTCGGCGCTTCCTGAATGCGGGTAGCGCCGAAGAGATCGTCTTCACTAAGTCGACCACGGAGGCGATCAACACGGTCGCCTACGGTTTCGGCATGCCGAATATCGGCGCGGGCGACGAGATCGTGCTGTCGATCATGGAGCACCACTCCAACATCGTGCCGTGGCATTTCATCCGCGAGCGGCAGGGCGCCAAGCTGGTCTGGGTGCCGGTGGACGACCAGGGTGCGTTCCACATCGAGGAGTTCGAAAAGCGCCTCACCGACCGCACCAAGCTGGTGGCGATCACCCATATGTCCAACGTGCTGGGCACCATCACGCCGATCAAGGAGATCGTGCGGATCGCTCATGAGCGGGGCATCCCGGTTCTCGTGGACGGCAGCCAGGCGGCGGTCCATCTGCCGGTCGACGTTCGCGATCTCGACGCCGACTTCTACGTCTTCACCGGCCACAAGGTCTACGGCCCGAGCGGCATCGGCGTGCTCTACGGCAAGCGCGAGTTTCTCGAGCGCATGCGCCCCTTCCAGGGCGGCGGCGAGATGATCCTCGAAGTGACCGAGGACAACATCACCTACAATGAGCCGCCGCACCGCTTCGAGGCGGGTACGCCGCCCATTGTCCAGGCGATCGGTCTCGGCGCGTCGCTCGACTACATGGAGAAAATCGGCCGCGAGGCGATCGCCGCGCACGAGGCCGACCTCAAGAAATACGCGCATGAACGCCTGCGCGCCATCAACTCGTTGCGCATCTTCGGCGATGCGCCGGGCAAGGGCGCCATCGTGTCGTTCGAGCTCCAGGGCATTCATGCCCATGACGTGTCGATGATCATCGACCGGCAGGGCGTTGCGGTGCGCGCTGGTACCCATTGCGCGCAGCCGCTGTTGAAACGGTTTGGCGTAACCTCCACATGCAGGGCATCTTTCGGCATGTACAACACCAGGGCCGAGATTGACGTTCTGGCCGAAGCGCTTGAAAAGGCGCGCAAATTCTTCGGATGACGACGATGGACGATATGAGCGCTGCAGTCGAGACTCCTGCCGAAGGGCAGGGCACCGGGTCGGTATCCGCCATTCCCGCCGAGGAACTGGCGCGCCTGACCGATGACATCATCGCGGCGTTGAAGACCGTCTACGACCCCGAGATCCCGGCCGATATCTACGAACTGGGCCTCGTCTACAAGATCGACATCGAGGACGACCGCACGGTTAAGATCGACATGACGCTGACCGCCCCCGGTTGCCCCGTGGCGGGCGAAATGCCCGGCTGGGTGCAGAATGCGGTGGGCGCCGTCGAAGGCGTTTCGGGCGTCGAGGTGAACATGACCTTCGATCCGCCATGGACGCCGGACCGCATGTCGGAAGAGGCTCAGGTGGCCGTCGGGTGGTATTGATCGCGGCTTGCATGAAGCCCGAATCTTCACCATCCTGATCGCATCAATATCCGGCAGGCCTTTAACCTGCCTGGCATGGAGACAGAAGAATGGGACGCTTTGCCGTCATCACCATGACCGAACGGGCTGCGGCCCGGGTCAACGAGATCGTGGCCACCCGCGAGAACGCCAATGGCATCCGCCTGGGCGTCAAGAAGGGCGGCTGCGCGGGCATGGAATATACGGTCGATCTGGTGACCGAGCCCAATCCCGCAGATGACCACATCGAACGCGACGGCGCCCATGTCTATGTCGCGCCGGAGGCGGCGCTGTTCCTGCTCGGCACGGAAATGGATTTCGAGGCGACGACGCTGCGCACCGGATTCACCTTCCGCAACCCCAACCAGAGTTCGGCCTGCGGCTGCGGCGAGTCCGTCGAGCTCAAGCCTGCCGACCTGAAGCAGCTTGCCGAGGCGCGCGCCGGCGGCGGCGCCTGACGCTGCATCATTCCACCCACAAGCCGTGGTGCTTGTGCCAGCCGGCGATGGAGTCCGGCGGGTAGAGGTCGAACGCGGTATCTCCCGGCCGGATGTCGGGCTCTACCCACGACGCCTTGTATTTCAGCATCAGATGCACGCGCTGCGGCGCCGTGGGCAACTCGCTGTCGATCGCCGAGGCGAAGGGATGCATCAGGTGCGGCCATGTCGGATCGTAGAGCCAGAGCGCCGAGCCGCACTGCTTGCAGAATCGGCGCTCGCCGGAGGAAACCTCCGGCCTCGGCGTCTCTTCATCGCAGATGGTCGCGCGATAAAGGCCGAGATGTTCCTCGCCCTCGACCTTCAGCGTATTGTAAATGCCCGCCAGGTTGATCGCATAGCCCCCGCCGCCTTGCTGTTTCCGGCATATCGAGCAATAGCAAAGCTGATATGGCACGGGCGTGTGGCTTTTCATCTCAAAACGAACGGCGCCGCAACTGCATGATCCCTTGAGCAACATCGGCATTGGTGCTTCCCTCTTCCGCTGGTTGGGCCTGTGCTGGAATGTAGGGGAAGGACGCCATGACGGAAGCCGATATTGTCGATCTCTTTGCAGGCCTTGGCCCTGTCAGCGTGCGCAGGATATTCGGCGGCAAGGGAATTTATTTCAACGGCGTCATCTTCGCCCTCGAGCTCCGCGGCGAGTTGATGCTCAAGGCCGATGCGGAGAGCGCCCCCGACTTCGAGGCGGCGGGATGCGTGCAATGGACCAATGTCGGCTCGCGGCACGGCAAGACAGTGGCCATGCCCTATTGGACAGTGCCCGAGAGTGCTGTCGACGATCCTGACGAGATGGCTAACTGGGCGCGTAAGGCCTATGAGGCCGGCCTGAGGGCGGGCAAATAGGCAAGCGTTTTTATCGGCGGCGGTAAAGACCGCCGCCAAGACCTGGAACGCTTACAGCGCGCGGGCGATCTTTGCGGCGAGGCGCGCGTTGTTTTCGACCAGCGCGATGTTGGTCTTCAGGCTGGCGCCATTGGTCAGTTCGAGAATACGGGAGAGCAGGAAGGGCGTGACCGCCTTGCCCGAAACGCCCTGTGCCTCGGCATCGCGCTGCGCGGCATCGATGTAGCCGGCCATGGTCTCGACGGGGATCTCGTCGGCAGCCGGCACCGGGTTGGCAACCAGCATGCCACCTTCGATGCCGAGCGCCTGGCGCGTGCGGAAGAAGCTGGCGATGTCGTCGGCCGCATCGAGGCGCAGCGGAGCGGCATAGGGCGAGACGCGCGACCAGAAGGCGGGCACGACGTCCGAGCCGAAGGCGACGACCGGCACACCGCGCGTTTCGAGCACTTCCAGCGTCTTTTCGATGTCGAGGATGGCCTTGGCGCCGGCCGAGACGACGACCACCGGCGTGCGCGCCAACTCGTCGAGGTCGGCGGAGATGTCAAAGCTCTTTTCCGCCCCCTTGTGCACGCCACCGATGCCGCCGGTGGCGAAGACGCGGATGCCGGCCAGATGCGCCGCGATCATGGTGCCAGCCACCGTGGTGCCGCCCGTGCGGCCCTGCGCCACTGCGAAGGCGAGATCGGCGCGCGAAAGCTTCATGGTGCCGGTGGTCTTGGCCAGCGCCTCGCGCTCGGCATCGGAGAGGCCGATCTTCAGGCGGCCGTCGATGACGGCGATGGTGGCCGGCACCGCGCCCTCGTCGCGGATGATCTTTTCGACATTGGCTGCCATCTCGCTGTTCTGCGGATAGGGCATACCGTGGGTGATGATGGTGCTTTCGAGCGCCACGACCGGCTTGCCCGAAGCGAGCGCCTCGGCGACCGGGGCGTGGATGTCAACGAAGGGGCGGGCGGTTTCTGGCGTCATGAGATGTCTCCGTTTGGGGCGCCTTCATGCAATTCCCTAGCCTTGGGTACAAGGGATAGCACTGCGGCAAATTCCTTCGGCGACAAATCAGGCACGGATTTGTCGCTCTCCACCGCCAGCACCGCGGCTGCGACACCTTCGCGCAGTGCCTCGCGCAGCGGCAGGCCGCGCAGCATGGCGACTGTGGTGGCGCCGGCCAGCGCATCGCCCGCGCCGGTCACGTCCACCACCTTGCGCGCGGCGGGCGGCGTGATGGAAAATAGCTGGTCGCCATCGAAGCCTATGACCGAGCTTTCGCCGGCGGTTACGACGCCTCGCGCAAGGCCGCGCTGCCGCAGCACACTGATCGCGGCCGCGATGTCGGTGTCATCGGTTTCGGCGAGCGCGCGGATTTCGCGACGATTCATGAACAGGCAGGCAAGGCCGGAAAGCAGGCCGGTCAGCCGCACCACCTTGGCCGGCGAGACGGCGATGACGAAGACCGGCTTGTCCCCGGCAACGCCCACCAGGCTGCGAAGAGCCTCGGCCGGCAGGTTGGCGTCGCACAATATGGCTTCTACGTCTGCGACCGCCTCGCGCATCTTCGAACGGCGCATCTGCTTGGGGAACGCCAGCTCGTAGAGCATCATGTCGGCGAAACCGGTGATGACGTCGCCGTCGCGGTCGAGGATTGCGGTGTAGCTAGGCGTCGTGCGGTCGAGGAACACGGCCGAGAGGTCCGAAATGCCTTCCTGAGCAATGGCGCGGGCCACCATCTCGCCGGCCGCGTCGCCGCCGCGCACCGACATCAGCGAGGCCTCGGCGCCGCGGCGCACAGCGTTGCGCAGCGCGTTGAAGACGCCGCCGCCGATATCCTCGTGCATGACGCCGGGATTGGAGGCGCCCGGAACATAGACGCCGCTGACCTGGCCGCGCCGGTCAACATGCGCGCCGCCGACCGCCAGAATGCTGGGAGATTTCATGCCTGTGTCCTGTCGAAACGAACCGGCGCGGACCTTATGACCTCACCGCGCGCCGGGCAATGCGCGGAAACGAATCGTCGCGGCGCAGAACACTCTAGCCGGAGGTACTGTGCGGGACGCACACACCAAACTGTGATAGCTGTGTACAAAAATAGAACAAATATGAAATTATAGCTATTTTCAATAGCTTAATGACTATTGCAAAAACGGAACAAAAAAGGTACAAATCTTTCAGCGAAGGGGAACTTCCGGCCTTCATTGACGTCCAAGGGGTAATGTATCATGGCTCAGAATTCGTTGCGGCTTGTTGAGGACAAATCGGTGGACAAATCAAAGGCTCTGGATGCAGCGCTGTCGCAGATTGAGCGCGCTTTCGGCAAGGGCTCGATCATGCGTCTCGGCGCGAATGAGAAGATCGTCGAGATCGAAACGGTTCCGACCGGCTCGCTCGGGCTCGACATTGCGCTTGGCGTCGGCGGTCTGCCGCGCGGCCGCATCATCGAGATTTACGGCCCGGAAAGCTCGGGCAAGACCACGCTGGCGCTGCACACGGTGGCCGAGGCGCAGAAGAAGGGCGGTATCTGCGCCTTCGTCGACGCCGAACACGCGCTTGATCCGGTCTATGCCCGCAAGCTGGGCGTCGACCTGGAGAACCTGCTGATCTCGCAGCCCGACACGGGCGAGCAGGCGCTGGAGATCTGCGATACGCTGGTGCGTTCGGGCGCCATCGACGTTCTGGTGGTCGACTCGGTTGCAGCGTTGACCCCTCGCGCCGAAATCGAGGGCGAGATGGGCGATGCGCTGCCGGGCCTGCAGGCCCGCCTGATGAGCCAGGCGCTGCGCAAGCTCACCGCGACCATCTCGCGCTCCAACACCATGGTCATCTTCATCAACCAGATCCGCATGAAGATCGGCGTGATGTTCGGCTCGCCCGAGACGACCACGGGCGGCAACGCGCTGAAGTTCTATGCCTCTGTGCGCCTCGACATCCGCCGCATCGGCTCGGTGAAGGACCGCGACGAGGTCGTCGGCAACCAGACCCGCGTGAAGGTGGTGAAGAACAAGCTGGCGCCGCCCTTCAAGCAGGTCGAGTTCGACATTATGTATGGCGAAGGCGTGTCCAAGACCGGCGAGCTGGTCGATCTCGGCGTCAAGGCCGGCGTGGTCGAGAAATCGGGCGCGTGGTTCTCCTACAATTCGCAGCGCCTCGGCCAGGGTCGCGAAAACGCGAAACAGTTCCTGCGCGACAATCCCGACACCGCGCGCGAGATCGAGATGGCGTTGCGCCAGAATGCCGGCCTGATCGCCGAGAAGATGCTCGATGAGGGTGGCGAGGACGGTTTCGACGAGGCCGGAGAGGCGTAAGTCTCGCCATCGTCAAGAAGTTTGGCAGGCCGCTAGCGTTCGCGTCGGCGGCCTTCTTGCATCCTGGGGGGCTCGGCCGCCCCCGCCTGGGTGCCGGGGGCTGCGTCTTGGTGAAATTGTCGGCTTTCGGCGTTCTGGACAGGGTAGAATGCGAAGGCTAAAAGGCCATGTTCATTTTCCGCCTCCGGCGTGGGCGGATTTTTCGTAACAAAAGGCAATGACATGAGCGGCGTAAACGAGATCCGGTCGACTTTCCTCGACTATTACCGGAAGAATGGCCATGAGGTGGTGCCCTCGAGCCCGCTCGTGCCGCGCAACGACCCGACCCTCATGTTCGTCAACGCCGGCATGGTGCAGTTCAAGAACGTGTTCACCGGGCTCGAGACGCGCAACTATTCGCGCGCCGCGACCGCGCAGAAATGCGTGCGCGCCGGCGGCAAGCACAACGACCTTGACAATGTCGGCTACACCGCGCGCCACCACACCTTCTTCGAGATGCTCGGCAACTTCTCCTTCGGCGACTATTTCAAGGAGAACGCCATCGAGTTTGCCTGGAACCTGATCACCAAGGAATACGGTCTCGACCGCGAGAAGCTCTTGGTCACGGTCTACCACACCGACGAAGAAGCGGCCGGCTTCTGGAAAAAGATCGCCGGCCTGCCGGACCGGAAGATCATCCGCATCGCAACCAGCGACAATTTCTGGGCGATGGGCGATACCGGCCCCTGCGGCCCGTGCTCGGAGATTTTCTACGACCACGGCGAAGGCATCCCCGGTGGCCCTCCCGGCAGCCCGGACGAGGACGGCGATCGCTTCATCGAGATCTGGAATCTCGTCTTCATGCAGTTCGAGCAGGTGACGAAGGAAGAGCGCATCGCGCTGCCGCGTCCGTCGATCGACACCGGCATGGGGCTGGAGCGCATCGCTGCCGTCCTGCAGGGCAAGCACGACAACTATGACATCGACCTGTTCCAGGCGCTGATCCGCGCCTCGGAAGAGGCGACCGGCGTCAAGGCCGAGGGCAAGAACCGCGCCAGCCACCGCGTGATTGCCGATCACCTGCGCGCCTCCAGTTTCCTGATCGCCGATGGCGTGCTGCCGTCGAACGAGGGCCGTGGCTATGTGCTCCGCCGCATCATGCGCCGCGCCATGCGTCACGCGCAGCTTCTTGGTGCCGCCGAGCCGCTGATGTGGCGCCTCGTGCCGGCGCTGGTGCGCGAGATGGGCCAGGCCTATCCCGAGCTGGTGCGCGGCCAGCCGCTCATCACGGAGACGCTGAAGCTTGAGGAGACGCGCTTCCGCAAGACGCTGGCGCGCGGCCTCAACCTGCTCTCCGACGCGACCGATACGATGGGCACCGGCGACCGCCTCGACGGCGAGACTGCCTTCAAGCTCTACGACACCTACGGCTTCCCGCTCGACCTCACGCAGGACGCGCTGCGCCAGCGCGGTATTTCCGTCGACACCGACGGCTTCAAGGCGGCGATGGAGCGCCAGAAGGCAGAGGCGCGCGCCAATTGGGCGGGCTCGGGTGAGGCTGCGACCGAGGCCGTGTGGTTCTCGGTAAAGGACAAGGTCGGCGCGACCGAATTTCTGGGCTACGACACCGAGCGGGCCGAGGGCGTGGTCGCTGCGCTGGTGAAGAACGGCGAGGAAGTCAGTTCCGTCCAGTCCGGTGATATGGTCGATATCGTGGTCAACCAGACGCCTTTCTACGGCGAATCCGGTGGTCAGGTCGGCGATACGGGCACCATGTCGGGCGAGGGCTTCGCCATCGAGATCACCGACACTCAGAAGAAGGGCGACGGCCTGTTCGTCCACTCCGGCAAGGTCACCAAGGGCAGCGTGCGCGTCGGCGCGGCGGTGGAGATGAAGGTCGACCGCGAGCGCCGCACCCGGCTACGCTCCAACCACTCGGCCACCCACCTCATCCACGAGGCGCTGCGCGAAGTGCTCGGCACCCATGTGGCACAGAAGGGCTCGCTGGTGGCGCCGGAGCGCCTGCGCTTCGACTTCTCGCACCCCAAGCCGATTTCGGCCGAGGAGTTGGAGCGGGTCGAGACCATGGCTAATGAGATCGTGACGCAGAACAGTCCGGTCGTAACGCGCTTGATGAGTGTCGACGACGCCATCGCCGAAGGCGCCATGGCGCTGTTCGGCGAAAAATATGGCGATGAGGTTCGCGTCGTGTCGATGGGCACAGGCCTGCATGGCGACAAGGCCGGCAAGTCTTATTCGACCGAGTTGTGCGGCGGCACCCATGTCGCCGCCACGGGCGATATCGGCCTCGTGCGCCTTGTAACGGAAGGCGCGGTGGCGTCGGGCGTGCGCCGCATCGAGGCGCTGACCGGCGAGGCTGCGCGCCGTCACCTCGACGAGCAGGACCGTCGCCTGAAGGCGATCGCGTCCGCGCTCAAGGTGTCTCCGGCCGACGCGCTGTCGCGCGTCGAGGCGCTTGTCGAAGAACGCCGCAAGCTCGAACGTGAGCTGACCGAGGCCCGCAAGAAGCTGGCGCTTGGCGGCGGCTCCGCTGGCAACGGCGCCGCTGCCGGGAACGAGACCGTTTCCGGTGTCGGCTTCATGGGCCGTGTGGTTTCCGGCGTTTCGCCCAAGGATCTCAAGCCGCTGGCCGACGAGGGCAAGAAGTCACTCGGCTCGGGCGTCGTGGTGTTCGTCGGCGCGGCCGATGACGGCAAGGCAAGCGTGGTCGTGGGCGTCACCGACGACCTCACCCAGCGCTTCAGCGCCGTCGATCTGGTGCGCGTCGCGTCCGCGGCGCTCGGCGGGCAGGGTGGCGGCGGCCGGCCGGACATGGCGCAGGCCGGCGGTCCCGACGCCGCCAAGGCCGAGGCTGCGATCGAGGCTGTGAAGACCGCGCTCCAGTAAGCGCGGCCTATCCTTCGGCTCCGGGGCAGAAATTCCGGAGCCTCTCAAAAGCGAATGCGCATACAAAAAAGCCCCGGATCGCTCCGGGGCTTTTTTCGTTCAGGCTGTCTGCCTCAGGCCGACATGGCGGCGCGCAGGTTCGCGTCGATCTTGTCGAGGAAGCCGGTGGTGGAGAGCCAGGGCTGGTCCGGGCCGATCAGCAGCGACAGGTCCTTGGTCATGAAGCCGGCTTCCACGGTCTGCACGCAAACGTGCTCCAGCGTGTCGGCGAACTTTTTCAGTTCGGCGTTGTTGTCGAGCTTGGCGCGATGGGCCAGGCCGCGCGTCCAGGCGAAGATCGAGGCGATCGAGTTGGTCGAGGTCTCCTCGCCCTTCTGGTGCTGGCGGTAGTGGCGCGTCACGGTGCCGTGCGCGGCCTCGGCCTCCACGGTCTTGCCATCCGGCGTCATCAGCACCGAGGTCATCAGGCCGAGCGAGCCAAAGCCCTGCGCGACCGTGTCGGACTGCACGTCGCCGTCGTAGTTCTTGCACGCCCAGACATAGCCGCCCGACCACTTCAGGCTCGAGGCAACCATGTCGTCGATCAGGCGGTGTTCGTACCAGATCTTCTTTTCCTTGAACTGCGCCTGGAACTCTGTCTCGTAGACTTCCTGGAACAGGTCCTTGAAGCGGCCGTCATAGGCCTTGAGGATGGTGTTCTTGGTCGACAGGTAGACAGGGTAGCCGCGCAGCAGGCCGTAGTTCAGCGAGGCGCGCGCGAATTCGCGGATCGACTCGTCGAGGTTGTACATGGCCATGGCGACGCCCGAGCCCGGCGCGTCGTAGACTTCATGCTCGATGACCTGGCCATCCTCGCCCACGAATTTGATCGACAGCTTGCCCTTGCCGGGGAACTTGAAGTCGGTGGCGCGGTACTGGTCGCCGAAGGCATGACGACCGACGATGATCGGCTGGGTCCAGCCCGGCACCAGGCGCGGCACGTTCTTGCAGATGATGGGTTCGCGGAAGATCACGCCGCCCAGGATGTTGCGGATGGTGCCGTTGGGCGACTTCCACATCTTCTTGAGGCCGAATTCCTCGACGCGCGCCTCGTCAGGCGTGATGGTGGCGCACTTGACGCCGACGCCGTACTGCTTGATCGCGTTCGCCGCATCGATCGTCACCTGGTCGTTGGTGGCGTCGCGGTGCTCGATGCCGAGGTCATAGTACTTCAGGTCGATGTCGAGGTAGGGGTGGATCAGCTTGTCCTTGATGAACTGCCAGATGATGCGGGTCATCTCGTCGCCGTCGAGTTCGACGACCGGATTGTCCACCTTGATTTTTGTCATTGAATTGCCTCGTTCTGGGAGCGGAACGCAATTGTTCCAACGGGTTTGCTAAGGGGTCCGGGCCCCTATAGCAAAGCGGGGGAGGGCGCGCAAACGCTACCGCCGGGGAAGGTGCCGGCGCGGCCAACAGGTTCCGTTTTGCACTGACTTGTGCAAGAGAGAGGGCCGACAAAAACAGGCTTCAGTTGAGAACAATGGCAGGTACCGATCGCGACAAACCCCTGATCACCGGCGGCCCGGCGATCATCCTGGTCGAGCCGCAGCTCGGCGAGAACATCGGCATGGTGGCGCGCGCCATGGCCAATTTCGGTCTTTCGGAATTGCGCCTGGTCAATCCGCGCGACGGCTGGCCGAGCGAGAAGGCGCGCGCGGCCGCCAGCAAGGCCGACCACGTCATCGACGCCGTGGTGGTGTTCGACACGTTGGAGCAGGCCGTGGCCGACCTCAATTTCGTCTACGCCACGACGGCGCGCGAACGCGATGGTTTCAAGCCCGTGCGGGGACCCGAGGAAGCGAACCGCACGCTGCGCACCCGCACCGATGCGGGCGAGCGCACCGGCATCCTGTTCGGGCGCGAGCGCTTCGGCCTGTCGAACGAGGAAGTCGCCATGGCCGATGAGATCGTGACTTTTCCCGTCAATCCGGCCTTTGCTTCGCTCAACATCGCCCAAGCGGTCCTGCTCATGTCCTATGAATGGATGAAGTCCGGCTTCGAGACCGGCGAGCAGACGCCGTTTTCCGGGCCGGAACTGGCGCCGGCCAGCAAGGAGCAACTCAACGGCATGATCGGCCATCTTGAGGCTGCGCTCGATGCGCGCGGCTATTTCCGTCCGGCAGCCAAGAAGCCGAAGATGCTGGACAATCTGCGGGCGGTGCTCACCCGCCCGGCCTTCACGGTGGAGGAGATCAAGCTCCTGCGTGGAATCATTTCCTCGCTCGACTATTTCTCTCCCAAGACACCGCGCGGCGCTGGCTATCCGGAAAGGAAAGCGAAAGCAGATCGTGATACGCATGGCGAAGCTGACGAGACCGTGAAGGACGAGGGACGCTGAGATCATGACCGATCGGCCGGTGCTGATGTTCGATTCCGGCATTGGCGGGCTCACCGTGCTGCGTGAGGCGCGGGTGCTCATGCCCGACCGTCGTTTCGTCTATGTGGCCGATGACGCCGGCTTTCCTTATGGCGACTGGGAAGAAGATGCGCTCAAGCGGCGCATCGTCGACCTGTTCGGCCAGCTGCTCGAAACCCACAGGCCGGAAATCGCAGTCATTCCCTGCAATACGGCCTCCACGCTGGTGCTGTCGGACCTGCGCGCGGCCTTTCCCGGCACGCCCTTCGTCGGCACCGTGCCGGCGATCAAGCCGGCGGCGGAGCGCACGCGCTCGGGTCTCGTTTCTGTGCTTGCCACGCCTGGCACGGTCAAGCGCGCCTATACGCGCGACCTGATCCAGTCCTTTGCCAATGAATGCCATGTGCGACTTGTCGGCAGCCAGAACCTTGCGCGTATGGCGGAGGCTTATATCCGTGGCACGTCGCTGGACGATGCGGTCGTGATGGCCGAGATTGCGCCCTGTTTCATCGAGCAGGACGGGCGGCGCACCGACATCGTGGTGCTGGCCTGCACGCATTATCCGTTCCTGGCCAATGTGTTCCGTCGGCTGGCGCCTTGGCCGGTGGACTGGCTGGACCCGGCCGAAGCGATCGCGCGCCGGGCGCTGTCGCTCCTCGCGCCATCCACGAACTCCGAGCCAGAGCACGAGCCGGACGTGGCGATTTTCACCTCCGGGAACCCGGACTTTCCAACCCGTCGACTGATGCAAGGGTTTGGGCTTTCCGTAGCCTGAGTGGCCTTTTGTCGGAACCTGATGCCGATCCACGGGTTTTCCCGATTGCACCGTGCGTCCGGTCGGATGCGCAGAGACAAAACGGCCTGTCCAGGTAGAATCTTCCCCAAAATCTTTGCGATGTTGAGGTGATGCGTGGACCGGTCATCGGGAGTCTGAACCATGCCTGCAACTTCGAAAGCCCAGCAGAAAGCCGCCGGCGCCGCGCTTGCGGCGAAGCGCGGCGAGATCAAGGTGAGCGCGCTCAGGGGAGCATCCAGGCAGATGTTCGAATCGATGAGCGAAAAGCAGCTCGAGGAATTCGCCGAAACCAAGAGCAAGGACCTGCCCGAGCACAAGACAAAGCACTGAGCCTGTGGCGTCCCTGGAATGCCGGATCGGCGCGCGCCGCTACTCTTGAATTGTAGAGCCGGTTAAATCCGTTGACTTTCGGCGCGTGCTCGCCTATCCACCCGCCAACCGCGCAGCGATGCGCGGCTTACGTGTCCCGTGGGTTTTTCCGCCAGCTTTGCGCGGAAGATCCTGTCAGGTCTCGAAAACGGAGGCCAGAGGAGGGCGCGTTTCCTTCGCTCGGAACACGAGGTTCCGGGCATATTTGTTTGAAAGGGAATGCGATGAGCAAGCGCGAATCCGCAAAATACAAGATTGACCGCCGTCTTGGCGAAAACATCTGGGGCCGTCCGAAGTCCCCGGTCAACAAGCGCGAATACGGCCCCGGCCAGCACGGCCAGCGCCGCAAGGGCAAGCTGTCGGACTTCGGTCTGCAGCTGCGCGCCAAGCAGAAGCTGAAGGGCCACTACGGCGACATTTCGGAAAAGCAGTTCCGCAAGACCTATGACGAGGCGAACCGCCGCAAGGGCGACACGCCGGAAAATCTGATCGGCCTGCTGGAGTCGCGCCTGGACGCGATCGTCTACCGCGCCAAGTTCGTTCCGACGATCTTCGCCGCCCGCCAGTTCGTCAACCACGGCCACATCAACGTCAACGGCCGCCGCGTCAACATCGGCTCGTATCGCTGCAAGGCCGGCGACGTGATCGAGGTTCGCGAGAAGTCGAAGCAGCTGGCGATCGTTCTGGAATCGGTCTCGCTCGCCGAGCGCGACGTGCCGGAATACATCGAAGCCGATCACAACAAGATGGTCGCCACCTTCCAGCGCGTTCCGGGCCTGTCGGACGTTCCGTTCGCCGTGCAGATGGAACCGAACCTGGTCGTCGAATTCTATTCGCGTTAATCCGGTCGCAAAGATCGAATTTCCTGGAAAGGCCGCCCTCGAGGCGGCCTTTTCTTTGCCCGTTGCCCTCGGCCCGGCGTTGTTTTATTCCGTGCGCATCAATCGAAGCAGGATGACACCGCCATGAACATGATGCCGGAACCGATCGCCGATCTGGAAGGCGATGCCTGCCACCCCATGTTCCGCGACACGCCGTCGGGCGTGGAGTTCAACAAGCTGCGCAAACGGCTGTTACGCCAGACGCGCCAGGCGTTGGAAGACTTTTCCATGGTCAAGCCCGGCGAACGCTGGCTTGTGGCGCTGTCCGGTGGCAAGGATTCCTATGGCCTGCTGGCGCTGCTGCTGGACCTGAAGTGGCGCGGCTTCCTGCCGGTGGAGCTTCTGGCCTGCAATCTCGACCAGGGCCAGCCGCACTTTCCAAAGCACATCCTGCCGGACTTCTTGAATAAGCACGGCATCGAGCACCGCATCGAGTACCAGGACACCTATTCGATCGTCACCGACAAGATCGACGAGGGCAAGACCTACTGCTCGCTCTGCTCGCGCCTCCGGCGCGGCCACCTCTATCGCATCGCCCGCGAGGAGGGGTGCTCGGCGCTGGTGCTGGGGCACCATCGCGAGGACATCCTCGAAACCTTCTTCATGAACCTGTTCCACGGCGGCCGGCTCGCCGCAATGCCGCCCAAGCTGCTCAACGACGAGGGCGACATGCTGGTGCTGCGCCCACTGAGCTATTGCGCGGAAGCGGACATGGAGAAGTTCGCCGAGGCGATGCAGTTTCCGATCATCCCCTGCGACCTCTGCGGCAGCCAGGAAGGCCTTCAGCGCAACGCCATGAAGGCCATGCTGGATGATATCGAACGGCGTATGCCCGGCCGCAAGGACACCATGATCCGCGCGCTGACCAATGTGCGGCCGAGCCATCTGCTCGACCGCAACCTGTTCGATTTCGCCGGCCTGATGAAGCCGGAAGGCGAGTAAAGCCGTCTAGACCGGCTTGTTGTGGGGCTGGAACAGCCGGCCCTTCTCCGCGATCAGCACGAAGATCAGCCCGATTATGGAGACGGCAAAGAACCCGGCGCCGAGCGGCGTTGTCGTGCCGTCGAAGGCCTGGCCGATCAGCGCACCGATGGCCCCGCCGCCGGCCGTGCCCATGAAGCCGAGCACTGACGACGCCGTGCCGGCCACATGCCCCAGTGGCTCCATGGCCAGCGCATTGAAGTTCGAGCCGATGAGGCCGAACTGGAACATGGCCAGCGCGAACAGCAGCAGGAAGAGCGGGAAGGGGATGACGCCGAAAAGCGACACCGCGAACCAGACGGCGCTGACCGCCATGAAGCCAAGCAGCGCGCCATGCGACAGCCTGCGCATGCCGAAGCGGACGACGAGGCGAGAGTTGAGGAACGACGACAGCGCCATGAACAGGGCCACGGCAGCAAAGGCCACCGGGAACATCGTGCCCAGATCATAGATGCCGACATAGATCTGCTGCGCTGAATTGATGAACCCGAACAGCGCGCCGAAAAGGAAGGCGCTGGCCAGCGTGTAGCAAAGGGCCACGCGGTTGCCGAGCACGATGCCGAAGCCGCGCAGGATCGAGCTCGGCGTGAATGGCCGCATGTCGGCCGGGTCGAGCGTCTCGGGAAGGCGCAGATAGAGCCAGCCGGTCACGATCAGCGCCATCGCGGCCATGAAGACGAAGATGTAGTGCCACTCGCCGAAGAGCATGATGATCTGGCCCGTGCCTGGTGCGACAACCGGCACGATCATGAACACCATCATCACCAGCGACATCACCTCGGCCATCTTGCGGCCGCCGAAGACATCGCGGATGATCGAAACGCTGATGACGCGGGTGGCGGCCGAGCCGATGCCGTGGATGACGCGCATCAGCAAAAGGGCGCTGAACGTCGGCACGAACACGGCCCCAATCGCCGCGGCGAAGTAGATGCCTAGTCCAACCAGCAGAGGCAGGCGTCGGCCGAAGCGGTCGGATAGCGGGCCGTAGGCGAGCTGCGCAAAGGCGAAACCGAGCACATAGGCCGAAATCACATATTGCCGGTGGTTTTCGCTTTCGACGCCGAGACTGGCGCCGATCTCCTGCAGGCCGGGCAACATGATGTCGATTGCCAGCGCGTTGAGCGCCATCAGCATCGCCATGAGGGCGATGAACTCGACCTTGCCCATGCCTTGCAGGCGCGGTTCTTGGATTGTCGTCGTTGCGTCCATTCTGTCATCCTGTCGAAACGCCAATAAGGCGCCGGAGCGACCGGCGCCTTTCCTGGAAGTCCCGACTGAATGCCGGAACGGCTGCCGTTGGTTGGGCCTTTATGCGGCCCTGGTGGCTACGCCCTTACCTTCAAAAAGAGTCTGCAATTCGCCAGCCTGGAACATTTCGCGCACGATGTCGCAACCGCCGACGAACTCGCCCTTGACGTAGAGCTGGGGGATCGTCGGCCAGTTGGAGTAGTCCTTGATGCCTTGGCGCAGTTCCATCGAGGTGAGCACGTCAATGCCCTTGTAGTCGACGCCGACATAGTCGAGAATCTGGACGACCTGGCCCGAAAAACCGCACTGCGGAAAGCCGGGCGTACCCTTCATGAACAGGACGACGTCGTTGTTCTTGACCTCGTTGTCGATGAAATCCTTGATAGCGCTCATAATGATTTGCCTTTCATCGCCCGCACGTGCAGGGCCGTGATATTCGTCCTTCAAATAACCCCATTGGCTAGGTGAGACAAGGTCGAGCCCTGACAATGGTGGCAACAGCGGCTTGTGCCAGCAACGCGAAAACCGACGAGAAGACCTTGCGCCGCACCACCTCACGCCTCACCAAGCGCTCGACGATCCTGGGGACCGCGCTGCTCGTTCTGGGATGCCTCGCGGTGGTCGCCTTCTGGCCAAAGCGCAAGCCCGTGCGCCCCGTCGTTGGACCCCAGGTTGCGGTGGCCCTTCCGGCGCCTTGTCGTGATTTGAGCTTCGAAGGCACGGACCATATCGTGTGCGAGATCGACCTGCGCAGTTACGACATCGGCCTGTTCCACAAGGGCGCCGAGGGCAAGCCTTACCGCTCCCTCAGAAACTTCGATGCGGCGATGAGCGGGCAGGGCAGGCAGCCGCTCCTGTCCATGAACGCGGGCATGTATCACGAAGATTTGTCCGCGGTCGGCCTGCTGGTCGAAGACGGGCGACAGACCAGCCCGATCGACCTGTCGAGCGGCATCGGCAATTTCTTCATGAAGCCGAATGGCGTCTTCAGCGTTCGCGCGGATGGTACCGCCGCTATCACCGAATCGGGCGCCTATGCCGCGGCCCCGCCTGCCGACGCCTTCGCCACGCAGTCGGGGCCGCTGCTTGTTATCGACGGCCAGTTGCACCCTCGCTTCGAGGAAAACGGCTCGTCGCGTTACATCCGCAACGGCGTGGGCGTGCGCGACCCGCAAACGGTGGTGCTGGCGATTTCCCGCCAGCCGGTAAGTTTCGGAAGCTTCGGCCGTCTGTTCCGCGATGCGCTTGCCTGCCCGAACGCCCTCTATTTCGACGGCGCGATCTCGGCGCTGTCGAATGGGAAGGACATGATCATTGGCGGCGCTTATCCGGTGGGGCCGATCCTGGCGGTCTTTGCCAAGCAGTAGAGCTTATTCAGGTGCGCTGGTCTGCAGGGCCAGCGCGTGCAGCACGCCACCCATGTTGCCTTTCAGGGCCTCATAGACCATCTGGTGCTGCTGGACGCGGCTCTTGCCGCGGAAGCTCTCGGCCACGACCTCGGCAGCATAATGGTCGCCATCGCCGGCAAGGTCGCGGATCGTGACCTTGGCATCGGGGATGCCGTCCTTGATCAGCTTTTCGATGTCGTGTGCGTCCATTGCCATGAAGGAGTCTCCAATCTCACTCCTTCAGATATGGCCGTTGCAGGGAACAAGGTCAATCGTCGCGCGATGCTCTACCGGACAGAACATCGCGCGTTGACGATCAGGCGTCCATGAATTGCGGGAACCACGATTCGTGGGCCTCGCGCATCGCCGAGACGGCAATTGCGCGAGCATCGCCCAGCTTCAATTCGGTACCACCCGTGGTGCCGATCCACTCAGCGGAAACGCCCGTATCCTTGAGGCGCTCCGCGAAGAACCAGTCGACGCGCTCACGCGGGATCGTCAGCAAATAGCGGCCCTGATCTTCGCCAAAGAAGACGGGAATCGGCGACAAGTCATTCAATTTGTTGACTGTTGCACCAATACTGGACGCCATGGCCATTTCCGCCAAACCAACCGCAAGGCCGCCGTCGGAGAGGTCGTGCACGGCAGCCGCGATGCCGTCGGCGATCAGCGCGCGGACGAAATCGCCAACCTTCTTCTCGTGCTCCAGGTCGACCGCCGGCGGCGGGCCGTCGGTGCGGCCGTGGATGTCTCGCATATAGACCGACTGCGCAAGATGCGTACCCCAGGAGGCCGGCGCGCCGACGAGCAGGATGGCTTCGCCTTCGGCGGCAAAGCCAATGCGTGCCATCTTCGACCAGTCGCGGATCAGGCCGACGCCGCCGATGGTGGGCGTGGGCAGGATGCCCTGGCCGTTGGTCTCGTTGTAGAGCGAGACGTTGCCCGAAACGATCGGGAAGCCGAGCGCGCGGCAGGCGTCGCCGATGCCGGTGACGGCCTTGGCGAACTGGCCCATGATCTCGGGGCGCTCGGGATTGCCGAAATTGAGGTTGTCGGTGGCGGCCAGCGGCTCGGCGCCGGTGGCGGTCAGGTTGCGCCAGCATTCGGCCACGGCCTGCTTGCCGCCCTCATAGGGATCGGCCTCGCAATAGCGCGGCGTTACGTCCGACGAGAAGGCGAGCGCCTTGGTCGCGTGGCCTTCCACGCGCACCACGCCGGCATCGCCGCCGGGAAGCTGCAGAGAGTTGCCCTGGATCAGGGTGTCATACTGTTCCCACACCCAGCGGCGGCTCGACATGTTTGCGCTGCCCAGCAGCTTGAGCAGCGCATCGGCCACGTCGGCCTGCGGAACGTCGTCCTTGGCCAGCGGCTCGTGCTTCTTGGGCTCGACCCAGGGGCGGTCATATTCGGGCGCCTCGTCGCCGAGTTCCTTGATCGGCAGGTTGGCGACTTCCTCGCCCTGATGCAGCACGCGGAAGCGGAGGTCGTCGGTGGTTTTGCCGACAATGGCGAAGTCGAGCCCCCATTTGCGGAAGATACCCTCGGCCTCTTCCTCCTTTTCGGGGCGCAGCACCATCAGCATGCGCTCCTGGCTTTCGGAGAGCATCATCTCGTAGGCGGTCATGCGCTCTTCGCGCACCGGCACCATGTCGAGGTCGAGCTCGATGCCGAGATCGCCCTTGGCGCCCATCTCGACGGCCGAGCAGGTGAGACCGGCGGCACCCATGTCCTGGATCGCGATAACCGCGCCCGAGGCCATGAGTTCGAGGCAGGCTTCCAGCAGACACTTTTCGGTGAAGGGATCGCCCACCTGCACGGTCGGGCGCTTTTCCTCGATGTCGTCGCCGAATTCGGCAGACGCCATGGTCGCGCCGCCGACACCGTCGCGACCGGTCTTGGCGCCGAGATAGACAACCGGCAGGCCCACACCCTCGGCCTTGGAGAGGAAGATGCCGTCGGTCTTGGCGAGGCCGGCCGCAAAGGCATTGACCAGAATGTTGCCGTTGTAGCGCGGGTCGAAATTGACCTCGCCACCCACGGTCGGCACACCGAAGGCATTGCCGTAGCCGCCAACGCCTGCCACGACGCCCGCCACCAGATGCCTGGTCTTGGGATGGTCGGGCGCGCCGAAGCGCAGCGCGTTCATGGCCGCCACGGGGCGCGCGCCCATGGTGAAGACATCGCGCAGGATGCCGCCAACGCCGGTCGCCGCGCCCTGATAGGGCTCGATGTAGGAGGGGTGGTTGTGGCTCTCCATCTTGAAGACCACGCAGTCGCCGTCGCCGATATCGACCACGCCGGCATTCTCGCCCGGGCCCTGGATGACGACGTCGCCCTTGGTGGGCAGGGTGCGCAGCCATTTCTTCGAGGATTTATACGAGCAGTGCTCGTTCCACATGGCGGAGAAGATGCCGAGCTCTGTGAAGGTCGGCTCGCGCCCGACAAGCTCTAGGATGCGCTGGTATTCGTCGGGCTTTAGCCCGTGCGATGCGATCAGCTCGTCCGTGATTTTCACGGTGTTGGAAATGGTCATGGTCGGGGGGCCTTTTCCGGTCAGTTCGGCTTCGGCCCTTCCTAAACCCCGAAACGCCTCGATCTGCAAGGATCGCAATGACGCACAGCACAAGAAACAGCACGAAAAGCTGCATAGCGCCGCATTGGACCGTTGCAAAAAGCGATGTCGTCCGCTGGTTCACCCGGCGAGCCGCACTCTACTGGCGGACGACGTTGCGGCCGTTCACCCACACCGAAGTAATGTTTGCGCGCGTCGCATTCAACACGATCTTCTGGAAAGCGTCTTCCAGCGTGTCGTCCTCCGTGCGGATGCGGACATTGGAAGCCGCCACCTTTGTATCGATGAGCAGGGCATCGAACTCATGGCCCGCGCGGAATCTGCCGGTGGGTAGGTCCAGCGCTTCAGCACCGCCGGCGGTCGCAAGCCAGAACGCTTCGTGATGCGAGATCGGATCGCCTTGCGCGCCGCGCTCATGCGGGGGGAGGCTCGCATGAACCCCGCTTTGCAACGCCCGGGATGCCGAGAGCGCATGCCGGCACCCGTCGAAAAGCGAGGGGCTGTAGCCGCCGGAAACATCCGTGCCCAGACCGACATGCATGCCGCGGTCCAGCGCCGCCCGGAGGGGGAACACGGCGTTGGCGAAATAGAAGTTCGAAAGGGGGCAGTGGGCGACGCCCGCGCCCCTGTCCTGTATCAGGCCCATGTCCTCCGGCGTGATGAAGTTGGAGTGCGCCAGGATCGTATGCCGCGTGAGGAGACCGAAGCAGTCGAGGCTCGATGCATCCGTCTTGCCGTGGCGTGATCTTACATATTCGTTCGCCCAGTCGCTTTCCGAGCAATGCGTCTGCACGTGGCAGCCATATTCCTGCGCGAGTTCGCCCAGTCCCTGCAGCGCCGCATCCGTACAGCTGGGAATGAAACGGGGGGTGATGACCGGCTGAACCAGGGGCCTTTCGCCTTGGTCGATGGCCCTGACGGCCTCGATGAACTGCCTGGTGTCGGCCACGGCGCTCTCGGCATCGGCATCGCGGTAGAAGGGCGGGCATTGGTCCGGGTCGTCCATCACCACCTTGCCGACCAGCGCCCTCTGGCCCTTCTCGAGGCAGATCTCGGCCAGCGCTAGCGTGGCCGGCGTATGCACTGTCGCGAAGTAGAGCGCGGTAGTCGTTCCGTTGGCGAGTAGATTTTCGACCAGCTCGGCATAGACCTCGCGGGCGAAGTCTACGTCGGCAAAACGGGCTTCGAGCGGAAACGTGTATTTTTGTAGCCAGACCTCCAGCGGCACATCCAGCGCCTTGCCCATATGGGGCCATTGCGGGGCGTGGATGTGGAGGTCGATCAGGCCTGGCAGCAGATACTGCCCCTCCGCCAGTTCGACCAGCGTGCCAGCCTGTCGTGCGGCCTGCTTCCTGCCTTCGTGGTCCGGGTGGTCGGGGGCGAGCACCTCGGCGATCCGCCCTTGCGTGTCGATCAGGAAGAGGTGGTTATCGAGCACCTCCAGTTTGCCGCGCTCCGGCGTATGAAATGCGGTTCCCGCCAGGGCGAAGGGTTCACGTGTCATGCGCAATGGGCTCCTGCATCTGTAGCTTTTCGGTACGCATCCGGCGCCATTCGTTCCATGCATTTACCCCCCCTCTGGCAAGCTCCCGATAGCTGTTGTGCCTGGGAGAACCCATCAATGCGAAGGCCCGCCGTCAGGCGGGCCTTTTGCATATCACTATCAGGGAAAGGAAGGCTTCACGTCGACGGCGTCGAGCGTCCGCTTAGGCCGCGCTGCCGCAGTCGCTGCTGCCGCTCGACCAGCGGTGCAGGTCGGCATTGATGCGCGCGCCGAGCGGCTCTGACGTCAGCGGACCGAAATGCTCGACCCGGCCGGAATTGCCGCGCGCCTGCACGACCAGCAGGGGCAGTCCGCCGTAGTTGTTGGCCGGAACCAGCAGGAAGCGCGGCGTGCCGCCGAACGCGTTCAGCTCGTTGGCCATGCGATAGGGCTTGAATGCCGGGTCCTTACTGGCGAACCAGCATCTGTGCGCGGCGATCGCAACCTGCTCCATCGCCCGCAGCGAGGCGCTTTTGCCGGAGTTGCTGACCGGAGCCGACGACTTCGAGCCGGACTGGCAGGCACCCAAAGCAAGCAGCGAGGCAAGGGCGGCCGTAGCCATGCAGAGTTTCTTCATGCCGCGAGCACTCGCCTTTTCGAATCTTCGATTGTGGGGGGAGGATATAGGAAAAGGCGAAGCAAGCTTCGCCCTGACCTCAAGCGTCGGCCAGTTCGCGCTGGCGTGCGCCGCCAAGGACGCTTTCGAAAAGCCCGCGGCCGTCCGTGCCGCCATGGGCCGGTTCGATCAGGTTTTCGGGGTGCGGCATCAGGCCCAGCACATTGCCCTTGTCGTTGACGATGCCGGCGATGTCATTGATCGAGCCGTTGGGGTTGGTGCCCTCGGCATAGCGGAACACCACCTGGCCCTGGCCCTCGATGCGCGCCAGCGTCTCGGCGTCGGCGAAATAGTTGCCGTCGTGATGCGCGACCGGGCAGCGGATGATCTGGCCCGGCGTGTAGCGATGGGTGAAGGCCGTGTTGGCGTTGGCCACCTGCAGCTTCACCTCGCGGCAGACGAATTTCAGCGACGTGTTGCGCATCAGGGCGCCGGGCAGCAGGCCGGATTCGACCAGGATCTGGAAACCGTTGCAGACGCCGATGACTTGAACGCCCTTGGCGGCCTTTTCAGCCACGGCGCGCATGACCGGCATGCGGGCGGCGATGGCGCCGCAGCGCAGATAGTCGCCATAGGAGAAGCCGCCGGGGATGACGATCAGGTCGACATCGGGGATTTCGGTGTCGGTCTGCCAGATGGTGACGGGGGCGGTGCCCGAAATCTTGGTCAGCGCCGCGATCATGTCGCGGTCGCGATTGAGGCCGGGGAGGACGACGACGGCGGATTTCATTTCGGTTCGTAAGGCCTTTGCGTTTCGGCGAGTTCGCGCAGTTCGAGACGGCGTTCTATGCGATCGAGGCGATCGTCATGGCGGGCGAGAATGCCGTAGATATTGCTGATGTCGCTCTGCATCGAGATTATGTGGCCGCGGATGGAGATCAATTCTTGCTTGATCTCGCTTTGTCCATCCTTCAGCAGACGTACGTCGCCCTGAAGACTCTTCAGTATTTCCAGGATCAGATCATTCGTAGCTTCAGCCACTACACCCTCCGGCTTCAACCTCAGGTTATGGACACACTATAGTTCTCGATGACCGTGTTCGCCAGAAGCTTGTCGCACATGGCCTTGAGGTCGGCTTCGGCCTTGGCGGCGTCGGTGCCTTCGATCTCGATGTCGAACACCTTGCCCTGGCGAACCTGTCCGACGCCTTCGAAGCCGAGGCTGCCGAGCGCATGTTCGATCGCCTTGCCTTGCGGGTCGAGCACGCCGTTCTTGAGGGTGACGGTTACGCGGGCCTTGATCACGGGCATTTCACTCCGGGAAGTCGACTAAAAGTTGTTCGGGCGCGTTTTTGGACGCGCCCGAGGATTTGCTTCAGTGCTTTACGAGGACCGGGCCGGTGGGGCGCGGCGGCTCGTTTTCGTTCATGATGCCGAGCCGGCGGGCCACTTCCTGGTAGGCTTCGACGAGCCCGCCCATGTCGCGGCGGAAGCGGTCCTTGTCGAGCTTGTCCTGGGTGTTGACGTCCCACAGGCGGCAGCTGTCGGGCGAGATCTCGTCGGCGACGACGATGCGCATCATGTCGCCCTCGAACAGGCGGCCGCACTCGATCTTGAAGTCGACGAGCTGGATGCCGACGCCGAGGAACAGGCCGGAGAGGAAGTCGTTGACGCGGATGGCGAGGGCCATGATGTCGTCGATTTCCTGCGGGCTTGCCCAGCCGAAGGCGGTGATGTGCTCTTCCGACACCATCGGGTCGTCGAGTGCGTCGGCCTTGTAGTAGAACTCGATGATCGAGCGCGGCAGCACGGTGCCTTCCTCGATGCCGAGGCGCTTGGCCAGCGAGCCGGCGGCGATGTTGCGCACGACGATCTCGAGCGGGATGATCTCGACTTCCTTGATCAGCTGCTCACGCATGTTGAGGCGGCGGATGAAGTGGGTCGGGATGCCCATCCGGTTGAGATGGGTGAAGATGTGCTCGGAGATGCGGTTGTTCAGCACGCCCTTGCCATCGACAATGTCGTGCTTCTTTTTGTTGAAGGCGGTGGCGTCGTCCTTGAAGAACTGGATCAGCGTGCCCGGCTCGGGTCCTTCATAAAGGATCTTGGCCTTGCCTTCATAGATGCGGCGGCGATGTTTCATCTCGTTGTTCTCTGAATTCAAGGGCGTACGGCTCTTGCCGCTCCCTGCATCTCGCCGGCAATCGCGCGGCGGTTGGGGTTTCAAGGCGGTCTCTATCCCAAACGCGCCGTTTGCTCAATCAACAAATCTTCGCGATCAACCGCTTTCGCAAGCGAAATGCCGCAGTGCGGCATCCGGGTGTCCATATTGACCCGAAAACCGCTTTCGGTTTCTGTTGACCCAACCCATATAGTTTGTGGCGAATCGGCATTGACTCGGAGGAATTGCGCATGACCAGTATGAAGGACCGCGAAGAGGGCTTCGAAAAGAAGTTCGTCATGGATGAGGAGTTGCGGTTCAAGGCTACGGCGCGGCGCAACAAGATGCTCGGTCTCTGGGCTGCCGAAAAGCTCGGCAAGACGGGAGCCGAAGCCGAGGCCTACGCCAAGGAAGTGGTGGTGGCGGACATCGAGGAAGCGGGCGATCACGACGTGTTCCGCAAGATCCGCCGCGATTTCGATGCCGCTGGCGTGGAACAGTCTGACCATCAGATCCGTCGCACCATGGACGAAATGCTCGCGACTGCCGCGGCACAGATCAGGCAGAGCTGAGGTCATTCGGCACTGGACCAACGAACCGCCCGCAAGCCGGGCGGTTTTTCTTTGCCTTGCAGGCAGTTTCCGGATCAGATGGCGGCAGATTCAAGGAGTTGCCCATGACCCTCGCATCCCGCCTGAATGCCGGCGAAACGCTGCTTACTGCCTGGTCCGGTGTCCCGGACGCGCTGACGGTCGAGATAGTCGCCGCGCAGGGCTTCGATGCAGTCACGCTCGACATGCAGCACGGCGGCCACCACGAGGACAGCATCCTGCGCAGCATCGTCCCGGTGATGCGCGCCGACCGCCATCCGGTTGTGCGCATTCCGGTCGGGCGCTTCGAGATGGCCAGCCGCGCGCTGGACTTCGGCGCGGAAGCGGTGATTGCACCGATGGTCAATTCGGTGGACGAAGCCCGTCGCTTCGCGGCGGCAATGAAGTATCCGCCAGTCGGCGAACGCTCCTGGGGGCCGAGCTTCGCCGCACCTCGCGCCGGCAGCAAGGACCCGGTCGCGTGGCTGCGGGAAAGCAACGCAGCTACCGTTTCCTTCGCCATGATCGAGACGCGGGCGGCGCTGGATGCGCTGGACGGCATCCTTGAAACGCCCGGCATCGACGGCATCTTCGTCGGCCCCGCCGACTTCTCCATAGCCTGGACCGAAGGTGCCACGGTGGACGGCAAGCTGGAAGACATGATGGAAACCGTGGCCCGCATCGCCGGACGGGCCAAGGCAGCTGGCAAGCACGCGGGCATCTTTGTGGTGAATGCGGCCATGAGCGGCCGTTTCGTGGAGATGGGCTATCGCTTCCTCGCGCTCGGCACCGAGCACCGCTACATCGCGCTCGGCGCTGAACACCTGCTTGCCGCCGCACGCGGCAGCCTGAAGCAGTCGCAGCCGCCAAAGGCCTCCGGTTCGACCGGTTACTGAGGCAAGGCTTTCGGGGCCACGCCTCAGCCCGGCAGGCGGGTCAGGAAGTTTGCGAACGCCATGGAGCCTTCCGGCCATGGGCCGTATCCGGCATCGCTGTTGATGTGGCCGGCCTCGCCCGCGTGGATGAAGTGCGAGCCCCATGCAGAGGCGATGTCGGCCGCGATCTCCTGTGAACAGAACGGATCGTTGCTGCTCGATACGACGACCGATGGAAAGGGCAACGGGTCGCGCGGGTAGGGGCCAAAGGTCATCAGATGCTTCGGCCGGATCGCGGGATTGGCGACGTCCGGCGGCGCGACCAGAAAGGCACCGGCAACCGGCCTGTCGAACAGGGGGATAGCATGGACGACGGTCGGCACGCCGAGCGAATGGGCGACGATCACCACCGGCTTTTCAGCCTCGTTCACCGCCTTTGCGACGGCTTCGACCCAGTCCTCGCGCACGGGCTTGGACCATTCGGCTTGCTGCACGCGCCGCGCCGTTGAGAGTTTTGCCTCCCAGCGGCTCTGCCAGTGATCCGGCCCTGAATTGGTGTAGCCGGGAACGATCAGGATATCTGCGTCTTTGACCTTCATGACCGCGCATGTAGCGACGCGTTTGCCGCGGTGCAACCTCCAAGGCGCTCGAACGAACGGCGCCACTTGGTCGAGCCCTGGCCCTGCGTGCAAAAGCTCCTTCCCGTTACAACTCCATGTGCACGATTTCGATCGGGTCTCCGCCCACACCGTGGGAGAAAAAACCTCTTTTGAGCGTGCGGAAGCCATGCCGCTGGTAAAAGCCCTCGGCATTGATCGTGGACTCGACCCGGATCGGTCCGTCGTGCCCCAAGCGGGCATTCATTATGCCAATTTCGAGCAACCGCTTGCCGAGGCCAGAACCGGCTGCCTCCTCCAAAAGAAACAGCCGGGTGACCTCTCCAGGCTCGGAGTCAACAAAACCGACAATCCTGTCGTTTTGCTCGGCGACGACCATCTGCCCTTTCGCAATAAGCGCTTCGTAATAGTCCGGGGTGCGGTCGCCCATCCAGGCGGCGATCTGCCCGGGGGAATAGTGGTTCCTCGCAAGCGTGCGCACGGAAAGGCGCGTGACATCGAACACGGCGCGGCCATCGCCTTGACATGCCGGGCGCAGGGAGGGGGATTGCTCGGAGCTCATGAAGCGCACTCGAATACGATCTTTGTTGCCACAGCTATCAGATAGGCAGCCAATGCGTCGCCGCTTTTCGCCGGTTGGTACAATCGGTAATTGCGACAGCACCGTTAACTGTCGAATTGGTGAACGCGGTGTTCGCTGCTTGCCGTCTTGTGTGAACGATCATCCTCGCAGATTTATGAGATGACGAAACAGCCGTGTTGGCCGGAGAGTTGCTTTGGAACTGACACGACGCAAACTGGTCGGTAGCGCCGCCTTGATCGCCCTCGGGGCGACGGTGGGTGCCGGCCACACGGAGCCGAACATGAGCGAACTGCCATTTGCCGCCACCACGCCGATCAGCGTTTCCCGCGTCGGCCTCAAGGCGAAGGACGCCGACAAACTAGCGGCCTACTACCGCACGGTGCTCGGGCTTAATGAACTTTCGCGGGACGGCTCGGTCATCACGCTGGGCGCCGGAAACCGGCCGCTGCTCGACATCGAGGCCGATACGGCGGCAAGGCCGGACGATCCGCGCAGCGCCGGGCTGTTCCACACCGCCTTCCTGCTGCCCGAGCGCGCCGATCTCGGCCGCTGGGTCCGGTATGCCATAGACCAGCGCATTCCGGTCGACGGCGCATCGGACCATCTGGTCAGCGAGGCGCTGTATCTGACCGACCCCGAAGGCAACGGGATCGAGATCTACGCCGATCGTCCTCGCGAAAACTGGAACTGGACCGGCCCGCACGTCGAAATGGCGACCATCGGCCTGAATGTGCCAGACGTGCTCGCTTCGGTGCCGGCCGACAACGCCGAATGGAAGGGCGCGCCGGAAAACAGCGTGATCGGCCATGTGCATCTGCGCGTTGGTGATCCGAAGGAAGCCGAGGCCTGGTGGCACAAGGAATTCGGCTTCGACACGGTGGCGTTGTATGGCGGACAGGCAGTGTTCCTGTCATCAGGCGGCTATCACCACCACATCGGCGCCAATTCGTGGCAGAGCCCGCATGCGGGGAAGCGCGACGCCGGCCGCACCGGCTTGAGCTGGGTCGAGATGCGTTCGGCGAATGCCAAGGCGAGTGATACCCGGGAAGACCCGTGGGGCACAGTCATCAGGACGGTGCCTTCCGCGTAGGTGGTCGTTCAGGCAGCGTGGCGTTTCGCGCCGCGCCCGGCCAGGAGCCCCTCGACGGAAATGTCTTCGTCAATCTCAGGCCAGTGAATGCCTTCGCCGTGCCCGATCAGCCGCCAGTTCTGCTGCTCGCTCGCCGAAGCGTCGCGCAGGCGTGGAAACCATTCGAGCGGCACGGAAAGTTCACGCCCGTCTTCGAGGAATACACGGAGCATGTCGTCGGAGATCACGACATCCGAGGCGAGCGGATCATTGGCCAGCGTCAAAGTGCTCATTCCATGCCTCCAGAAATGTGCTCCGGTGTTCGGGAACGTAGCGCGCCGGAGGCCGGGTGAGGGGCGCCTAGTTTCCCCTCCCGAGCCGCCCTGGGTGCTTGCTTCAGCTTTCCCCGAACACCCGCTTGAAGATCGTGTCGACATGCTTGGTGTGGTAGCCGAGGTCGAACTTTTCGCGGATCGCCTCTTCCGAAAGCGCGGCCCGGACTTCCTGGTCGCCCAGAAGTTCCTCAAGGAAATCCTTGCCTTCTTCCCAAACCTTCATGGCGTTGCGCTGGACGAGCCGATAGGCGTCCTCGCGGGAGACGCCGGCCTGTGTGAGCGCCAGGAGCACGCGCTGCGAATGCACCAGACCCCGGAACTTGTTCAGGTTCTTCAGCATATTGTCCGGGTAGATCACCAGCTTCTCGATGACGCCGGCGAGCCGGTTCAGCGCGAAGTCGAGGGTGATGGTGGTGTCGGGGCCGATGGCGCGCTCGACGCTCGAATGGCTGATGTCGCGCTCGTGCCAGAGCGCCACGTTTTCCATCGCCGGGGTTACCGACATGCGCACGAGGCGGGCCAGGCCGGTGAGGTTTTCCGTCAGCACCGGATTGCGCTTGTGCGGCATGGCCGACGAGCCCTTCTGGCCGGGCGAGAAGAATTCTTCGGCCTCCAGCACCTCGGTGCGCTGCATGTGACGGATCTCGATGGCAACGTTTTCCATCGAGGAAGCGATGACGCCGAGCGTGGCGAAGAACATGGCGTGCCGGTCGCGCGGGATGACCTGCGTGGAAACAGGCTCGGGCGCGAGGCCGAGCTTGGCGCAGACATATTCCTCAACATAGGGGTCGATATTGGCGAAGGTGCCGACCGCGCCCGAAATCGCGCCGGTGGCGATTTCCGCGCGCGCCGCGACCAGGCGTGCCCGGTTGCGCGACATCTCGGCATAGAAGCGGGCAAAGGTCAGGCCCATCGTGGTCGGCTCGGCATGGATGCCGTGGCTGCGGCCGATGCGGATCGTGTCCTTGTGCTCGAAGGCGCGGGTCTTCAACGCGGCGAGCACGCGGTCCATGTCAGCCAGCAAGAGGTCGGCCGCGCGCACCAGCTGGATGTTGAGCGTGGTGTCGAGGACGTCCGACGAGGTCATGCCCTGGTGCACGAAGCGGGCGTCTGGGCCGATGAATTCCGCCAGATGCGTCAGGAAGGCGATCACGTCATGCTTGGTGACGGCTTCGATCTCGTCGATGCGCGCCACGTCGAACTTGGCCGCGCCACCCTTTTCCCAGATGGTCCTGGCCGCGTCCTTGGGGATGACGCCGATCTCGGCCAGCGCGTCGCAGGCATAGGCCTCAATCTCGAACCAGATGCGGAATTTGGTTTCCGGCGACCAGATGGCCACCATTTCCGGGCGCGAATAGCGAGGGATCATGTCGAGCTGTCCGTTAAGCGTTGAATGGGGGGCTCCTAACAGACCGAGCCCCATTGCTCAATGCGCAGAGCATACCAACAAACGCGAGCTGGCGGCAGATATGCATCCAAATCGGCCACGGGGCGTTATCCGGACAAGCCCGTCGAAGGGAGGAAACCGCCGTGACTACCGCCGACCAATTGCGCGAAGAAGCCATCAACCAGATACGCGAGCAGATGGAGGTCATCGGCGCCGATGGCGTGCATGTCGGCACCGTCGACGCAGTGGTTCGCCAGCGTATCAGGCTGTCAAAGCTAGATAGCGGGCAGGGTTCGCACCGCCATCACAACCACTATATTCCGCTGACGCTCGTGGCAGAGGTCGAGGGCGACAAGGTGCGCCTGTCGGCCAACTCAAATGTCGCCGTGACCTTCGAGGAGGAGGAGGACGGCCACCAGCCGCTCAGCTCGACAGTGAAGACCACACCGGCATGAGGTCGCCAGGCGCGGGCTTGGCCGCGTAGATCGCCCGCGCGATGGCGCGTGCCATCGTGGCGCTGGCGGCAGCGTAAAGGTCGGTCGTGTCGTCGGGGTCGGGCGCAATGCCGCTCTTTCCGGTAGCGAGACCAAAGATGAGGTCGCCATCCATTGGCGTATGGGCCGGCCAGATCGCACGGGCATAGCCATCATGCGCGGAGATTGCGAGTCGCTTGGCCGCCGCCTTGGTCAGCACCGCATCGGTGGCAATGACCCCGATGGTGGTGTTGGTGCCGGCTGTTGGCTTGTGGCGGAACTTCAGCTCAATATTGGTTGCCTCCTCGGGCAGGGGCGAGGGCAGGCCGAGCCCGCCGAATTCGTCGCCGATCTCGAAGGGGGCAGCCCAGAAATGCCGGCTGCGGCCGACCGTGACCGCGCCGACCGCGTTCACCGCCACGAGCGCGCCCACGGTGATACCGCTTTCCAGCACGGTCGAAGCCGAGCCGAGGCCGCCCTTCAGTCCGGCCACCAGTGTGCCCGTGCCGGCGCCGGCGGTACCGATCTCGAAATCGATCGCCGCGTTCTGGACCGCCTCGAAGCCAAGCTCGCGATAGGGCGGAAAGCGGCCCCAGTTCTTGTCGCCGCCATTGATCAGGTCGAACAGGATCGCGCCCGGCACGATGGGGATGCGCTGGTCGGCGACCGCAAAGCCCACGCCGCGCTCGCGCAGCGCCGCCTGCACGCCGGAGGCGGCGTCGAGCCCGAAAGCTGAACCGCCCGACAGCATCACGGCATTGATTGCCTCGACCGAATTGTGCGGCTCCAGAAGGTCGGTCTCGCGCGTGCCCGGTGCGCCGCCCAGCACCTGCACGCTGGCCACCGCAGGATCATCGCAGAGCACCACGGAGACGCCGGATTTCAGGCGCTCATCCGAAGCGTTGCCGATCCTCAGTCCGGCGACGTCGGTGATGAGGTTGCGCGGGCCGGCCTTGAAGCTCATTGTGCCTCCACTGGGATGAAGCGCGCTCCGTCGTAGCGGAACACGCGATAAGGATTTTGGCTCAGATCGCCCTTGCCATCGAACCTGATCTGGCCGATCGCGGTCTGGAAGTCGTGCTCGGTGAGCGCCTTGCTAAGGTCGCCGGACTCTGCATCGGCGACCGCGACACGCGCGACCTCGACCGCCGCATAAGCGGGCAGGACATAGCCTTCCGGAACGACGTCGGCGGCTTTGAACTTTGCAACCACGGCCGGGTCGGCGACTTCCTGCCATTCCGGCAGGGCGATCATCAGCGTCCCGGCCGCCAGCGAGACCTGGCCGGGAGCGGCACGAAGCGCTTCGCCGCCGGCAAACACCATGTTTGCACCGATCTTGCGCGCGTCGCGTGCCATGACGGCGATGTCGTCACGGTCGCCGCCGACGAATATGTGCGTGGCGTCAGCCTTGCGCAGTCGCCCGACGAGGCCGATCTGGTTGTCGAGTTGCGGCCGGAAGGTGTCGTTGAAGACTGGCTTAAGCCCCTGCTGCTGGGCAGCAGCGCGAAAGCTCTCGGCCAGCTCGCGGCCATAGATGGTGCCGTCGTCGACGACGGCAAAGAGCTCGTTGCGCCAGAGTCTCGTCAGCAACTGGCCGGCGGCTTCGTGCTCGCTGTCGGCGCGCGGGCCAAGACGAAATACCGGCCAGCCGGTCTTTTCGCGGCGGTCGGTCAGGCTGTCGGTGCGCACGCCCACCGTGATGACAGGAATGTCGGCGTCTTTCAGGATCGGCATGGCCGCGTCAATGGCTTCGCCGCAGAGAAAGCCGACCGCCACCTGCACCTTGGCATCGACAAATTGTTTCGCGGCCTTGGCACCGCCTTCTGCCGTGCAGGCGTCGTCGGCAACCTCGAGCGCAACCGATCCGTCTTCGCCGGCAGCGGCTTCGGCACCGCGGCGGACCTGCGCGCCGAGGATGGCCGAAGGGCCGCTGAGCGGGGCCGACACGCCAAGGCGCAGCTGTTCGGCATACGCCGACCCGGCCAGCAGAAGGCCGGCCAAAGCGCCTATGACGAAACCTACGATACGCATGCCTTTCCCCGCGGCCGGCAAGCAATAGCCGGCGTCATTCCGGGCAAGAGGTAGCGGCTGCCCCGCTTTTCCGCAACAAGCTAATTCCTTGAGTTTCATGGCTGGCCCAAGCTGCCTTGCTTGTGGGGCGTGCGTCAGGCTCATATATACCGGGCATCTGATAATTGCGGGGTTCTCTCTGGTGCTGAAGAAATACGATGTCGAGCCGCAAGCCTATCGCGACGCGATGGCCCACTTTGCCGGCGCCGTGCATGTCGTGACAACCGACGGCCCGGCAGGGCGCCGCGGCGCGACAGTGATCGCGGCCTGCTCGGTATCGGACAATCCGCCCATGATCCTCGTATGCCTGAACCGTGAGAATCCCAACAACGATCTCTTCGTAAAGAACGGCAATTTCGCGCTGAACACGCTGGCTGCTCATCATCAGGAACTGGCGGCGGCCTTCTCGGGCATCACCCGCCTGCCGACCGCTGAGCGCTTTGCACTGGGCGAGTGGGAAATCATCGCCAGCGGCGCGCCGACGTTGATCGATGCGCTCACGGTGTTCGACTGCGAACTGATCGACACCAAGGATCTGGCCACCCATCGTGTGCTTTTTGGCAAGGTGACAGGCTTGCGCCTCAGCAATAACTTCAGGCCGCTCATCTACCACGATCGCGGCTATCACGTGCTTGGCCGATGAGGCCACTGGAGATGCAATGACCGAGGCAGCGCGACCGGTACCCCGCACGATCGACGAAACACTCGAGATGCTGGCTGGCGCCGACTACGTCGCCGACCGCGCGCTGGCCACTGTGCTGTTCCTGAGCCTGCGTATGCAGCGCCCGCTGTTCCTCGAAGGCGAGGCGGGCGTGGGCAAGACCGAGATCGCCAAGGTGCTCGCCAGCGGGCTCGGCCGCCGTCTCATCCGCCTGCAATGCTATGAAGGGCTCGACGTTTCCTCCGCGGTCTATGAGTGGAACTACGCCGCCCAGATGATCGAAATCCGGATGGAGGAGGCGACCGGCGACGTCGACCGGCGCGACATGGAGCGCAACGTCTTCTCCGAGAAATACCTGATCCGCCGACCGGTGCTGGACGCACTGACCGGCAAGGCGGGCGCTGCTCCGATCTTCCTGATCGATGAGCTTGACCGCACCGACGAGGCTTTTGAGGCCTTCCTGCTCGAAATCCTGTCCGATTTCCAGGTGACGGTGCCCGAGCTTGGCACGATCAAGGCCGAGGAGCCGCCGATCGTCATCATCACCTCTAACCGCACGCGCGAGATCCACGACGCGCTGAAGCGCCGCTGCCTTTATCACTGGGTCGATTATCCAGACGCCGCGCGCGAGCTGGAGATCGTGCGCCGCAAGGTGCCCGATGCCAACCGCCGCCTGTCGGCCGAGGTGGTGAATTTCATCCAGAAGCTGCGCGAGGTCGAGCTGTTCAAGGCGCCGGGCGTGGCAGAAACCATCGACTGGGCGAGCGCCCTGACCGAACTCGACAAGGTGGCGCTCGATCCCGAAACTGTGTCGGACACGATTGGCGTTCTCCTGAAATACCAGGACGACATCGCGCGCATCCAGCAAGGCGAAGGCCGCCGCATCCTCCAGGAAGTGAAGGCCGAGCTGTCGGCCGCGGAGTAGGGGCCATGGACAAGTTCCGCCCCGCCCCCAATGTCGCCGTACCCGACGGGCGCATTGCCGACAACATCGTCTATTTCGCCCGCACGCTGCGCAAGGCGGGCATGCGCGTCGGCCCGGCCTCGGTGAAGGACGCCATCGAGGCGGTGCTGGCGGCAGGCATCGGATCGCGCGAGGACTTTTACTGGACCTTGCATGCGGTGCTGGTCACTCGGCACGAGGATCACGTCATCTTCGACGAGGCCTTCCGCCTGTTCTGGAAGTCGCGTGAGCTGATCGAGAAGATGATCGCCATGTTCTCCCCCGTCGCACCTGATCATCGCGAGAAGCAGAAGCCGCGTGCTGCCGAAAGCCGCGTCGCCAAGGCGATGTTCGAGGGCCACGAGAAGAACCAGCCGCCGCGCGAAATGCCGGAATTCGAGATCGACGCGCGCTTCACCGTCTCGGGCAACGAGGTGCTGCGCGGTAAGGATTTCGCGCAGATGACGGCGGCCGAGATCAGCGACGCCAAGCGCGCCATTGCGGCGCTGCAATTACCGTTTGACACTGTGCGCACGCGCCGCTTCCAGCCCGATATGCGCGGCCGCGCCGATCCGCGCGCCATGATGCGCTCGGCCGCGCGCACCGGCGGCCAACTCATCCTGCCGAAATTCCGCTCACCGCGCGAAATCAACCCACCGATCGTGGTTCTGGCCGACATTTCCGGCTCCATGAGCCAGTACACGCGCATCTTCCTGCATTTCCTGCACGCCCTGACCGAGAAGCGGCGGCATGTGCACACCTTCGTCTTCGGCACGCGGCTGACCAACCTGACCCGCCAGATGCGCCATCGCGACCCCGACGCGGCGCTGGCCGATTGCTCGGCGGCCGTGCAGGATTGGTCGGGCGGCACGCGCATCGGCGACACGCTGCGCGAGTTCAATCGGCTGTGGTCGCGCCGGGTGCTGGGGCAGGGCGCTGTCGTGCTCTTGATCACCGACGGGCTGGAACGCGACGACGTGGCAGGGCTCTCGGAGGAGATGGCGCGGCTGCACCGCTCCTGCCGGCGGCTGATCTGGCTGAACCCGCTGCTGCGCTTCGACGGTTTTGAGGCGCGGGCGCGTGGGGTGCGGGCCATGCTGCCGCATGTGGACGAGTTCCGGCCGGTGCACAACCTTGACGCGTTGGCCGATCTCTGCGCTTCCTTGGATAGAAGGACGGATGCAGATGTCGACCCGCGCCGCTGGCTGAGGATTGGCAGACCCCGGGCGGCGTGACCATATTCTATGCGGAGGAGCCGTCATGGAAAACACAGCACATCTGGATGAAAGCCGTGATCCGCTGATCATCGCGGAAGGCTGGATGAAGGACGGCAGGGAAGTTGCCGTCGCGACCGTGGTGGAGACCTGGGGCTCGGCGCCGCGCCCGGTGGGCAGCCATCTGGTCATCGATTCCGAGGGCAATTTCCAGGGATCGGTTTCGGGCGGATGTGTCGAAGGGGCGGTGATCGCCGAGGCCGCCGACGTGATCGAGACCGGCAAGCCAAGGATGCTCGAATTCGGTGTGGCAGACGAGACCGCCTGGCGCGTAGGGCTTTCCTGCGGCGGGCGCATCCGCGTCTATGTCGAGCGGCTGGGCTGAGCCATGGACCCGCTGCATCTCAAGAAGCTGAACGCCGAACGCCGCGCCCGCCGGGCTGCGATGCTGGTGACCGATCTGGGCGATGGCCGCGACCGTCTCGTGCGGGAAGGCGATGTGGTTGCGGGCGAACTCGGCACCGCCGTTGCCGAGGCTTTCCGCATCGGCACTTCGCGCGTGATCGAGGCGGAAGGGCGTAGTTTTTTCCTCAACGTGCATCTGCCGCAGCCGCGTCTGGTGGTGATCGGCGCGGTTCACATCAGCCAGGCGCTGGCGCCCATGGCGGAGGTGGCCGGCTTTCCGCTGGAGATCATCGACCCGCGCACAGCGTTTGCAACGCCGGAGCGTTTTCCGGATGCCCCCCTGTTCGCCGAATGGCCGGAAGATGTGCTGAAGACGCGCCCGCTCGACAGCTACACGGCGCTGGCCGCGCTGACGCATGACCCCAAGATTGACGATTTCGCGCTGAAGGCGGCGCTCGAGGCCGGCTGCTTCTATGTCGGCGCACTGGGCAGCCGCAAGACCCATGCCAGGCGGGTCGAGCGCCTGATGGCCGCAGGGGCTTCCGCCGAGGAGATAGGCAGGATCCATGCGCCCATCGGTCTCGATATCGGCGCGGCCAGTCCCGCAGAGATCGCGGTTGCCGTCCTTGCACAGGTCATCCGCGCCTTCCGCTCGCGCGGAGAGGCGAGGCAGCCGAAGGGGGAGGCGGCGTGAGATTTGGAGCCGTTCCCATTGATCAGGCAGAAGGGGCAGTGCTGGCGCATTCGCTGACTGCCGGCGGTCGGCGGTTTCGCAAGGCGCATTTGCTGGGGGCCGACGACATCGCCTTCCTGAAGGCCGATGGGATTCGCGAACTCGTCGTCGCCACGCTCGATCCGGGCGATCTGGGCGAGGATCGCGCTGCCGCGCGCATTGCCCGGGCGCTTTCCATTCGCAACATCGAGGTCAAGCCGGCGGCGACCGGCCGTGTCAATCTCCACGCGGAAGCGGCAGGCGTCTTCACGGTCGACAAGGCGCTCGTCGATGCGGTCAACGCCGTCGATCCGGCGATAACGCTGGCCACTGTGCCTGATTATGCCGAGATGCAGGCCGGGCAGATGGTCGCCACCGTGAAGATCATCCCCTTCGCCGTCGCCGGCGAACTGGTGGAGCAGGTGGTGGCGCTGTGCACGGGGCGCGAGGCCTTTGCCATAAAACCGTTCCGCGCGCTGCGCGTGGGCATGATCCAGACAGTTCTGCCTGGAATCAAGGACAGCGTGCTCGACAAGACCTCCGCGATCACGGTCGAGCGTCTGGCGCGCTCGCGAAGCGAGATCACGGAGGAGCGGCGCACGCCGCACGAGACTGCGCCGGTGGCCGAGGCGGTTGAGGCGCTGGTGCGCGACAACGACATGGTCCTGGTGTTCGGCGCCTCGGCCATGTGCGATTTCGAGGACGTCATCCCGGCCGCGATCGCCAAGGCCGGCGGACAGGTCATTCGCGCCGGCATGCCGGTCGATCCGGGCAACCTCCTGGTGATCGGCGAGATCGACGGCAAGCCTGTCATCGGCGCGCCGGGTTGTGCCCGCAGCCCCAAGGAAAACGGTTTCGACTGGGTTCTGGACCGCGTCATCGCAGGCCTCCCCGTCTCAGCCATGGACATCGCCGGCATGGGGGTGGGCGGCCTTCTGATGGAAATCCCGACGCGACCGCAGCCGCGCGAGGCGCGCGAAAAGCCGGCGCCTGTGCGGGTTGGCGTGGTGGTGCTTGCCGCCGGCCGCTCCAGTCGCATGGGCGGCCCCAACAAGCTCATGGCGCTGTTCGGCGACCGGCCGCTGATCCGTCGCACCGCCGAGCGCGCGGTGGCGAGCCACGCGGCGGTTACCGTCGTCGTGACCGGCCATGAACGCGAGCGTGTCGAGGCGGTCCTTGCCGGGCTCGACGTGAAATTCGTCCACAATCCGGACTATGCGACCGGCCTATCGTCGTCGCTCAAGGCGGGGATTGCAGCGCTGCCGGCCGATATTGCGGGCGCCTTGATCGTGCTCGCAGACATGCCGGGCATCACCACCGACGACCTCGACCGCATGGTCGACGCGTTCAAGGCAGCCGGCGGCCGCCCGATCTTGCGCGCCACTCACGAAGGCCGGCGCGGCAATCCGGTGCTGCTGCCCCGTTCGCTGTTTCCTGCGGTTGCAGGCTTGCAGGGCGACACCGGCGCAAGGCATATCGTTGAGGCCGAGGGGGCCAACGTCATCGATGTCGAGATCGGGCCAGGGGCCGTTCTCGACGTCGATACGCGCGACGCGATGGAAAACGCCGGCGGCGCGCTTCAGGACACGTAAGCGGGGACGCAACACGCATGACATTTCCGGTCCGATGGCGCAGGGCCCTGCTGGCAGGGCTGATGACGCTTGCAATGCCTTCGCTGTCGCTGGCGCAGGGACCTGCGCTTGCGCCCTTCAAGGACGACCTTTTTGCCTATCCGGGCATCCTTTCCACAGGCGATGGCGGCGCCTACACGGTGGTCGACTATCGCGAAATGCGCGACATCAACGGGCGCGACCAGATTCCCGAGAGGCGTGTTCAGGGCAAATATGTCTCGACCGGCGTGCGCGGTGTGCAGCAGGACCTTGTGCTCAAGACTGATGCCGGCGACGTCCGCCACTTCGCGGTGGGCACGCAGAAGGGCGCGAAACTGATCGTCATCTACCTGCACGGGCAGGGTGGCAGCCGTAAGCAGGGCGTCGACGACTTCACCTTCGGCGGCAATTTCAACCGGGTGAAGAACCTGATGGCCGAAAATGGCGGCCTTTATCTCTCGCCGGATTTTCCCGATTTCGGCGACAAGGGCACGTCGCAGATCGCCGCGCTCATCGCCCATTACGCTGAAGCGTCGCCGGGCGCGCCTGTCTTCGTCGCCTGCGGCTCGATGGGTGGGGCGCTGTGCTGGAAGCTCGCCGGCGACAAGACGGTGGCGCCGAGGCTTTCTGGCCTGCTGTTGCTCGGCTCGCTGTGGGACGAGAGCTTTTTCACCAGCGCGGCCTTCAAGCGCAAGGTACCGGTGTTCTTTGGGCAGGGCAGCCACGATACGGTGTTCCCGGTCGAGAACCAGGAGGCATTCTTCCGCTCGATCTCGGCCAAATCGCCCGGCTATCCGACACGTTTCGTGCGTTTCGAGACCGGCACGCACGGCACCCCGATCCGGATGACCGACTGGCGCGGCGTTCTGAACTGGATGCTGTCGCTCAAGCAGTGATTTTCTCGCTGCGGACTTCCGAGGATCAGGGCGCCGAGTTGTAGTCCAGAATGGTCTGGGGATCGACGATGCCGTCATAGGTGGCGTCGACGTCGTATTGCACTAGGCTGAAATCGCCGTTGCGGAAAAGCCAGGTGCCGTTCGACGAGGCGTCGCCCTTGGCGCGCCACTTGCCGTTGGAGGTGATGGTGTGGGCCTGCTCGTCATAGGACGAGTTGATCAGAGCGTTCTCGGCGCGGAAGCCGATGATGTTGATGGCCTCGACCGCTCCCTCAGGATTGTTGTTCTCGTAGTGGATGTCGAGTTCGGGCGTGGCGAAGTGGAGTTCGCGCACGCCCCGTGCATCGTCGGCCAGATAGTAGACGTGGATCTGGTTGTAGGCGCCCGCCGTGCAGAAGAAGCGAAACAACCGCGCCTTGCGCTCGGGGCCGGCCGCACCTTCCTGGCTGTCATGATAGGTGATCGTGTAGTCTTCCGGCTTGATGGCGTCTTCCGGCTGTCCCGGCGCCAGCGAATTGCATTGTTCGACATGCGTAGCGGCAAAGGCGGCCTTGGCCTGTTCGAGTACCGTGTCCTTCGGGGCAGGTGCCGGTACGTCACCGCAGCTTGCGGGCAGGGATTCCTCCAGCGGCTTGTCGCTCGCCTTCAGATCGCCCTTCTCGATGTGAAGTCCCACGAAGGGCGGCTCGGCCTGGAGTTGCGGATTGGCGAGCCGCGCCGTGTAGCAGCCTGCAAAGACTTTCTCGCCACCTTCCTTCGCGCGAGCGAGGACGGCGACGGGGACGTAGTAATACACGCTTCCGGCGGCGCCCTCGGAACCAGCCTCGCCAACGACGACGCGCACTTCCTCCGTATCCTTGAGGCCATCGACAAAATCCTGGAAGTCCTGGGTGGGCTTTGCCTCGCCGAAATAGCTCCAGGCGCGCGCATATTCGTGCCGGCTCACCGCGTTGTAGAACGAGCGCACCAGCGAGGTGGCGTCCGAACGGTTGTCCAGATAAGCCGGCTCGGCGGCCAGTGCGGCGCTGCAGGCCATGGTCGAGGCCGTAACGGCTGGCAGAAGTCGTTTCATTGCGCGAAGCCCTTCGATTCGATTGATCAGTACTTCCGGCGGAATACGGCAGGGTCGTGACGTTCAAGTCCTTACGGACGGTTCGGTGGACGAATGATCTGACCCTAAATTTCTTCTCGCGGCGCCAAGTCATTTTTAACGAGCGCTGGATAGTGTCGGGGCGCATGCCGGTCGTTCAGTGACGGCGCAAGGGGGCTGTCTTGGGGACCAACACCGATCGCGATTTCGCTTCGCTGCTAGACGACCTCTTCGTCGCCCATGCGCGGTCTGAGGAAATCTCGCCCAAGCCATCGATTCCGTTCGACTATCTGTCTGTAGCCGACGAGCTCTATTCAGGCCGGATCAAGGTCACCAGCGATGCAGGTGCAGCCGAATATCGCGAGGCGAGCGAGAACTTCGAGGCCGGCTTTGCGGCCCTGCTTGCCAGTCTCGACGCTCTTGCCGCAGAACGTGCGGAGGCCGCCGAACGGGTCGAAGCGGAGGAGGAGCTTCCTTCGGTCGACCCCGAGGCGATCGCCCGCGAATTGGATCTGGCCACGGCCAAGGCAAGCGCCGATTTCAGCAGGCTGCGGCGAATCTTCGCCTTCCACAATCATCCCGACCGCGTCGCGCCGCATCTGCGCCAGCGCGCCATGGTGCGCATGCAGGTCGCCAACATGCTGATCGACGACGCCAAGCGGCGCGCTGCCAAGGCGCCCAAGCGCTAAGCGATCCTCGCACTGGAGTGCCCGCCGATCATCGGTTATGCAGCGACTCGTTTCCTGCGCGGCCGCGCGCCGTTTCCAGTTCGGAGATTTTCCATGCAGCAGCGCCGCATTGGCCGCACCGATCTTTCCGTCTCGAAGATCTGCCTCGGCACCATGACCTGGGGCCAGCAGAACACGGAGGCCGAAGGCCACGCACAGATGGACCTTGCCTTGTCGCGTGGGGTCAATTTCCTCGATACCGCCGAGATGTACCCGATCCCGCCGAAGGCGGAGACGCAAGGCCGCACCGAGGCCTATATCGGCAACTGGATGAAGGCGCGCGGCAACCGCGACCGCGTGGTTCTGGCCTCCAAGGTTGTCGGCCGCACCGACAGTGACTGGTATCGCGACGGTCGCCCGTCGAAGCTGGTGCGCGCCGACATTGTCGACGCCATCGACAAGTCGCTTCGCAGGCTCCAGACCGACTATATCGATCTCTACCAGATCCATTTCCCCGAACGGCCTATCGCCTGGGGTGCCAACCCGACGCGCGTGGGCACGGCGCCGGCCGAACGCCTGGCCGACGAAACGTCCATCGCCGAGACGCTCGCCGTCTTTGGCGAGCTGGTGAAGGCCGGCAAGATCCGGCATTTCGGTGTTTCCAACGAGAGTTCCTGGGGCATCATGCGCTTCATCGCTGAAAGCGAACGGGGCGCAGGGCCGCGCGTCGCTTCGGTCCAGAACGCCTACAATCTCGTCAATCGCACATTCGAGGTGAATCTCGCCGAGGTGTGCGACCGCGAGGAGATCGGCCTGCTTGCCTATTCGCCGCTGGCGCAGGGCTACCTGACCGGCAAGTACGACCACGGCGTCCGGCCGGAAGGCGCACGCTCCACGCTGTTCGATCGCGGCCAGCGCTACCAGAAGCCCCAGGCAGCGGAAGCCCTCCTTGCCTACAACGAGCTCGCGCGCAGCTTCGGCATGGAGCCGGCGCTCTTCGCCAATGCCTATGTCACCAGCCGCTGGTTCGTCACCTCCAACATCATCGGCGCGACCTCTTTGTCGCAGCTGGAAGTTGCGCTCAATTCGGCCGAGGTGGCGTGGACCGAAGAGATGCAGACGGCGGTCGATGACATCCACCAGCGTGTCGGCAATCCCTGTCCGTAATCGCCACGACAGGTCGCTTTGATAACTGGACCCTGCAGGTGGACCTCGCTAAGGTCCGCGCGGAAGTGAGGAAAGGATTGAGCATGACTGATATTTGGTTTCGCACGGGCGAGGCGACGGTGCTGGCAGCGGAAGGGCAGGCGACGGACGCCATGCCCGAGGTTCTGATCGGCTCCGTCAGGGGACCCGTGGGGCAGGCATTCGCCTCGATGATGGGGCAGGTGAAGGGCCACACGCGCATGTTCGTGGTGCGCGACCTCAACCAGCTCGTGCGCCCGGCCACGATGATGACCACCAAGGTCACCATCAAGAACATGGCCTATGCGGAACTGCTCGGCGGCGTCGTGCAGGCGGCTACCGGCGATGCCATCGTCGACTGCCTTGCCGAGGGCATCCTGCCCAAGGACGAGGCCGACGAGCTGTGCATGATCATCATGATCTGGCTAGATCCGCGCTGCGCCGAGGACGAGAACCTCGACAAGAAGGATCTCTATCGCACCAACTACGAGGCGACGAAGCTTGCCATCTCGCGCGCGATGACTGGCAAGCCGACGGTCGACGAGTTGATCGCCAACCGCAAGACGGTCAAGCACTACGCGCTCGAGGACGTGATCGACTACTGAGCCGAAAGGCTGTAAGTCCTCGCGAATGAGTAGGCATGGATTTGCGAAGGCGCCGCATGAGCGGCGTCTTCTTTCTTTTGGACGATGCCGCCTCTCGGCTCTGGCCCTCCGCTTTGGCGGGCTTGGCCGAGCCTCCCTCGGCGAGACCGCGCTAGTTGGTGGCCGGTCATCATCGGCCGGCACCTAATTCGACGAGTTTTGTTCCCATGAGCGCAGTCACCGCAACAAGCGCCAAGCCCGCTTCCCAACGCCTGGCGCTGGCAGCCCTCGTGCTCGGTGGCTTCACCATCGGTTGTTCGCCGATATTCGTGCGCGTTTCGGAGGTCGGGCCGCTGGCGACCGGATTCTGGCGCGTGGCGCTGGCACTCCTGCCGCTGATGGCCTGGTCGGGGGCGACATCGTCTTCCCGCGCGCAGGCGATGCGGCCGGCCAGCCTGTCGGAATGCCTGGCGCTGATTGTCCCCGGCGTGATGCTGGCAGGCGACCTGGTGGCGTGGCACCTCTCGCTGCACATGACGTCGGTGGCCAACGCCACGCTGTTCACCAACATGGCTCCGATCTTCGTGACCCTTGGAAGCTGGCTGCTTTTCCGCACGCCCATCAGCCGCGTCTTCCTGACCGGCCTGGCGCTGTCGATGGTCGGGGTCGTGGTCCTCAAGGGGGGCGACGGGCCGTCGGCCGACGGCAATCTCGCCGGCGATGCAACGGCGCTCGTGGCGTCCATTTTCTATGCCGGCTACCTGTTGTCACTGGCACGGCTGCGCAGCCGCTTCTCGACGCTGACCGCCATGCTGTGGACGACGGTATCGGCCGGAATCTGCCTGCTGCCCATCGCGCTTTTCATGGAAAGCAGTTTTATCCCGCTCACCTTCTACGGTTGGGCCATCCTGTTGGGGCTTGGCTGGTTTACCCATGCCAGCGGGCAGGGGCTGATCATTTATGCGCTGGCCTGGCTGCCGCCGGCATTCTCATCGCTGACCCTGCTGATCCAACCGGTCGTGGCCGCGGTCCTGGCGTGGATTCTTCTGAGTGAGCCGCTCGGCGCGGCGCAGGTGCTGGGTGGCATCGTCGTTCTTGCCGGCATCTTCGTCGCGCGGCGCGGATAGCGCCGGCACTTTGTCGTCCGGTGACGGATGCCATCCGGAATGCTATTGCGTTGCCGGCAGGACAGGCGACAGAATGGCGCTCCGCGTTTGAACCGGACGCAAGGCCCAATGATGAACCATCACGTCCTGGTCGGCTGCTACCCGATACCGTGTTTCGGCGGCATACCGAACCACAATTTTCTGGTCTGGACCGACGCGAGCGGCACGCCGCTGTTCGAGATCAACGGCGGGGCGGTCAATCCGGACGGCAGCTTCAACTATCGCGCAATCGTCGGCCGGCTGACGGCCGTGGAGACGGATTATGCCCGCCACGATCCTGTTCGTTATCCCGAATTCTATCTGCGCCCGACATCCCGCTCGTTGCTGCTGCTCGAGGCAAGTCCGGACGAGATTGCATGACGCTGGGAGGCAGGCCTGGAAGCCGTGAGGCGCATTGCAGGCCAGGGTCTGCGCTATTCGCTCCTGACCCAGAACAGCAATTCTGTTGCCACCGCCGTCGCCGGCAGCATGGAGCTTCCCCTGCCGCCATCCGCCCTCGGCATGCTTCGTGCGCCGGGCGGCCGCAGGCGGCTGGCTCACGCCTCAGCAGGTGAACAGTCGCCGAAGCGCGGCAGCATGTCAGGGATGTCTCATGCGCCTTCGACGACCGAAAAACCTTCGAACTGAGGGGAGCCTATATAGAGCGGCTTGTTTGAGCCGGCGTTCTTGTGCGCGGCGCGGAAATTCTCCGATTTCGTCCAGGCGAGGAAGTCTTCCTGACTCTCCCAGACCGCGTGCGATGCGAACAACGTATAGCCTTCCGCTTCGTTGATCGGCCCGCGCAGAAGGTGGAACTCGCGAAAACCCTTCATCTCCGAGAGCGCGGAATCGCGGTTTCTCCAGACGCTCTCGAAGGCTTCCTCCGAACCCTTCTGCACCTTGAAGCGGTTCATGGCGATATACATGTCGTTTTCCTTTCACATGGGCGGGTCAGGTTCTTGTTTCGGCTCAGCGGGTGAAAGGCGAGCAGCATGGTGGCGGTTCAGAACTCGCATTCGCCCTCAAATCAAAAAGGCCGCGCCCAGAAGGTCGCGGCCTTTGCTTTTCCAGCGATCGGTTGGCTTACGCAGCCGGTGCGCGGCGGTCGGCAAGCTCATCAATACCGAGCAGCGCGCGGACATTGGGTCGCGCCTTCACCAGATCGTCGATCGTATGCTTGGCGAGCACCGCGAAGAAGGCGTTCAGCGCTTCGCGCAGGGCCGAGTTCAGGCCGCAGCTGTCGATGAGCGGGCATTCTGCCGCATCGTTTTCGAAGCATTCGGCCATGGCGAAATTCTCTTCCGTCACGCGCACGACGTCGAACAGGGTGATCTTGTCGGCCGGGCGGCCGAGCCGCACGCCGCCGTGGCGCCCGCGAACGGTCTCCACCAGGCCGTGTTCGACCAGGGGCTGCAAGATCTTGAACAGGAACAGCTCCGACACCGAATATGCCTGCGCAATCTCGGGGATCCGGCTGAGCCGGTCGTTGTTGGCGGCGCAATACATCAGGATGCGTATCGCGTAATTGGTCTGGCGGGTGAGCCGCATGGTGGTTCCTTCGCGAATGCTGGCCGGGGCATGGACGCAGAACGCGACCGTAGAAGGGTCCAGCACTATATCGACTCGATCCGGAGGATCGCTTCGTTCACCCCGAATATGGCGTGCGGTTTGGATTAATTCCAGATTGGTAACGACGATACTTTCCGTGGCTTGTCAAGTTATGGTGCCGTTGCCGCCACGGCGACCACAAAAGGCCGTGGTCGGGGCGTGCTCTCGGCGACAGAGATCCATGCAATTGACTTTTACGTAAGAAAAGCTTGCATTTCGTGTTGCAGTGCACAATATACGCGGCGTCAAGAGTCGTAGACTCGCGGGAGGAGCCCACGAGGAACACGACATGCAGAAATCTGCATCCAACGCCGTCCCGCTCACGGGCATCATACGGCAACTCAGGCCTTCGGACCTGCCACGCTTTCGCGATCACCTGCTGCGTCTCGACACGGCAAGCCGGCGCGACCGCTTCAACGGCTTTGCGGACGATAATTTTGTCTCAACCTATGCCGACCGCTGCTTTGCCAAGGGCACCACTGTCATCGGCTATGTCGAGGACGATCAGGTTCTGGGCGCAGCCGAATTGCATGAGCGACCGGAAATCGACGAGCCGACGGGCGAGATCGCGTTCAGCGTCGAGCGGCCGCTTCAGCACCGCGGCATCGGCGGCCGCCTGTTCGAGCGGCTGATCGGGAATGCGCGCTGGCTGGGCTACACGAGGCTCCTGGTCACCACCCATCCGCAGAACGAGGCGATGAAGGCGCTGGCGCGAAGGTTCCATGCGTCGCTCTCTTTTGATGCCGGCGAGACGGTCGGCGTCATAGAACTCGAACCGCCGGCACCTGCATTTACCAAGGCAGCTTCCGACCCTTTCGGGACGGCTAGGCGGGCTGGCGTCCCGGTGATGCCGCCCGCCGTGGTCCTTATGCATTCCTGAGCCTGGGGCCCAGGATGGCCTGAGCGCTGCTACCAGGGCAGGTGGCACAGCCTGAAGCGAATGCTAGTCTAGCTTTCATTCGCCACCGGGACCGCCCATGCCATCCGAGAATACCATCGCTACCGGCTTTCGCGACGATGCGGCCAAGCTCGCAGCACTCCGGCGCACCAAGCTCATCGCCACCGGCGCGCTGTGCCTGTGCGTGATCGTGTTTGCGGTCGCGAAGCTGTTCCAGCCGCGCTATCCGTGGCTGGGCTTCGTTGCGGCATTCGCCGAGGCCGCCACGATCGGCGGCCTGGCCGACTGGTACGCGGTGGTGGCGCTGTTCAAGCGGCCGCTCGGCCTGCCCATCCCCCACACCGCCATCATTCCCGCCAACCAGAACCGCATCGCCGATAATCTCGGCCGCTTCATCGAGGTCAACTTCCTGGCGCCCGGCCCGGTGCGTGAGAAGCTGAACGAGGTGGATTTCGCCGCGCTCGTGGCCGACTGGCTGTCCGACCTGCAACGCGCTGAGGCGCTGTCGCGCTTCGTAGCGCGGCTCGTGCCGCAGACGCTTGCGGCGATCGACCGTTCCGGCCTTCGGAACCTCGTGGCTGAACGCATGGTGGCCGAACTCGACAAGGTGCGGGTTGCGCCCCTTGCGGCCGAACTGTTGTCAGCCTTCACGGAGGATCGCCGGCATCAGAAGCTGTTCGACCAGTTCACCAGGATAGTCGGCCGCTTCCTGTCCGACGAGGAAGCGCTGACGGCCATGCGCGAAAAGATCCGCAAGGAGCTGCCCTCGCTGTTCAATTTGTTCCGCGCCGACGCTTATCTCCTGAAGAAGATCGTCGCTTCCGCCGGCTCTCTCTTGGAGGAGGTGCGCCATGATCCCGACCATCCGATGCGGCATGAATTCGACCGCTTCGTACACAAATTCATAGGCGACCTGCGCACTTCCAGAGCCTATGCCCGCCGCGCCGAGGCGATGAAGCGAGACTTCCTCGCGCGGCCCGAACTCAGGGCGATCGCCGGCGACGTGTGGGAAAGCCTGCGCAGCCTGATCGAGCAGGACGCGGCAGCAGAAGACTCGAAGATCCGCGCCCATCTAGCCGGCATGTTCGTCGAAGTCGGCCGCAATCTCGCTCATGACGAGGCGATCCGCGCCGACATGAACCAGGGTTTCGTCGTGGCGCTGGCCGCTTTCGTCGAAAGCCAGAAGAGCGGCGTCTCCGGCTTCATCGCCGACCAGGTCAAGCGCTGGGATCTGGCGCAGTTGACTCGTTTGATGGAAATGAACATCGGCCGTGACCTGCAATATATCCGCTTCAACGGCATGCTGATCGGCGGCATGGCCGGGTTGGCTCTCTACGTGGGCGAACTACTCCTCCTGGCGAATTGACCTTCGTCCTCGGGCCTCTATTCTGACTGACAGCTCCGCCGGAGCACAGAGGAGGACAGGAATGGCCAAGAAACCCGAGTCCGACAATTTCACCGACATGTTCAGCCAGCTTGGCGATGCATTGAAGATGCCGCGCGTCGATGTCGACGCCATCCTCGATCACAACCGCCGCAACCTCGAGGCTCTGCAGAAGGCAGCCAGCGCCTCGGCAACTGGCGCGGCAGAACTGATGAGCAAGCAGCGTGAGATTTTCCAGGAGACGCTGCGGGAGATTACCGACATGGGCCAAAGCTTCCGCGCAGGAAATCCGCAGGAAATGATGACCAAGCAGGCGGAGCTTGCCCGCCACTCCTTCGAGGCCGCCGTAAAGAATGCCGGCGAAGCCGCTGATATCGTCAGGAAGTCCGGCACCGAATCTTTCGACATACTGCGTCAGCGCATCCACGATGCGATGGAGGAAATCCGTCGCGGCTACGAAAAGAAATAGCGTTGGCCTGAGGGGGGAACGATGGACAACCAACCGGCCGGCATGCTGCCGGCTGCTGCGCCAGGTCGACTGCGCCAGACCGAGATTTACGTTACGGGCGTCGGTGGCGCACGGCCGTGCATACCCGTTGCGCCGGACGAACTGGAACGGCGCGCGATGCGGTCGATTAGAGTCCAGACTGCCGCCTATGTGGTCGGCGGGGCGGGGATGGAGGCGACCATGCGCGCGAACCGCGCCGCCTTCGAGCGCCGTTCATTCGTGCCGCGCGTGCTGCGCGACGTTTCCCGCCGTGATCTCTCCGTGACGCTGTTCGGGCGCAGCCACCGCGCGCCGATCCTGCTTGCTCCGGTCGGCGTTCTCGAGATGGCGCACCCGCAGGCCGACCTTGCCGTGGCGCGCGCCGCGGCGGCGGAGGGGATCGGATACATCTTTTCCAATCAGGCCTCGGTGCCGATGGAGACCTGCGCGGCCGCGATGGGCGAGGCGCCGCGCTGGTTCCAGCTTTACTGGTCGAGCGACGATGAATTCGTGCGTTCGCTCGTGACACGCGCCGAGAAATGCGGCTGCGAGGCCATTGTCGTGACGCTCGACACCACCTTGCTCGGGTGGCGGCCGCGCGACCTCGATCTTGCCTATCTGCCATTCCTGCGCGGGCTGGGGCTGGCGCAGTATCTGAGCGATCCGGTGTTTCGCCGGCAGATCCCGGCCAGCCCACCCGAAACCGGCTTCCGGCCACGTGGGCTCGGCATCATCGGGGCGGCCCTCAGCATGCGCCGGAAGGGCAAGGAATTCGACCTGCCCATGGGCAGGATGCGCGCGGCCGTCGCGCATTTCACGCAGACCTATTCGCGGCCCGATCTCTGCTGGAGCGACATCGCCCGCCTGCGCGAAATGACCAGACTGCCGATCCTGCTCAAGGGCGTGCGCCATGCGGACGACGCGAAAGCGGCGCGCGAACACGGCGTCGACGGCATCGTCGTTTCCAATCACGGCGGCCGCCAGGTCGACGGCGAGACGGCGACCCTCGACGCGCTGTCGGCGGTGGTGGTGGCCGCGGGCGACATGCCGGTGCTGTTCGATTCCGGCATCCGCTCGGGCGCCGACGTTGCCAAGGCTCTGGCATTGGGTGCGCGCGCCGTGCTGGTCGGACGGCCGTATGTCTATGGCCTTGCGCTGGCCGGGGAGGCGGGGGTGCGCGAGGTCATCCGCAACGTCGTGGGGGAATTCGACCTGACGCTTGCACTCTGTGGCCTGACGCGGGCTGGCGACCTCGATGCGGCGTGCCTGGCTCGCTGATGCGCTGCGGCTCGTGTCGCCGGCATGACGCAGCGTCAAAAAGAAGCGAGCGCGGAGACTTGAACCTTTTGTCGCGCGAGCGAAGCTGCTAGCAGAAGATTAAAGCAGCCCGCGATTGCCGGGCCGGAAGCCTCGTATGGCTGACGCCTGCGGGCGTTGATTTGCGGAGAGGAAGATGTCGAAGCCGGCCCTGACATTTGCCATGCTCAAGGAGATGGCAGGCCAGGAACTCGGCGTGTCGGACTGGGTCACCGTCGACCAGAGCCGGATCGACCAGTTCGCCGAGTGCACCGGCGATCGTCAGTGGATCCACGTCGATGTGGAGCGCGCCCGACGGCGCAGTCCCTTTCGCAGTACCATCGCGCACGGCTATCTGACGCTGTCGATCATCGGCGCCCTGGGACAGGAGATCGGCGCGGTTCCCGAAAACACGCAGGCCGCCTTCAATTACGGGCTCGACCGGGTGCGGTTCATCGCGCCGGTCCGCGCCGGATCGCGCATTCGCCTGCGTTCGACCCTGCTGTCGGTCGAAGACTGCGGACCCGGCCAGTATCTGATGAAGGCCCACAACGAGGTCGAGATCGAGGGCGAAGAGCGCCCGGCGCTGATCGCCGAGACGCTGGTCATGCTCTACGAGCGCCGCAAGAAGTCGGCGCAGGCTTGATGGACCCTACTCGGCGTCGGGCTGGTTCTGTGGCGCGGCCTTGATGAAAGCCGGCAACTCCATGCAGTTGGCCACGACCTGCGAGATGGCCGGGTAGGGCAGCATGTCGACGTCGAAGCGGGCGTTGTTGGCGACCTGCGCTGCGAGGCAAATGTCGGCGAGACCGGGCGTGTCGCCATGGCAGAAGCGGCCGGTCTCCGGGCTCTCGTCCAACATCTTCTCGAGCGGTCGGAAGGTCTCGTTGACCCAGTGCCGGAACCAGTTGGCGACATCGTCGTCGCTGGCGCCGAACCGCATGCGCAATTCGGTGAGGATGCGCAGATTGTTCACAGGGTGGATGTCGCATGCGATCATCTGGGCGAGCATGCGCACCCGCGCCCGCCCGAGCGGATCCGGCGGCAGCAGCGGCGGCTCTGGCACCATTTCGTCGAGAAACTCGATGATCGCCAGCGATTGGGTCAGCACGTGGCCGTCGCTCCAGACGAGCGCTGGCACGAGCCCTTGCGGGTTGATGGCGAGGTAGGCCGGATCGCGATGCTCGCCATGGCGCAGGTGATGGGCGACGTAGGTGTATCTCAGACCCTTCATCTCCAGCGCAATGCGCACCCGGTAGGACGTCGAGGAACGGAAATAGTTGTGCAGGACGATTTCGTCCATCAGCCAGGCCTCCCTGATGCCGCCGTTCGCCGCGCGACGGGGAGTGCGGGCAGGGCGGTCCGATATACTATTTGCCAATAATCGCTTGTGCCGCCCTCGGCTACTCTCGAAACAGGACATGAATCGAGGACATGGAAAAGATAATCTTTCCGGCCGGCGCCCCCGGCGCGCGAGCTGCCTTGATTCCTGCATTGGCATGACGGAGTGTTGGCCATGAGCGCTGCCAACGACAAAGCCCGGTTCCTTATCATCGATGATCACCCGCTATTCCGCGAGGCGCTGCACAGCGCAGTGCGCATGGCCTATCCGGACGTGGATACGGTCGAGGCGCGATCCATAGCAGAGGCGTTGGACCTATTGGCCGGCCCCAAGCCGTTCGACCTCGCGCTGCTCGACCTGAGCATGCCCGACGTCCATGGCTTCGAAGGGCTTTTGCAGCTTCGCACCCACCATCCGCGTCTGCCGGTGGTGGTGGTCTCCGGCCACGAGGAGCCGAAGATCATCTCGGAGGCGCTGTCTTACGGGGCGGCCGGCTTCATCCCGAAATCCGTGCGCAAGAGCGACCTTGCCGCCGCCATCCGCTCGGTCATGGAAGGCGCGGTGCATGTGCCGGAGAACTACAAGCCCGAGGCGCTCGACCCCGAAAGCGCCGACCGTGCCGAGATGGTGCGGCGGCTCGCCAAGCTGACGCCGCAGCAATTGCGCGTGCTGCAGATGCTGCGCCAGGGCCTACTCAACAAGCAGATCGCCTTCGAACTCCAGGTGGGCGAGACCACGGTGAAGGCGCATGTCTCGGAGATATTGCGCAAGCTCAACGTCTACAGCCGCACCCAGGCGGTGATCGAGGTGTCGAAGCTCGACAATGTGGACCTTTTCCGCGAGCAATCGGGGTTTTAAGGCCTTGTTCCCATTCGGGAGATGGGCGATTACGCCAGCAGATGCGCCAGCAGCGCCCTCAGTTGCGCAGGTTTCAGTGGCTTGCGCATCAGTTCCACCCCAGCCGTGCGCGCTGTGAGCGTCACGTCTTCCGAGGCGTCACCGGTGATGATCAAGGCGGGCACGTCGCGGTTCAGATACTGCCGAACCGAGGAAACGGTGACGCTGCCCAGGTCGCCGCCCTCCAGATGCTGGTCGGCGATGACGATGTCGGGAATCCAGGCTGTATCGCCCAGCGCTCGCAGCGTCTCGGCAGTGGAAGCCGCAGTGCGGACCGTGCACTGCCAGCGTTCCAGCAGCGCCGTCATCGCATCGAGGACATCCGGATCGTCCTCGACCAGAAGCACCTTGGTGCCGAACAGGCCGTAACCGCGTGGCCGCTCCGGTTCGGTTGAGGCGGTGTCGGCGAAGGTAAATACGGTCTCGGCCACCGGTATGTCGAGATGGAACACCGTGCCGCGCCCGACCACGGAGGAGAGGGTGATCGGATGGTTCAGGGCGGTGGTCATGCGGCGCACGATCGACAGGCCGAGCCCCAGGCCGCCGCCCGAAATGTCGGCGTCGGCCGAACCGGCACAGCGATGAAACTCCTCGAAGATTGCCTCTCGCTGGTCTTCGGGAATTCCGCAGCCGGTATCCGCCACTTCGATCCTGATCATCTCGCCGCGACGGCGTGCGCCAACCAGAACGCCACCATTGCGCGTGTACCGGATCGCGTTCGACACGATGTTCTGCACGATGCGGCGCAGCAGCGTCCGGTCCGAGCGCACCACGGCGTTGGTTGAGAGGAACTTGAGCTTCAGCCCCTTCTGGGTCGCCAGCGGCTGGAAGTCGGACTTGAGCGACGAGAACAGCGGTTCCAGCGGAACGTCGTTGATGCTCGTCTCCACCACGCCCGCGTCCAGCTTGGAGATGTCGAGCAGCGTGTGGAGAAGATCCTCCATCGTATTCAGTGAACGCTCCACCTGCCGCACCAGCTTGCGGCCTTCCTCGGTGGTCTGGATCTCGGCCAGCGCCGATACTGAAAGATGGGCGGCATTGAGTGGCTGCAGGATGTCGTGGCTGGCGGCGGCGAGGAACCGTGTCTTCGAGACATTGGCGCGTTCGGCGCTCTCCTTGGCAACAGCGAGGTCGATGTTAGAGACCTCGAGCCGGCGCAGCGTGGCACGCAGTTCCTCCGTGCGGCTGCGCACCTGGTTTTCCAGGTTGATGGCAGTCTGGAACAGGGAGAAGGCGTTGCCCTGCTGGTCCATCGAACGCTCGACTCGCGAGATCAGCGCCTGGTTGATCTTCCTGAGTCTCTCGGCGTCGCGTATGTCGCGGATGGGCATTTTTGACTGCCTGCTATTCGGCCGCCTGTCGTTGACCGAAGGCGATGCCGGTGAACGTCTGGTTGAGATGCATGGAACGATATTGCTCGCCATAGGTTCCAAAACCGATGACCCGGTTGGCGCGGTAGAGTTCCGAAATGTCGCGGAACACCTGCCGATTGCGGGCATCGAGCCGTCGCAGCACGCAGTCGAAGCCGAGGATCATGTCGATCCCGCCCAGGCTCTCGCTGACATTCTCCAAGGCCTTGCGGGTCGATTCCACCATTCCCGTCGGTTCGGCGATCGACAGCACGATGCCGTCGTCTATGGCGCAGTAGAAGGACAGTGAGCCGTCTGGATTTACCTTCTGGATGGAACGGCAGTAATACTCTCCGCCGACCTTCACCACCACCGGATGCGAGGCGAAGCTCAGCGGCGTCAAAGCGTCGTGCATGATGCCGACCGCGGCTGCGAACTCCACTGCCGCCACGCCCGCGTTGAATTCATGGACGATGCGCCGTTCCGGGTCCGAGGCGGTCACCACCAGCTTGTCGCCGGTGGGAACGAAGTTTTCCGTCTTGAAGACACGGAAGGGAATGTCGGTGGCGATGAGGATGACGATGGCGCAGTCGCTGCCAACATGGCCGTCCGAGATCAGCGTGGTGGTCTCGAATTTCAGGTCGTCGCCGGCCGAGCCGCCGATCAGCGGGATGTCGTCGAGGCCCCAGTGCAACGCCGAGGTCACCGCCTCTTCTGCGAAGGAAAGGCCATCGATGAGGCAAAGCGCGAACAAGTTGCTGGCGCGAGAGCCTGCATGGCCGTACAGCCTGCGGCGCAGGCCCTCGACCTCGCCGGCCACGTAGTCCATGCCGGACGAGGAGAGGTCACGCACCACGGTGCTGACTGCGGTGAAGGAGCTCTCAGGAAACAGAATGGCCACGACATGGCCGTTCTCGAGCCCGTCGGGCGTGATCTCGCCGGCAGTCGAGCAGCCGGCATAGGCGAGCCCTGGCGCATGGTGTTTCAGCGCCGTCGCGAGTGAACTCGCATCCATCAGCGATTGCGAGAAGAACAGTAGCGCGAAACCGGCATTGATGGCGGACGATTCCGCGGCCACCGCGCGCGCGAATTCACCCGCATCGGCATCGTCGGAGGCCAGGGCCGACAGCCCGCAAGTATAGCTTGTTCGTGAACAGACCAGCGCAGTTCCTCCCCCAAGCTGGCCTAGGACGTGCCTCCCCGCACGTCGTTGGCGCACACGGCGCGCATTGTTGACGCATGCGGCAGCTTTGGCAATGCCTGCGCGCGCGGGCCGTATCCGAAAGTACAATATACGGGCTCTTGTGCGGCCTGCATTCTCGATTTGTGGGCAATACGAATTGTACTTATGCTGCATCTTGCAGGGTTCGAACAAACGCTGTCCTCGGTCCCGCCGGGCCGCGGCAGCCAGGGCACCTAGGGAGGATACATGTCGGAAATATCGTTGGTTGTGAACGGCCGGCGCGTGAGCGGCGTGGTGGAGGACCGCACGCTGCTGGTTCAGTTTCTGCGCGAGCATCTCGGGCTCACCGGAACGCATGTCGGCTGCGACACATCGCAGTGCGGCGCCTGCGTCGTCCATGTCGACGGCATGGCGGTCAAGTCCTGCACAATGCTCGCCGCACAGGCCTCGGGCTCCACGGTCGTCACTATCGAAGGGCTGGCCGACGGCACTGACCTGCATCCCGTGCAGGCCGCGTTCCGGGAAAATCATGGGCTGCAATGCGGCTTCTGCACGCCCGGCATGATCATGGCGTCCGTGGATATCATCAACCGCCATCCTGAAGGCCTCGACGAGGCGACTGTCCGGGCCGAGCTGGAAGGCAATATCTGCCGCTGCACCGGCTACCACAACATCGTTAAGGCCGTGCTGGCGGCCTCCAAGGCGATGGCCAAGGGCAAGAGCAAGGCCCCGGGCAGGGCGAAGGCGGCTGCGTGAATGGAACTGGCGAAAAGGGCATAGCGAATTAAAGGGGCTCCTGGCGTTCCCGCCGAAATGGTCCGGATTCCGGCCCGTCCCGCCTCATTCGTTATTCACATTTCGCGTTTCGCTTCTTGAAGGTTCCGGAGGAGAACTTTGATGGGCATTGAAGGTATCGGCGCACGCGTTGCGCGCAAGGAAGACAAGAGATTCATCACCGGCGCCGGGCGCTATGTCGACGACATGGTGGTTCCCGGAATGAAGCATGCGGTCTTCGTGCGCAGCCCGCACGCCCATGCGCAGATCCGCAAGATCGACGTCAAGGCGGCCCAGGCCATGCCGGGCGTGATCGGCGTGCTGACCGGCAAGGAGCTCAAGGCCGACGGCATCGGCAACCTGATCTGCGGCTGGATGATCCATTCCAAGGACGGCTCGCCGATGAAGATGGGCGCCTGGTCGCCGCTGGCGGTGGACAAGGTGCGTTATGTCGGCGACGCGGTGGTGGTCGTCGTGGCCGAAACCAAGGCCCAGGCCCGCGACGCGGCCGAGGCCGTGGAGGTCACCTACAAGGAGCTGAAATCGGTCGCCGACGTGACCGAGGCCGTCCGGAAGGGCGCACCGCAGATCCACCCCGAAGCCGAAGGCAATCTGATCTTCGATTGGGAGATCGGCAACGTTCAGGAAACCGAGGCAGCCTTCAAGAAGGCGGCGCACGTGGTCAAGATGGACGTCATCAACAACCGCCTGGTGCCCAATGCCATGGAGCCACGCGCGGCGCTCGGTCATTACGACAAGGCCGAAGACCACTACACCTGCTGGACGACGTCGCAGAACCCGCATGTCGCGCGCCTGGTGATGAGCGCCTTCTACAACGTCGCGCCGGAAAACAAGCTGCGCGTCATCGCTCCCGATGTCGGCGGTGGCTTCGGCTCCAAGATTTACATCTATCCGGAGGAGATCGTCTGCCTGTGGGCTTCCAAGAAGACCGGCGTGCCGGTCAAATGGGTGGCGGATCGTAGCGAGAGTTTCCTGTGCGACGCCCATGGCCGGGACCATGTGACCCATGCCGAGATGGCGTTCGACGAGAACCACAAGATCCTCGGTTTCAAGGTCGAAACCATGGCCAATCTCGGCGCCTACATGTCGCTGTTCTCGTCCGCAACGCCGACCTACCTCTACGCGACGCTGCTCTCGGGCCAGTATGACATTCCGGCCATCCATGGGAATGTGAAGGCGATCTACACCAACACCGCCCCCGTCGATGCCTATCGCGGGGCAGGGCGCCCTGAAGCTGCCTTCCTCGTGGAACGCATGATGGAAGTGTCGGCGCGTCAGTTCGGCATTTCGCCAGCGGAACTCAGGCGCAAGAACTTCATCACCTCCTTCCCGCACCAGACGCCGGTGATCATGAACTATGACGCGGGCGACTTCGCAGCCTCGCTCGATGCGGCCATGAAAGAGGCCGACTATGCCGGTTTTGCCAAACGCAAGGCCGAGGCCGCGAAACGCGGCAAGCTGCGCGGCATCGGCATGAGCTGCTACATCGAGGCCTGCGGCATCGCACCCTCGGCAGCGGTGGGCTCGCTCGGGGCGGGCGTCGGCCTTTGGGAATCGGCAGAGGTGCGCGTCAACGCGGTGGGCACCATCGAGGTGCTGACCGGCTCGCACAGCCACGGACAGGGGCATGAAACCACCTTCGCCCAGCTGGTGGCCGAGCGCCTCTCGGTGCCACTCGATTCCATCTCCATCGTCCATGGCGACACCGACAAGGTGCAGATGGGCATGGGCACATACGGTTCGCGCTCCGGCGCAGTCGGCATGAGCGCGATCGTGAAGGCGCTCGACAAGGTCGAGGCAAAGGCAAAGAAGATCGCCGCCCATCTGATGGAGGCCGACGAAGGCGACATCGTCATCGAGAACGGAGCACTCAAGGTGGCCGGTACCGACAAGAGCGTGCCGTGGTTCCAGGTGGCGCTCGCCGCCTACACCGCGCACAACCTGCCGGGCGGCATGGAGCCGGGCCTGAAGGAAACGGCCTTCTACGATCCGGCCAACTTCACCTTCCCGGCTGGCTGCTACATCTGCGAGGTCGAGGTCGATCCCGACACTGGCGTGACCGAGATCGTACAGTTCGTGGCAGCGGACGATTTCGGCAACATCATCAATCCGATGATCGTCGAGGGCCAGGTGCATGGCGGCATTGCGCAGGGCATTGGCCAGGCCTTGCTGGAGGGCGCGTATTATGACCCCGACAACGGCCAGCTGCTGACGGCGAGCTACATGGACTACACCATGCCGCGTGCCGCCGACCTGCCTTCGTTCAAGGTTTCGACCTCGAACACGCCATCGCCGTCCAATCCGCTCGGCATGAAGGGCTGCGGCGAGGCGGGCGCAATCGGTTCGCCGCCTGCCGTCATCAACGCCATCACGGACGCCATAGGCACGGAAGACCTGACCATGCCGGCCACCCCGCAGAAAGTGTGGGCGGCGATCCGCTCGGCCACGAAGCACTGAGGAGGAACGACCATGTATTCCGTCAACTATCACCGCGCTTCCTCGGTCGCCGACGCCGCGAAGCTCATCAAGAAGGGCGACGCCAAGTTCCTGGCGGGGGGCATGACGCTGATCCCGGCCATGAAGACGAGACTCGCGGCGCCGTCCGACCTCGTCGACCTTGGCCACATTCCCGAGCTGAAAGGCATCAAGGTCTCGGGCAAGACCGTCACGATCGGGGCAGGGACCACGCACTATCAGGTTGCCAATGACGAGAAGCTGAAGAAGGTTTGCCCGGCGATTGCCGAGCTTGCCGGCCTGATCGGCGACGTTGCCGTGCGCTATCGCGGCACGATAGGCGGCTCAATCGCCAACAACGACCCGGCTGCCGACTATCCGGCCGCCATGCTTGCGCTTGGTGCGACCATCGTCACCAACAAGCGCGAGATTCCGGCCGACAAGTTCTTCAAGGGCCTGTTCGAGACGGCGCTGAAGGAGGACGAGATCATCACTGCGGTGACCTTCACCGCGCCCGCGAAGGCTGCCTACCAGAAGTTCCCCAATCCTGCCTCGCGCTACGCCATTGCCGGCGTGTTCGTGGCCAAGGATAAGGACGGCGTGCGCGTGGCGGTCACGGGCGCTGGAGACGACGGCGTGTTCCGCTCGAAACAGATCGAGGCGGCACTGGCCAAGAAGTTCGACGCCTCGGCCCTGGAAGGCGTGTCCGTGCCGTCGGACAGCCTGATGGGCGACATTCACGCATCGCCCGAATACCGCGCCAACCTTGTGCTGGTCATGGCCAAGCGTGCGGTGGCGGCAGCCAACGCCTGAGGCTGGACGAGCCGACCTGAAAGGGGCCGCAAGCGGCCCCTTTTTCATTGCTGATGCAGCGGGAATGGCAGCCCGGCGCGGGTGTGCCAGGCGGCAATGATAGCCGAGGCTTTTGACTCGGTTGCAGGTGAAGGCTAGACCATATGCCGACGGGGCAAGGAAACACGGGCGGGGGTCGTTTGAAAAAAATCGTGAGGATCGCCGCCGGCGTTCTGGCCCTGCTCCTGCTGGGCGCGGTCATTCTTTGGTACCGCACCACATCTATCGGCCACGACGCCCTGCTCGACATCGCCACCGAGGCGGATTTGTGCAAGACCGCCGGCTGTTCCGAAGGCATCGACGAGGCTGCTTCGTATCTCGCCGAGGAATTCGGCCTGTCGCCGCGGCTGGTCGAATGGTGCGTCGGCGTCGACACGTTGTCGGAGCGCATGGGCAGCAAGGGGCTGGTCAATCGCTCCTGGTGGGTCAACCTGCTCTACCAGCCCTGCGGCGAGCCGATGGTCGATTGATGAGAGTGTTTGTGCCTCCGGCACGAGCGCCAAGGGCGTAAGCTATCCCCAATGCAGAAAACCTTGCGAAATCGCGTCTTGTTGCAGTTGCCCTTCATCGAATCGATCGGTTGACCCAAGATAACAATCTGCGGTTACATCCCCCTGTGTCCTGGAGATCGGGACGGTGGGTATATCCACGCTTTTCAGGGCATTAGGGACTGGTGAAGCGGCCCGCGTTTGCAGCCCTGGAACTACTGCTTTGAGCGCCGAGACCGGCATGTGAGGCAACTGCGAAGTGTTTTTGAAAAAGGATGATATTGATGTCCGAGCTTCAAATTCAAAAAATCGAGGAAACACTTCGCCGTTCCGTGGCGGCGCTCGACACAAAGAGCCTCGAGGAGCGGGAGGCAGGCTATATAAGGCTTCGCCTTGCGGTTGATTCACTTCTGAAGAAACCGGAACTGTCGCTGGGGCCGGAAGTTGGCTCCATGCTGCGGGATTCGCTTGAAGAGATGATCCAGACGCGTCGTTCCGGGGAAGAAGCTCAGAACGGGGAGGTGCTCGGCGTCGGTCTTGTCACGCCAGCCTATCCAGCGAGCGACGGAGCGCAGGCCGCCCGGCCGGGGCGGCATGGTTTCACGCTCGGGACGCTGGTCGGCCTCGTGTTTGCGGGGGCGCTCGGCGCGGGGCTTGCCTGGAGTGGCGCGCTGTCGGCCTTCGACAAGGTTCCCGGCAGCAGTGCTGTAGCGGCTGCCTACGAGGAAAACGTCCCGCTGATTGAGATAGCGGAGGCATTCCTCGAGCGGGTTCGCGAGGAGGTTATCGGGCGGCAGGCGAAGGACCCCGACGGGCTGACCCAGGTGGCCGGAGAAAAATTCGTGCCATTGAAGACGATGGCGCCCGAACTGGCCGGCGAGCTTCCCAAGCCGCTGCGAAACGGGTCGAACGTGATCGTTCGCGCGGACGCAACGGGCTACAAGATATTGTTCAACTGGCCGCTTTGCGCGACCGTGCAGTTTGCCAAGCCGCAGCTTCTGGACCCTGTGAGAAAGAACGGCGTGCTCGGCTGTATCCATTTCGGCGTGTGGAACGAAACTGGCGCAGAGTGGTAGTCCAACCCGCCGGCGCTCCGCCTTGGCCCGCAGGGCCCGGACCAGCGCCAGCGTTGGCGGTGCACATACTCTCCAACAGAGTGCCGGCTGAGTACGCGAAGTTGGTTTGGCTGGACGCGGGGTGTTGTGTCCCTTCGCAATCTGCGTGAATATCCTCGGAGCCACTCATGAGGCTTTGCAGCGGAGGCTCCAATGGACATCGCTCAGTTCCTCTACCTTCCGCTCGCGCCCATTTTCTTCTTCGTTCTCGTTGCGCTTTGCTTGCTGGTGTTGGTTTTCAGCCTGATAAGGCGCGCGTATCAGCAACTGGGCCTGACACACGCCCAAGCCGTGGTTGTGCTGCTTGGATCCCTGATCGGAAGTTTCATCAACATCCCCCTCGCGCTGATTCCGTCAGAGACCGTGGCGGCGGGGCAAATGGTTGATTTCTTCGGCATGCGCTATCAGATCCCGCCGCCGACCGATTGGGGAGGGACCGTGCTTGCCGTAAACGTGGGGGGAGCGGTCATTCCGGTGATTATGTCCGCATATCTTCTCTTTCGATGGCAGCTCTGGGCGGCGGGACTGTTGGCCACAGTTGTCGTGGGTGCGATTTGTTACTGGTTTTCTTCACCCGTGCCGGGGATGGGGATTGCCGTGCCGGTATTCATCCCGGCGATTGCAGCGACCATCATTGCGCTGCTGCTGTCACGCCAGAGCGCCGCATCGCTTGCCTATGTCGCTGGGTCGCTTGGCACATTAATCGGGGGCGATCTGCTGAATTTTGGCTCGTTTGCCGAACTGGGTGCCCCCATCCTATCGATTGGCGGGGCGGGAACTTTCGACGGCATTTTCCTGACTGGCATCATTGCGGTGCTGATTACTGGCATTTCAGCGCGGCGCCGGGATTCGAGACCAACAGCCTCCTGAGCTTGATCTGCCCCTGTCGCCCCAGCATGCGCCGTCGAGATCCTGATTTCCGCGCCTTGTCCGGTTCTGGTTGCTACCTGCGGTCGAACTTGTGCCGGGGGGACCTGGTCAAGCTCTCACTCGGTGGCGGCGGGCGTGCGACTTGTCAGTGGCAATGTACTGCTCGACCAGTCCATGCCAACCGGCGAGTCGATGCCCGGCGAAGCGGCTGCTTTGAAGGAAACCTTTGCAGGCGCCCTAGTGCGGCGCGGCGAAGCGGAGGCCGAGGTGACCGCGACAGCGCTGCTACCCCCGGCTACTACGATCCGGAGATACCGAATGACGGATGAGGTCGGCCGCCTTCTGCGGTTCAGACCATTTTGCCGCCAAGCAAGAACCCGCCGTTTCAACTAGGCGGCGGGCCAACCGACTGCCGATTTCCCTGACATGAATGCGAAACATGAATTTGCTAAATTGCAGCCTGAGATAGCATTTCATCGTCGCCAAGGTCCTCCCGCCCCGGTTCGCCGGGGCGGGTCTTTCGTTTGTTTGCTCCTAGTTCCGCAAGAAGGCCTCGATTTCTTCAAGCGCGCTCTTGCCATTGTTCTTTGTATCGATTGCGTCGAAAATGCACCTGGTGACAGCCGGCACCTCATCGAAAGAGATCGACCCGTCCCGGCGAAAGGGGACGGCGGTTTCATCGTGCGGCAATAAGGTGCGGCGCCCGCTGTAAAAACAGGGCGTTCCCAAGGGTTTTGCATGCACGCGATGAGGTTGGCGAAAAGCCGCCAAGGATTCGCCACGCCGCCCGCAACGAAAAGGCCCGACACTTGGCCGGGCCTGGACATCAAACGAGATATCGTCTTATCTGGCTGCGGCAGTCGAAGGCCTTCCGTTGGCAACATCTGCGTTCCGCTCTCGCCGAACCACGATCCAACCGAAAAGCACCATTCCAGCAAGGACAATCAAGGAGCCGATGCCAGCAATGGGATCGCCCGCCGGAGTTCCTGAGTGAACGAGGCCGACACCGATCGTAAGCACGACGGTTCCAGCTATCCAGAGAGCGACCTGAATGAGCGCGGTGCGGCCTCGGTCTATGGCTGGATGGAGGTGATAGAATACCCCGAAGAGAAATAGAGAGACCCAACCCAGCAAATTAAGATGTGCATGCGCCGGCATAGTAGAGTGGTCCTGTGAGATCGCCATGGATATCCCCCAGATCATGCCGACCAAGGACAGCAACACCGCTACTGAAAAAGCGATAGATGAAGCTTTCATATTACCCTCCCTTTTCTTTCGACTATTAGCATGTGGCAAATGAAATGGCGAGGGCGTTGATGCTTGCGGAATTACACATCAGGACGGACCCGGCCCGTCAGCCGATTGGCCAAACACGGTGCATCGTCCGTCCGCGATGGCTGGAGAGCTCACCCTGCGATGGCCTATCTGACTGGGGCAGGAACTATGGGAAACGAGATGTTTTGAGTCGCTGACGTGAGTTCATGAACCGGCGCTACAAAGAGCCGTGCCGCCCCTATCTCTGCATCTGCATCAGCTGCTCCATGGGCATCATATTGTTGCTTAGGTTGCCCATGATCCAGATCGATCCGATGACGATCAGGAAGACAACCAGGGTGCCGAAGGCAAGAGCCAATACGTTGTTCGTGTTGTCCGGGCCCGTCGTGATGTGGAGGAAGAACACAAGGTGTACGCCTATCTGGGCGATGGCGAGCACGATCAGAGCGACCGGAATGGCCGGCGCGTAGATGGCATTCGAACCCGCCAGAAGGAAAGACGCGACCGTGAGCACGATAGAGAACCCGAGGCCAATATTTGCGTTTCGCACCCAGTGGCCGGCGCTCTCCTCCGGCGCGTCGCCAGGGGCGTGATCTTCCCGGTCGTCCAGGACACCCGTGTAGAGATGAGGGTCGGATTCAAAATGGCTCATGCACCGCTCCCAATCAGGTAGACGATGGTGAAGATGCCGATCCAGACAATGTCGAGAGCATGCCAGAAGAGATTGAAGCAGATCAGCCGGTGAACGATTTCTGGCCGGAAGCCCTTGACTTGCACCTGTGCCAGCATGGTGGCGAGCCACAGTCCGCCAAGAGTGACATGCAGCCCATGCAGACCCACTAAGCCAAAGAAGGACGTGAGCATCCCGCTGAGCTGAGGCGTGATCCCTCGAGCAGCCAGTTCAATGAACTCCTGCAGCTCAAGAAGAACGAACACCAGGCCGAGGAAGCCGGTGATCAGCAGGAAAATCTGGGTCCACAGGCGACTCCGCGCGTTCATTGCCGCGTAGGAGAGCATGCAGGTGTAGCTGGACAGCAACAGCGCCGTCGTCTCGAACGCCACTCGGGGGAGGTCAACGATTTGGGATATCGTCGGGCCGCCGGCCGTCGCTTCCCGCAGCACGGCGAAGGCCGCGAAAAAGCAGGAAAACAAGACGATGTCGCTGAGCAGATAAATCCAGAAACCATAGCCCACGATGATACGCTTCCGGGCCGGGCCTGTCTCGCCATGGCCAGCCCCCGGAACGGGTTCTGCCGCCCCGTGGGCGCGATGGCCGAGCCGGTGAGGGTCTTCGCGGACGCGGCGGATAGTCTCTATACTGGCGGGTAGCCCGGTATAGGTCATGGTAGGACTTCCTGTGTGCCGAGCCTGTCGAGCAAGGCTGCGCGGGCCGCACGACGGGCCCGGTCCACGCTGGCCACCTGCTCGACCGGCACCTCGAATTCGTGGACGTCACGCCAGGCGAAAACGACGAATCCCGCAAAGGCCGCCACCAGCGCGAGGATCGCGAGCCACCAGATGTACCAGACCATCGCAAAGCCGAAGACTGAGGTGAAAAAGGCCGTGTAGAAGCCAACCGGGCTGTTCACGGGCATGTGGATAGGCTCGTACGTTGGCTCGGGTGACAGCTGCTGGGTCTCCACCGCGCGCAGCTTGATGCCCCAATACGCCTCTTCTCCCTCGACGTCCGGCATTACGGCGAAGTTGAAGAAGGGCGGGGGCGAGGGCGTGGCCCATTCGAGGGAGCGGCCGTCCCATGGATCGCCCGTCACGTCGCGGAGATTCTGGCGGTCGCGGATGCTGACCACAAGCTGCGTCGCTTGCGAGATCACCCCCAGAATGAGGATTCCGACGCCGATCACCGAGATGTACAACCAGGGCCGCCACTCCTCGAAGTTGATATGCTGCAGGCGCCGTGTCATGCCGAGCAGGCCCAGAACGTAGAGCGGCGTGAAGGTCACCCAGAAGCCGATGAAGGCAAACCAGAAGGCAGCCTTGCCCCAGCCTTCATGCAGCCGGAATCCGAACGCCTTGGGAAACCAGAACTCCAGGCCTGCAAAGACCGCGAACACCACCCCGCCTATGATGACATTGTGGAAATGCGCCACCAGGAACATGGAGTTGTGGGTCACGAAATCCGCCGGCGGGATGGCCAGCAGCACGCCGGTCAGGCCGCCGATGATGAAGGTGAAGATGAAGCCCATGGACCACAGCATGGGAACTTCGAAGCGCACCCGACCGCCATACATGGTGAAGATCCAGTTGTAGATCTTCACCCCGGTACCGACCGCGATGATGCTCGAGGAGATGCCGAAGAACGTGTTGACCGCCGGGCCCGCGCCCATGGTGAAGAAGTGGTGCAGCCAGACCATCATCGACACGATGCAGATGAACAGGGTGGCGGCGACCATGGATCGGTATCCAAACAGCGGCTTGCCTGAGAAGGTCGAGAAGACCTCGGAGAAGATGCCGAAGGCCGGAAGGACCAGGATGTAGACCTCCGGATGTCCCCAGGCCCACACCAGGTTGACGAACATCATCGGGTTTCCGCCAGCGGTGTTCGTGAAGTAATGCCAGCCGAGATAGCGATCCAGCGTCAGCATAGCCAGGGTAGCGGTCAGAACCGGGAAAGTGGCGACGATCAGCAGGCAGGAGGCTAGCGCGGTCCAGCAGAACACCGGCATGCGCAGGTAACTCATGCCGGGACAACGCATCTTCAGCACCGTGGTGACGATGTTGATCCCTGTGATCAGGGTGCCTACCCCGGAAATCTGCACGGCCCAGAGGTAATAGTCGACGCCGACGCCCGGTGTGTAAGCCGTCTCGCTGAGTGGCGGGTAAGGCAGCCAACCGGTGCGGGCGAACTCGCCGACAAACAGAGACACGTTGATGAGCAGGGCGCCGCTTGCGGTCAGCCAAAAGCCGACTGAATTGAAGGTCGGGAACGCCACGTCCCGCACGCCGAGCTGCAGTGGCACCAGGAAGTTCATGAACCCCAGCACCAGCGGCATCGCTCCGAACAATATCATGATCGTGCCGTGCGCCGTGAATATCTGGTCGTAATGCTCCGGCGACAGATAGCCGGGCGCGTTGATGGCCACCGCTTGTTGGGTGCGCATCATGATGGCGTCGGCGAACCCGCGGATCAGCATCACGACACCGAGCAGGCAGTACATGACGCCGATCCGCTTGTGGTCGACACTGGTTATCCATTCGTGCCACAGATACGGCCACCAGCCTTTCACGGTGATCAGGATCAGAACGCCAACGGCGATGAGGATAACGACCACCGAGGTAATCAGCGCGATCGGTTCGGAAAACGGGATCGCTGAAAGGTCAAGTTTGCCGAACATCGTCAGTCCTTTCCGCCGGTCGATACTTCGCGCCCGGCGTGCGACGGCCCTTCGGGCTCCGGACCGGGGCCTGGAGCGATCTCCTGGGTGGCCACGGCATGGAAGAGCTGGGGATCGATCCCGCCGTAGGTCGAGGGAGGCACACGCTGGGCCTGATGCGTGAGCTCGGCGTAGGCCGCGCGGTCGAGGACCGGACCGGCGCCCCGGACGCTGCCCACCCACGCCGCGAAGTCGGCGTCGGTCACGCTCTTCACCTGGAACTGCATGTCGGAGAAGCCGTCGCCGGAAAAATGTGCGGACGTGCCCCAGAGCTGCCCCGGGTCATCGGCCTGCAGGTGCAACTGCGAGACCATGCCTGGCATGGCGTAAATCATCGAGCCCAGCTGAGGCACGAAGAAAGCATTGAAGACGCTGGCCGAGGTGATCGAGAAATGGACCGGCGTCGCCGCCGGAATCACCAGCTGGTTAAGGGACGCAATCCCCTGCTGGGGGTAGATGAACAGCCATTTCCAGTCGAGCGAAACGACCTGCACCTCGAGAGGCGGGACTTTGGAGGGCAACGGCCTGAACGGGTCGACCTTGTAGGAGCCGATCCAGATCAGGCCGCTAAGAAACATGACGGTCAGGGTCGGGATCGACCAGACGACTGCTTCGATCCGTCCCGAATAGGACCAGTAGGGCAGGTATTCCCCGCGGGGATTCGACGCGCGGTACTGCCAGGCTACCCACAAGGCCAGCAATATCGTCGGAACGACGATGGCCAGCATGATCACAGTGGCGTTGATCAGGATCGTGGCGTTGTCCGCGCCGACGGGGCCGCGCGGGTCCAGCACACCTCCAGAACAGGAGGCAAGCCCGACGCTGAGCAGGCAAGGTACTCCGCCGCGGCGAACGCCGCGCAAAGCACCTTGGGGGTTCTGCGACAAACTCATTCGGGAGCGTCCCTCCTATCGCGGACCAAACACCCCCAAAACCCCACAATGCTCCGCCGCCTGGCTTGGCGGCTCTGTTATCGTTAGTAAATTGCCAGACCCAACTGATCCAAATAAGCCCAACTGCCGCTCGGCGTTGAGCGCGTGGCTGGCAGGCATTGAATAAGCACTGTAACACAGTCGGCGCCAGCCATACCAGCCATGCCAGCCACATCAAGGAACTGAGCATGTGGTCGATGAGCTTTTCGGCAGTGGCGAGATCGGCAATGGCTTCCGTTTCGCGGCTTGGGCGGCCTGCTGGCGAGCTTGCTCCATCATTGCCCGCCGGCTCCTCGCTCGAGCAGCGGGCGCTTTTGCTCCCGGCAGTAGTCACGGGACAATGTTCGCCGCAAAGGCCAAAGGTTCGAGTTGCGGAACATTCCTGCGAAAAGACGGTTAGGTGTCGTTTTCGGCGAGACTAGGCGGCGAGGCAGGGATAGTGCCGCAGCGAGCCGCATATATTGGGGGGCATGGGTGTGGCGATCGGTGCGGCACTCGGAGCCCTCATGTGCGAACTCATCGGGCGTCTGTCCTCCGAGCTGTGAGTGCCGGCGCGAGCCGTGGTAGGCCGTCCGCCAGATGTTCAAGCCCCGCGCGCCTGAGCCAGCGAGGAGTACGGCGTCTCGTTGAGCAACGCATCGCGCAGGCGTCCGTTGAAGCTCTTGATGAAGCCGTTTTGCATGACTTGTCCGGCGAGATGTAATGCCATTTGACACGCGCCTGATCGACCCAGGCCAGGATGGCATTGCTGGTGAACTCGCTGCCGTTGTCGCTGACGATCATCTTCGGCCGGCCGCGGTCGATGATCAGTCGGTCCAGTTCCCGTACCACACGTACGCTCGAGAGCGAAGCGTCGGCCACGAGCGCCGAGCTTTCGCGCGTGCAGTCGTCGATCACGGTCGGGATGCGGAAGCGCCGACCGTCGGACTCGGATGCAAGTTGACATTTCCCACCGCACAGAACCATTCTGAGTATCATCAGTGCAAGTTGGCAGCCACAGTTGCTGCCGGCCAGCATCGGCAAGCTGAAGCGATATTAAGGGCGGCCTTTTCAGGCCGCCCCTTGCGTTTCAGGAGAGTGTTTTTAGCTGGTTAGCTTGCCGCTAGCGCCTTCACGCCATCGGCGACGAACTGCACGGCAAGTGCCGCCAGGATGACGCCCAGCAGTCGCGTCAGGATGGAGCGCCCGGTCTGGCCGAGCAGGCCGTCGATGCGCTCGGCTAGCACGAAGACGAGATAGGTCAGGATCAGGCAGGCGAGGATGATGCCGACGAGGGCTGCCTGCGCCAGCCAGCCCTGGAAAGAACCGGACAGCAACACCGTCGCCGAGATCGCGCCGGGACCCGCGATCAGTGGGATCGCCAGCGGGAAGGCGGCGAGGTTGTGGATGTGGTCCCGCGTGATGGCGACGTCCGAGATCTTTTCCTTCCGGTCCTGGCGTTTCTCGAACACCATCTCGAAGGCGATGAAAAAGAGCAGGAAGCCGCCAGCCACCCGGAAGGCCGGCAGCGTGATGCCGAACACTGAAAGGATCGCGGCGCCGGCGATAGCGAACAGCGCCAGAACCCCAAACCCTATCACGCTGGCGCGGATCGAGACCTGTTGGCGCTCGTGTCGCGTCATGCCGCGGGTCACCGCCAGGAAGAGCGGCGCCAGTCCAGGTGGATCAATGGTGACGAGGATCGTTACGAAGGCATTGAAAATACTGTCGAAATTCGGCATCGATCGCCCTCCTGCATGCAGGCTAGCCTGCCGTCGCGATCTGCGCCAGCCCTGTTTTGGAGCCCGCGCACGCCATTTCGGGTGAAATCCGCACGGTTTTGCCGTCATGGTGTCGCACGCTTCGCAATTTCTTGTATCTTCTTGAAATCACGATGTAAAACAGTTCGGGAAAAGCCGGGCGCGCGTTGGAGAATTCCAATCTGTTCCTATATAAGGGGGAAGTGATTCCCAACGACTCAGTGATCTGATTTGACCGAACAGAAAATACCGGGTGGACCCGGCGGCCCCTCCGACATCGAGCCTGTCTCGATCATCGAGGAGATGCAGCGTTCCTATCTCGACTATGCGATGAGCGTCATCGTCAGTCGTGCGCTTCCGGACGTTCGCGATGGTTTGAAGCCGGTTCACCGTCGCATCCTCTACGCCTCCCATGAGAGCGGCTATCACTGGAACCGCAAATATGTGAAGTCGGCGCGCCCCGTGGCTGACGTCATGGGTAAATATCACCCGCACGGCGACGCCTCGATCTACGACGCCTTGGTCCGCATGGCACAGGACTGGTCGTTGCGCGTGCCGATGATCGATGGGCAGGGCAATTTCGGCTCGATCGACGGCGACCCGCCGGCGGCGATGCGTTACACCGAGTCGCGCCTCACCAAGGTCGCGCACGAGCTTCTCGAAGATATCGACAAGGAAACCGTCGATTTCCAGGAAACCTACGACGCCTCAGGCAAGGAGCCGCGGGTCCTGCCGGCGCGCTTCCCGAACCTGTTGGTCAACGGTTCCGGCGGCATCGCCGTCGGCATGGCGACCAACATCCCGCCGCACAACCTGATCGAGGTCTGCAACGGCGCCATTGCCATCATCGACAATCCGGCGATCGATCTGCCGTCGCTGATGGAAATCGTGCCCGGCCCGGACTTCCCCACCGGCGGCATCGTGCTTGGCCGGTCCGGCATCTACAGCGCCTATTCCAGCGGCCGCGGCTCGATCATCATGCGCGGACGCGTCGAGATCGAGCAGATCCGCAATGACCGCGAAGCCATCATCATCACCGAGGTTCCCTATCAGGTGAACAAGGCGACGATGATCGAGAAGATGGCCGAACTGGTGCGCGACAAGCGCATCGAGGGCATCTCCGATATTCGCGACGAATCCGATCGCCAAGGCTACCGCGTCGTCATCGAGCTCAAGCGCGATGCCAACGCCGAGGTCATCCTCAACCAGCTCTATCGCTTCACTCCGCTGCAGACCTCCTTCGGCGCCAACATGGTTGCGCTGAACGGCGGCAAGCCGGAAGTGATGACGCTGGTCGACATGCTGAAGGCCTTCGCCAGCTTCCGCGAGGAGGTGATCAGCCGTCGCACCAAATACCTGCTGCGCAAGGCGCGCGACCGCGCCCATGTCTTGGTGGGCCTGGCCATCGCCGTCGCCAATATCGACGAGGTCATCAAGCTGATCCGCACCGCGCCGGATCCGCAGTCGGCTCGCGACCAGTTGATGGAGCGCCGTTGGCCCGCCAGCGACGTGGAGTCGCTGATCCTGCTCATCGACGATCCGCGCCATCGCATCAACGAGGACGGCACCTACAATCTGTCGGAAGAGCAGGCGCGCGCCATCCTGGAACTGCGCCTGCAGCGCCTTACCGCGCTGGGTCGCGACGAAATCGCCGACGAATTGAACACGATCGGGACCGAGATCACCGACTATCTCGACATCCTGTCGTCGCGTGCGCGCATCCAGCAGATCGTCAAGGACGAGCTTGCGCTGGTGCGCGATGAATTCGGCACGCCGCGCCGCACGGAGCTGTCGGAAGGCGGCGCCGACATGGAGGACGAGGACCTCATCCAGCGCGAGGACATGGTCGTCACCGTCAGCCATTCCGGCTACATCAAGCGCGTGCCGCTGTCGCTCTATCGGGCGCAACGTCGCGGCGGCAAGGGCCGCTCGGGCATGTCGACCAAGGACGAGGATTTCGTCACGCGGCTGTTCGTGGCCAATACGCATACGCCGGTGCTGTTCTTCTCCTCGCGCGGCATCGTCTACAAGGAAAAGGTCTGGCGCCTGCCCATCGGCAATCCGCAATCGCGCGGCAAGGCCTTGATCAACATGCTGCCATTGGAGCAGGGCGAGCGCATCACCACCATCATGCCCTTGCCGGAGGACGAGGCAAGCTGGGGCGAGCTCGACGTGATGTTCGCCACCACGCGCGGCACGGTGCGGCGCAACAAGCTGTCCGACTTCGTTGATGTGAAGCGCAACGGCAAGATCGCCATGAAGCTCGAGGAGGAGGGCGACGAGATTCTCGGCGTCGAGACCTGCACCGAGTTCGACGACGTGCTGCTGACGGCGGCTTCGGGCCAGTGCATCCGCTTCCCGGTGACCGATGTGCGCGTCTTCGCAGGCCGCAATTCGGTCGGTGTCCGCGGCATTTCGATGCCCGACAGCGATCGCGCCATCTCCATGACCATCCTGCATCATGTCGACGCCACCCCGGCGGAGCGCGCGGCCTATCTCAAGCAGTCGGTTGCCGAGCGCAAGCTGGCGACGGGCGAGGACGAGGAGATCGCGCTCACCAACGAGGATGTCGGCGAGGAGACCAGCCTTTCGACCGAGCGGTATGAAGAGCTGAAAGCGCGCGAGGAATTCGTGCTGACCGTCACCAAATACGGCTACGGCAAGCGCTCGTCGTCTTACGACTTCCGCCTGACCGGCCGCGGCGGCAAGGGCATCCGCGCCACCGATGTGTCCAAGGCCACCGAGATCGGCCAGCTGGTTGCCGCCTTCCCGGTGGGCAACGAGGACCAGATCATGCTGGTGTCGGATGGCGGCCAGGTCATTCGCGTGCCGGTCGACGGCATCCGCATCGCCAGCCGCGCGACCAAGGGCGTCACGATTTTCAATACCGCCGAAGGTGAGAAGGTAGTCTCCGTCGAACGTATTTCCGAGCCTCAGGGCGAGGATGAAGAAGGTTCGTTGGAAACGGCTGAGGAAGGTGGAGAGACGAATTAAGCTTGCCGGAAGTATCGATATTTTCGGCAACTATACCGCCTCGTCGGGGCGACGAGGCGGGATGGAGGTCAATGCGGCCCGAAGTGCTTGGAGCGCACTTTCTGCTCCCGGTGGCGCAGACGCTGCGTCTCCTGATGCAGGCCGACGGCAGTCGCAATCAGCATTGCGACGGTCATTGCGGTAGCAAGCATATAGATCATCATCGTCGTGGTCTCCTGACCTTCCAATGCTGATGTGGCCATTTGGTTGCACCCTTTCCAGATGACCATATTTGCCAAGACTTGAACTTCTTGTGATCGATCCATTCATCTGTGGTTTATCGTCTTGTCCCGGCAATTGCCTTTGATCGGTACCCCCGCTAGAAAACTGCCATGACAGACCGCATCGCCATTTACGCCGGGTCGTTCGACCCTCTCACCAACGGCCATCTCGAGGTGCTGAGGGCTTCCTTGGCGGTAGCCGACACGGTCTACGCCGCCATCGGCATCCACCCGGCCAAGAAGCCGCTGTTCTCCTTCGACGAACGGGTGGAACTGATCGAGACAGCCGCCTTCGCGGCATTCGGCCAGGAGGCGCGGCGCATCACAGTCGTATCCTTCAGCGGCCTTGTCATCGACGCGGCCAGGAAGCATAACGCTTCAATCATGATCCGCGGGCTGCGAGACGGCACCGATCTCGACTATGAGATGCAGATGGCCGGCATGAACGAGACCATGGCGCCCGAACTGCACACGGTGTTCCTGCCGGCGAGCCCTTCGGTGCGTACCATTACCGCCACACTGGTCCGCCAGATAGCCTCGATGGGTGGCGACATCCGCCCATTCGTACCTGAAGTCGTCGCCGGCGCGCTGGTCGCCAAATTCGCAAGATAGGGAGAGCACGCAAATGCGGTTCAAAAGTCTCGCTTCTTCATTCATCGTCATGGCCGGCCTTGCCGGTGCGTCGCATCCCGCCTGGGCCGCAGACCCGGACAACACCATGATCATCACGCTGAAGGACGGTGACGTCACCATCGCTCTACGGCCCGACCTGGCGCCCAAGCACGTCGCCCAGATCAAGCAACTGGTGCGCGACGGCGCCTATGACAACGTCGCCTTCCACCGCGTCATCGACGGCTTCATGGCCCAGACCGGAGACGTGAAGTTCGGCAACATGGCCAAGGGCTTCAACCCGGATCGGGCGGGCACCGGCGGCTCGGACTTGCCCAACTTGCCGGCGGAATTTTCTGCCGAGCATTTCGTGCGCGGCACGGTTGGCATGGCGCGGGCGCAGAACCCGAATTCCGCCAACTCCCAGTTCTTCATCATGTACGCTCCCAACCCGGGCCTTGACGGCAACTACACCATCGTAGGCAAAGTCGAGAGCGGCATGGAGTTCGTCGACAAGATAAAAAAGGGTGATCCCGCCGCCAACGGGGTTGTCAGCGAGCCCGATCGCATGATCAAGGTGCGCATCGCCGGCGACGGCAAGTAAATGGCATCCGAGAAGGAAATCTGACATGGCCGAAATCAAGGATCGCGAAAACGCGCTCATCATGGAGACCACGAAGGGCAGGGTCGTCATTGAACTCTTCCCGGATCTCGCTCCCGGCCATGTCGGCCGCATCAAGGAACTGGCGCGCGAAGGCGCCTATGACGGCGTCGTGTTCCACCGCGTCATCGACGGCTTCATGGCCCAGACCGGCGACGTCAAGTTCGGCAAGTCGGACGGCCCGAACTTCAATCCGGCACGCGCCGGCATGGGCGGCTCCGACAAGCCGGACCTGAAGGCCGAGTTCTCCAACATGAACCACGGCCGCGGCACCTGCTCGATGGCGCGCGCGCAGAACCCGAACTCCGCGAACTCGCAGTTCTTCATCTGCTTCGAGGATGCCGGCTTCCTCAACCGCCAGTACTCGGTCTGGGGCCAGGTCATCGAAGGCATGGAGAATGTCGACAAGATCAAGCGCGGCGAGCCTGTCCAGGATCCGGACAAGATCGTGTCGATGAAGGTCGCAGCCGACGTGAAAGAATAACGAGGCCTGCGGATGGGCGCTTTCTGGCCATTCCTCGGCGTGCTGTCGGGCGCGCTCCTCGCACTCCAGGCGCCCATCAACGCTGAACTTGCCCGCGGTCTCGGCCTCCCGGTCGCGGCCGCGGCGATATCGTTTCTGAGCGGTGCGGTCGTGCTCGGCTTCGTATCCTATTTCATGGTGCGAACCGGAGGCATTTCTCTGGGATGGAGAGAGCCTGCACCGTGGCTGTTCGTGGCCGGAGGCGTCATGGGCGCGTTCTATGTGACCAGCGCGACGATTCTTGCACCGAAGATCGGCGCGGCGGCGCTTATGGCGTTTTTGGTGACCGGCCAACTGCTTGCTGGCCTTGTCGTCGACAAGATTGGCTTCATGGGCCTTGCCGTTCGTGAAATTTCGCTTGGGCGTGTCGCTGGTGCGCTACTGCTCGTTGCCGGGGCGTTGATGATCCGCCTGCTCTGATGCGTGTAGACCTTTTCGATTTCGACCTTCCGGAAGAGCGTATTGCCCTTCGCCCGGCCGAGCCGCGCGACACTGCCCGGCTGTTGTTGGTACGCCCGAGCGAGCCGCTCGAGGACAAGCGTGTCGGCGATCTGCCGTCGCTGCTTGAACCAGGTGATGTGCTCGTCTTCAACGACACCAAAGTCATTCCCGCGCAGTTGAAAGGCATTCGCCGGCGTGGCGATGCCGTGGCTCATGTCGACGCCACCTTGCACATGCGCGTGCGTCCCGACCGCTGGAAGGCCTTTGTGCGGCCCGGCAAGCGGGTTGCCGAGGGTGACCGCATTCAGTTTGGGCACAGCGCCGAGGCCTGCATGCTGGGCGCGCTCGACGCCACCGTTGTCGAGAAGGGCGAGGCGGGCGAGGTTCTGCTTGCCTTCGATCTGTCTGGTCCGCTGCTCGACGAGGCGCTGCACGCCGTCGGCCATATTCCGCTGCCGCCCTACATCGCCTCCAAGCGGCCTGATGACGAGCGTGACCGCAAGGACTATCAAACCGTTTACGCACGGGAGGAGGGCGCAGTTGCTGCTCCCACCGCCGGCCTTCATTTCACGCCCGAACTGTTCGCCGCGCTGGATGCGCGTGGCATCGAGCGCCAGTTCGTGACGCTGCATGTCGGCGCCGGCACCTTTTTGCCGGTGAAGGCCGACGACACAGCCGACCACAAGATGCATGCCGAGATTGGCTATGTCTCGGAAGAGACGGCAGCAGCCATCAATGCCGCGCGCGCCGAGGGCCGTCGCGTCGTGGCGGTCGGCACCACCTCGCTGCGCCTTCTGGAAAGCGCTGCCGAGCCCGATGGCTCGTTGACTGTCTGGTCCGGTGCGACCGACATCTTCATCACCCCCGGCTACCGCTTCAAGGCGGTCGATGTGCTGATGACCAATTTCCACCTGCCGCGTTCGACGTTATTCATGCTGGTTTCCGCATTCAGCGGGCTGGAAACCATGCGCGCCGCCTACGACCATGCTATCGCCAGCGGCTATCGTTTCTATTCCTATGGCGACGCCAGCCTGCTGTTCAGGGCCGACGAATGAGTACAGAGTTTTCCTTCAAGATCCTTGCAACCGACGGCAAGGCCCGGCGCGGCGAGATCACCATGCCCCGCGGCACGATCCGCACGCCCGCCTTCATGCCGGTCGGCACCGGTGGAACGGTCAAGACCATGTATATGGGGCAGGTGCGGGATCTTGGCGCCGACATCATCCTCGGCAACACTTACCACCTGATGCTGAGGCCGGGCGCCGAACGCGTCGCAAAGCTAGGCGGCCTGCATGAATTCGCCCGATGGCCGCACCCGATCCTGACCGATTCCGGCGGCTTCCAGGTCATGTCGCTGTCGAAGCTGCGCAAGATCACCGAGCAGGGCGTCACCTTCCGCTCGCACATCGACGGCGCGCCATATGAGATGTCGCCCGAACGCTCGATCGAGATTCAGGGCCTGCTCGATTCCGACATCCAGATGCAACTCGACGAATGCACCGCGCTGCCGGCCAAGGAGCGCGAGATCGAGCGCGCGATGGAGCTTTCGCTGCGCTGGGCCGAACGCTGTAAGACCGCCTTCGGCGATCAGCCAGGCAAGGCTATGTTCGGCATTGTCCAGGGCGGCGACATACCGCATCTGCGCGTGCGCTCTGCCCGCGCACTGTCCGACCTCGGGCTGAAAGGCTATGCCGTCGGTGGCCTCGCGGTCGGCGAGCCGCAGGTGGTCATGCTCGACATGCTCGACCTGACCTGCCCTGAGCTGCCGGTCGAAAAGCCGCGCTACCTGATGGGGGTCGGCACGCCGGACGACATCGTCAAGTCCGTCGCGCGCGGCATTGATATGTTCGACTGCGTGATGCCGACACGTGCGGGCCGCCACGGCCTTGCCTATACGCGGCGCGGCAAGATCAACCTGCGCAACGCTCGCCATGCCGACGATCACCGTCCGCTTGACGAGGAAAGCGACTGCCCGGCGGCGCGCGACTATTCGCGGGCCTATCTGCATCATCTGGTGCGTTCGCAGGAAGCGCTCGGCGCCATGCTGCTGACCTGGAACAATCTTTCCTACTATCAGAGCCTGATGCAGGGCCTTCGCGACGCAATAGAACAAGGCCGTTTTGCCGACCATGTGGCGGAAGTTTCGGAAGGTTGGGCGCGGGGAGATATTCCCGCTCTGTAGAGTTGGCCTGAAATGTGATCTGGCCGGGGGAGGGTGAGTTGAAGGGCGAAGAATTTCGGCACTGGTCGCGCAAGGCGGCCGACTGGGGTGCGGACTACCGCGAGACGTTGCGTGAACGACCCGTGCGCGCGCAAACGCAGCCAGGCGAGATTGCCATGCAGATCGCCGATATCCCTCCCGAAGTCGCCGAGCCGATGGAGCAGATTTTTGCCGATTTCGAGCAAAAAATCCTGCCGGGCATGACGCATTGGCAGCATCCGCGCTTCTTCGCCTACTTCCCGGCCAATGCGGCGCCGGTGTCGGTCGTGGCCGAATATCTGGTCACGGTCATGGCCGCGCAATGCATGCTCTGGCAGACGTCGCCGGCGGCGACCGAACTCGAAACCCGCGTCATTGACTGGCTGCGCCAGGCGCTGGGCCTGCCGGAGGGGTTTTCCGGCGTGATCCAGGACAGCGCTTCCTCCGCCACGCTCGCGGCTGTGCTGACCATGCGCGAGCGCGCCTTGGAATGGCAGGGCAACAAGGAGGGCCTGTCCGGCCAGAGCCGGCTGCGCATCTATTCGTCGGATCAGGTCCACACCTCGATCGACCGGGCCATCTGGGTTGCCGGCATCGGCGAGGACAATCTCGTCCGCATTCCGGCTGGCGGAAGGTTCCGCGCGATGGATGCGGCAGCGCTCGAGACCGCAATCCTCGCTGACAAGGAGCGTGGCTTCCTGCCGGCGGGCATCATTGCCTGCGTCGGTGGCACTAGCGTCGGCGGCACCGACGACATCGCCGCCGTAGCCGCGATCGCGCAAAAATACGGACTCTATCTGCATGTCGACGCTGCCTGGGCCGGCTCCGCAATGATCTGCCCGGAATTCCGGCACTTCTGGGCTGGCATCGAAGGGGCAGATTCGATCGTCTTCAACCCGCACAAATGGCTCGGTGCGCAGTTCGACTGCTCGGTGCAGTTCATTCGCGATCCCGATTCCCTTGTCCGCACGCTGGCGATCAAGCCGGAATATCTGAAGACCCATGGCAAGGACGGCATCATCAACTATTCGGAATGGTCGGTGCCGCTTGGCCGCCGCTTCCGGGCGCTGAAGCTGTGGTTCCTGCTGCGCGCACATGGCCTTGAAGGCCTGCGCACCATGATCCGCAACCACGTCGCATGGGCAGAGGCTCTGGCGACGCGGATCGCGGCCGAACCGGGTTTCGAACTCGTGAGCGAACCCATGCTGTCGCTGTTCTCCTTCCGCCATGCACCGGAAGGCGTTGTCGACCTCGACGCGCACAACCAGCAACTGGTCAACGCCATCAACGATGACGGCCGCATCTATCTCACGCAGACACGCGTCGACGGCCGCTTTGCCATCCGTTTCCAGGTCGGCCAGTTCGAGGCCGAGGAGCAGGATGTGGCAGACGCTTTCAAGGTTATTGCCGAGGTCGCCGCGTCGTTGGAGCATGAAGGGAATGTGAAAACAGTCGAGCCGGCCTAACTTCCGCCTTCTTTCGTTTGGCAATAAAATAGACTGAAACGAAGGCTGGAGTTGTCTCGTGTTCCTGTCTGCCCGGCATGCAGAAATCCTCCAGATGGCCAAGGATTCCGGCCGCGTTCTGGTGGACGATCTGGCCGCCCATTTTGGCGTCACGCCGCAAACCATCCGCAAGGATCTCAACGATCTGTGCGAACAGCGGTTGCTGAGCCGCATCCACGGCGGCGCGCTGCTGCCTTCCGGCATCGAGAACGTGGAATATGAGGCGCGCCGCAAGATCGCTGCGGAAGAGAAGGACGCGATCGGCCGCGCCGCTGCCCGGCTGATCCCCGACAAGGCATCGCTGTTCATAAACATCGGCACCACGACGGAGGCTGTCAGCAAGGCTTTGCTCGACCATACGGGGCTGATGGTCATTACCAACAACATCAATGTTGCCAACAGGCTGCGTGTATATCCTGAGATCGAGGTTGTGATCGCCGGCGGCGTTGTGCGCGGCGCGGACGGCGGGATCGTCGGCGAGGCCGCGGTCGATTTCATCAGGCAGTTCAAGGTTGATTATGCCGTAATCGGCGCGTCGGCGATCGATGTGGATGGTGCCTTGCTCGATTTCGACTTTCGCGAGGTGAAGGTCGCGCAGGCCATCATCGCCAATGCGCGCCATGTCATCCTCGTGGCCGACGCGACCAAGTTCGAGCGCATGGCGCCGGTGCGGATCGGGCATCTGTCGCAGGTCGATACTTTCATTACCGACCGCTGCGACGTGGAAGCGATCCGCAATGTCTGCCAGGAGGCCGAGGTCCAGCTCATCGAAACCGGCCGCTGAACGCGCCGGGCGTGAGTAGATTTCGTTTGACATTCGTTTTTATCGCCAAACTATTCGATGCGGGTTCGATTTGGCGAGGTCGCGCCTCTGCTGATGCGGTAACGGGATTAGGGAGCGAAGATGAGCGGGCTGGTACTGGCGATCGATCAGGGCACGACTTCAAGCCGCGCGATCGTTTTCGACGCGAACAGGCGCATTGTCGGTTTCAGCCAACAAGAATTTTCCCAGCATTTTCCATCATCCGGCTGGGTCGAGCATGATCCGGAAGAAATCTGGCAAAGCGTCGTGGCCACCTGCCGGGCAGCGTTGGGACAGGCGAAATGCCAGGCGCGCGATATCGCTGCAATTGGCATCACCAACCAGCGCGAGACGGTGGTGATCTGGGACAGGATCACGGGAAAACCGATCCACAACGCCATCGTCTGGCAAGACCGACGCACGACTGCGCTTTGCCAGAGGCTGAAGAAGCAAGGGCTTGAACCGGTTTTCTCGCGCAAAACCGGGCTGCTGCTCGATCCCTATTTCTCCGGAACGAAGCTTGCCTGGCTGCTGGACCGGGTGCACGGGGCGCGCCGACGGGCAGAGCGCGGCGAGCTTCTGGCCGGAACCATTGACAGTTTCCTCATATGGCGACTGACAGGCGGCAAGGTGCACGCCACTGAGGCGACCAATGCCTCGCGCACTCTGGTCTACAACATCCGCAACAATGCCTGGGACCCGGAGCTCCTGGACATTCTGCGCATCCCCGTGTCGCTGCTGCCGGAGGTGAAGGACTGCGCCGACGATTTCGGCGTGACTGCCAAGGACCTGTTTGGCGCTGAAATCCCCATCATGGGCGTGGCAGGCGACCAGCAGGCGGCCACGATCGGCCAGGCCTGCTTCGAGCCCGGCATGATGAAATCGACCTATGGCACCGGCTGCTTCGCGCTCCTGAATACGGGTGCTGACCTAGTACGCTCGAAGAACCGGCTGCTGAGCACAATCGCCTACCGGCTGGACGGCAATACCACCTATGCGCTTGAAGGCTCCATCTTCGTGGCGGGGGCCGCCGTGCAGTGGCTGCGCGATGGCATCAAGGTGATCGGCAAGTCCGAGCACAGCGGCGAACTGGCCGCGCATGCCGACGAAACGCAGAACCTCTACATGGTGCCGGCCTTTGTCGGGCTCGGCGCACCGCACTGGGATGCCGAGGCGCGCGGGGCGATCTTCGGCCTGACGCGCAACTCAGGCCCCGCCGAGTTCGCGCGCGCGGCGCTCGAATCGGTGGCATTCCAGACGCGCGACCTGCTGGACGCGATGAAGAAGGACTGGAAGAGCAATTCGGGTCGCACGGTGCTGCGGGTCGACGGCGGCATGGTCGCATCCGACTGGACCATGCAGCGACTGGCCGACATTCTCGATGCCCCGGTCGACCGACCGACGATCCTGGAGACCACGGCGCTGGGCGCGGCATGGCTTGCCGGATCGCGGGCAGGGGCGTGGCCGCAGGCGGAGGCCTTTGCCAACTCGTGGTCGCTGGACCGACGCTTCGAACCCGTCATGGAAGAGGGCATCAGGGCGGCCAAGCTGAAAGGCTGGCGCGATGCCGTGCGGCGCACGCTCACTAACTAGGTTCAAAAAACCCGCGCCTTGCGACGCGGGTTTCTATCAGTGCTGCTTGGTGCAATGTATTGCTGGCGTGGGCTTTTATTACCAGCCCCAGCCCCAGCCGTTGCCGCAGCTGCAGCTAGGTGCCGTCGCTACGGGTGCGTTAATGCCATACGTGCCGCCCGCGACATAACCGCTGCCCGGGACCCACGCAGCGCTAGGGGCTGGCTGAACCGCACCTATTCCATACCAGCCACCCCAAGGGCGGGCTGCGCCGAATCCGAACCAGCCACTACCCCAGGCCGGGCGAGCTGCACCGAATCCGTACCAGCCAGTACCCCATGCGGGGCGAGCTGCGCCGAATCCGTACCAGCCAGTACGCCATCCGGGACGAACCGCGCGGATTCCGTACCAGCCGCCCCAGGGGCGAACCGCACGGATTCCGTACCAGCCGCGCCAGGCAGGGCGAACCCCACGGATTCCATACCAGCCACCCCGGTAGACGGGGCGGATTCCATGCCAGCCGCCGACCCCGAATGCGGCCCTAGGATACCACAAGCCGTGATATTGGCGGAATCCCGGCCGGTAGTAGCCAAAACCGCGGTAGCCGTGCCAGTAAGCTGGCCGAACTGCACGCACTCCGTACACGCCTCGACGCACGACAGCGCCGCGATGCACCGCTACTCCGCGATGTACGCCGCGTCGCACATAGTAGGCGGCCTGTATTGCCTTAGATTCGGGTTGCGCAGTCGCTGGCTTGGGAATGTTGATTTCTCCGGCGCTGGCCGGCATCGTGGGTGCAAGTGCAAACGATAGCGCAAGTGCTGAGGCGCACAGGCCCGAAAGAAGATTGTTCATGATAATCTCCTACTCTTTGGGTATGCAGCATCCCTCGTTTGCATGAACGCTCTACTCCAAGCGTTGGTTCCAGCAAAATCCGACGGGTCGAAGCCCGGTAACAGCCAGGTTGCGGAAGAAAGGAGAGCGGTACGCGCTCATCCGAAAGTGGTCAGCGTTTGGTCCGCGAGCCACAGGGTTTCGGGTACTCGGAAATCGCTAAGGCGGACTTCCAGAGACGGGATCAGGCAGAAAAGCGATATATCAGCAGACAGTGTTTGTGTTGGTGGGCTGGATGGGACTCGAACCCATGACCCCAGAATTAAAAGTTCCGTGCTCTACCATCTGAGCTACCAGCCCTTCACAAACCACCCGTCGTCCGCCGAGGACAAAATACCCTGAAATCCGCGCACCGGAAATGCAGACGAGGTCTGAAGCATCCGTTTCGGGAGCGTAGGCCGAAGCCTGGGCGGGTGCTTTCGGGTGTTGCGCTGGGCACCCCGAAATTGCGGCGGAACATAGGGAGAGTGCTTCGACGGGTCAACCGGAAAAACAATGTTTTCCGGGAGATGTTCAACGGCGCCTGTGGGGAGCCGAAAAACCGTTAAATTAGAGGGGCCTGACCTAGTCGATCGACAGTGACCGGAACCACTTCGGCAGCGATCGGATGGCATCGGTAGCGATTCTCGCCGGGCGCACCTGGCCCTTTGCCGGCCCGGCGACGTTCTGCCACGCAGTCGTGATTGGTGCCGCCGCCGCCGCTTAGCTATAAGCTGCGCGAACCGAAGCGGGGCGAGCAGGCATGGCGTTGGACGTTGGGTATCTCAGTGCGGTCGGGGCAGGGGCACTGTCGTTCCTGTCGCCATGCGTCCTGCCTCTGGTGCCACCTTATCTCTGCTACATGGCTGGCGTCACAGTAGAGGACTTTCGTTCAGATACCGGCCGAGCCGCCAGCACAGGCACGCGCGGAGTGCTGCTGCTGACCTCGCTGGCCTTCGTTCTTGGCTTCTCCACCGTCTTCGTGGCGCTTGGCGCCGGCGCTTCGACCATAGGTCGCCTGCTGCGGGTCTGGCAGGAACCGCTGGCCATGGCAGCCGGTGTCGTGATCATCCTCATGGGGCTCAACTTCCTTGGCGTGCTTAAGATCCCGCTGCTGTCGCGCGAAGCGCGTTTCCAGGCGGAAGGGAAGCCGGCGAGCGTCGTCGCGGCCTATATTATGGGTCTGGCCTTCGCTTTCGGCTGGACGCCTTGCATCGGGCCAGTGCTGGGTCCGATCCTCACGCTTGCTGGTGGCCGCGAAACCATGGGCGAGGGAGCACTGCTGCTGGCCGCCTATTCGCTCGGCCTCGGCATCCCATTCCTACTGGCAGCGTTGTTTTCAGGCGCATTCATGCGCTTCCTCGGCCGCTTCCGCGTCCATCTGGGGCGGGTCGAGAAAGTCATCGGCGCGCTGCTTGTGGTCGCGGGCGTGCTTTTCCTGACCGGCGGCGTCCAGAACGCTTCCTACTGGCTGTTGGAGACGTTCCCGGTTCTCGGCCGGCTCGGCTGACTTCCGCCATCTTCTGGAGTGCGTTTTTGCGGCTGAGATGCGCGCTCTTGGCCGTCACAATCCGTTGCAGAGCGTTACCTGTCAGAGCAGTAAATATCTTTCGTATTGTTAAACTTCGTGCTCTAGAACTGTGCCGAGTTTTTCCTTTCGCTTCCGGAATACGCCATGACCGCACGTTCCTGCCTGTCGATTATCCTCGCTGCCGGCGAAGGCACGCGCATGAAGAGCGCGCTGCCCAAGGTGCTCCATAAAATTGCCGGCCTGCCCATGGTCGCCCATGTCGCTAAAGCCGCAACCGAGGCGGGCGGCGGCGATCTAGCCCTTGTTATTGGCTATGGCGCCGAACAGATGCGCGAGTCGGCGACGACCTTCGCGCCCGGCGCCGAAACATTCGTCCAGGGAGAGCGGCTGGGCACCGCCCACGCCGTGCTATCGGCCCGGCCGGCGCTCACGCGCGGCTATGACGATATCCTCGTCATGTTCGGCGACACGCCGCTGATCGATCCCGAAGCGCTCCTGCAGGCCCGTGAAAGGTTGGCTGAAGGCGCTGCCGTCGTCGTGCTCGGCTTTCGGACCGACAAGCCCACCGGCTATGGCCGCCTGATCGAGCGGAGTGGCGCCCTGCAGGCGATCCGCGAGGAAAAGGATTGCACCGACGAAGAACGCAAGATCACCTTCTGCAACAGTGGCCTGATGGCCATTTCCGGCAGGCATGCGCTGGCGCTGCTCGACGCCGTTCGCAACGACAACGCCAAGGGCGAGTACTATCTCACCGACATCGTCGAGATTGGCCGCGAGGCGGGGCTGCAGATCGTTGCCACTGAGGCCAGCTTCGAGAATGCGCTCGGTATCAACAACCGCGCCGAACTCGCCCAGGCCGAGACGATCTGGCAGGACCGCAAGCGTCGCGAAGTCATGCTCTCCGGCGTCACCATGCTCGCGCCCGAAACGGTATTCTTCTCGCACGACACGCTGATTGAGCCCGACGTGCTCATCGAACCGAATGTCTATTTCGGCACGGGCGTAACGGTCGCGAGCGGCGCCATCATCCATGCCTTCTCGCATATTGAGGGCGCCAGCATCGGGCCGCGCGCCGAAATCGGCCCCTTCGCGCGCCTGCGGCCGGGCACCGACCTCAGGGAAAAGGCCAAGGTCGGCAACTTCTGCGAGATCAAGAAGGCCACCGTCGAGGTGGGCGCCAAGGTCAATCATCTGACCTATATCGGCGACGCACGCGTCGGCGCAGGCGCGAATATCGGCGCCGGTACGATCACATGCAACTATGACGGCTATTCGAAGTTCTTTACTGATATCGGTGCCGGCGCCTTCATTGGCTCCAACTCGTCGCTGGTGGCTCCGATCTCCATCGGCGAGCGGGCCTATGTCGCCTCTGGCAGCGTCGTCACCGAAAGCGTGCCCGACGATGCTCTCGCCTTCGGCAGGGCCCGGCAGAAGATACTGCCGGACAAGGCGCGGGAACTGCGCGAAAGGCGGGCGAGCGCAGCAAAGAAGTAACGGCTTTGGACTTATCATCCTACAGCCGGTGCAGGCTGCATGGGTCTGTTTTTGCAGCCTTTTCGGCTGTCATGAAATGAAATGCAATGTGACTTCCGCCCTTTGGCCGCAACCAATAGATAGCCAGAGGGCAATTTCACGGGAATCGGGGGCCGAACGAAGATGTGCGGAATCGTTGCTATTGTCGGCCAGACGGCCGTGGCGCCACTAATCGTTGATGCCCTGAAGCGGCTCGAATATCGCGGCTATGATTCGGCCGGCGTTGCCACCATCGAACGCGGCCGGCTCGCGCGCCGACGCGCCGAGGGCAAGCTGATCAATCTCGAGAAACGCCTGAAGGCCGAGCCGCTCGACGGCAATATCGGCATCGGCCATACGCGCTGGGCGACCCACGGCGTTCCCAATGAAACCAACGCCCATCCGCATTTCTCCAACGACGTTGCGGTGGTTCACAACGGAATCATCGAGAACTTTGCCGAACTGCGAGCGGAACTTACTGCGGACGGCTACGAATTTACATCGCAGACCGACACCGAGGTGGTTGCCCACCTCGTCTCGCGCGAACTCAAGCACGGCGCCGATCCGGTTGCGGCCGCACATGCGGCGCTGAAGCGCCTTGAGGGCGCATTCGCGCTCGCAATCATGTTCCGCGGCGATGAAAACCTCATCGTCGGCGCCCGCAACGGCCCGCCGCTGGCCGTCGGCCATGGCGAGGGCGAGATGTTCCTCGGCTCCGACGCCATTGCGCTGGCGCCCTTCACCAATTCCATCACCTATCTGGAAGATGGCGATTGGGCGGTGGTGCGCCGGGATTCGTTCAACATCTTCGACATCGAAGGCCAGCCCGTCGAGCGCAAGCGGCAGCAGTCGCTCAGCACCAGCTTCATGGTCGACAAGGGCAACCGCCGCCATTTCATGGAAAAGGAAATCCACGAGCAGCCGGAGGTCATCTCCCACACGCTCGCCAACTATGTGGATTTCACCGCCGGCATCTCCAAGCCGCTCGACCTGCCGTTCGACTTCGCCAAGATCGACCGGCTGGCGCTGTCGGCTTGCGGCACCGCCTATCTCAGCGGCCTCATCGGCAAATACTGGTTCGAGCGCATCGCGCGGCTGCCGGTGGACATCGATATCGCCTCCGAGTTCCGCTACCGCGAAATGCCGATCTCGAAGAACAGCGCCGCGCTGTTCATCTCGCAATCGGGGGAAACCGCCGACACGCTGGCCTCGTTGCGTTACTGCCGCAAGGCAGGCGTGCCGATCGGCGCCATCGTCAATGTCCGCGAATCGACCATTGCACGCGAATCCGACGTCGTGCTGCCGACGCTTGCCGGCCCCGAGATCGGCGTTGCCTCGACCAAGGCCTTCACCTGCCAGCTTTCGGTGCTCGCCTCGCTTGCCGTGCGCGCAGGCGTGGCGCGCGGCACCATCTCGACCGAGACGGAAAAGGTTCTTATCCGCGCGCTCTCCGAAGCGCCGCGTTACGCTAACCAGGTCCTGAAGCTCGACGAGCAGATCGAGAAGGTCGCGCGCGAGCTCTCGCACTATCGCCATGTGCTCTATCTCGGCCGCGACACCAACTTCCCGCTCGCCATGGAAGGCGCGCTAAAACTCAAGGAAATTTCCTACATTCATGCCGAAGGCTATGCCGCGGGCGAACTGAAGCATGGGCCGATTGCGCTGATTGACGAGAACATGCCGGTTATCGTCATCGCCCCGCACGACCGCATCTTCGAAAAGACCGTTTCGAACATGCAGGAAGTGGCCGCGCGCGGCGGCAAGATCATCCTGATCACCGACCGCAAGGGTGCCGAGCAGGCCTCGGTAAACACGATGGAGACGATCGTGCTGCCGGATGTGCCGGAGATCATCACGCCCATCGTCTATGCGCTGCCGATCCAGATGCTGGCCTATTTCACCGCCGTGTTCATGGGCACCGATGTCGACCAGCCGCGCAACCTCGCCAAGTCCGTGACGGTCGAATAAGCGGCCGCTCGGCCAATTTCGCTGTTCCAAAGGACGGTGTGCTTCACTAATGTTGCGCTGCAAACAGCGCGGCGGGTGAAGCATGTCTGATACGCACAAGTCCTCGGCGATGACCCGGTTGAGGAATTATTTCCTGACCGGCTTCGTTGTCTGCGCGCCGCTGGCGATTACCGCCTATATCGCCTGGTCGTTCATCGGCTGGGTCGATTCCTGGGTAAAACCCTACATTCCGGCCGACTACAACCCCGACACCTATCTCTCGGTCAGGGTACCCGGGTTTGGCCTCATCGTGGCGCTGGTGCTGATCACGCTGATCGGCTTCCTCACCGCCAACATCATCGGCCGCACGGTGATATCGCTGGGCGAGCGCATTCTCGACCGCATGCCGCTGGTGCGCAGCATCTACAAGGCGCTCAAGCAGATTTTCGAGACGGCCCTGTCGAACAAGAACGAGATGTTCCGCACCGTCGGGTTGGTCGAATACCCGCGCAAGGGCGTCTGGTCGCTCGTCTTCGTGGCCGGCGACAAGCGCACGGAAATCAACGAAAAACTCGATGGCGACGCGGAGGACCCGCTGATTGGTGTGTTCATGCCCTGCACGCCCAACCCCACCACCGGCTTCTTGATGTATGTGCGCAGGTCCGAGATCGTCCTGCTCGACATGAGCATAGAGGACGGCGCCAAGCTCATCGTCTCGGCCGGCCTCGTCGCGCCCGAGGCGAAGAAGAAGATCGCCAAGGGAAGGGCTGCGCCGGCCCTGGAGCAACTCGGCAATCCGACACAGCTCGAGGCCGCTCAGCCGGCACGCAGGAGCCGCACCGCCTCGTCGCGGCCGAACAAATAGAGCAGCGTCCGCACCGCTTTCCCGCGCTCGGTCTTCAGCTCCGGGTCTCGCGTCAGCAGCAGGCGTGCATCGTCGCGCGCGATCTCGAGCAGGTCAGCATGGGCCTCGATGCGTGCGACCTGGAACCCAGGCGTGCCTGACTGGCGAGTGCCCAAAAGTTCGCCTTCGCCGCGCAGCTTCAGGTCTTCCTCGGCGATGCGGAAACCGTCTTCGGTCTCGCGCATGACGGAAAGCCGGCGCTTTGCGGTTTCCCCCAGCGGGTCCTTGTAGAGCAGCACGCAGGTCGAGGCCTTGGAGCCGCGCCCGACACGTCCGCGCAGCTGGTGAAGCTGCGCAAGCCCAAAACGCTCGGCATGTTCGATGACTATGATCGTGGCGTCGGGCACATCGACGCCCACCTCGATGACAGTTGTGGCGATCAGGATGCGCGTTTCGCCTTCCTTGAAGGCGCGCATGGCCTCGTCCTTCTCCGCGCCCTTCATGCGCCCGTGGACGAGGCCGATCCTGTCGCCGAAAACTGGTTTTAGCGAAGCAAAGCGCTCTTCGGCCGACATCAGCTCGACTTCTTCGGACTCCTCCACGAGCGGACAGATCCAATAGACTTTCTGGCCCTCCGCTACGGCGTCGCGCATGCGCCCGACCAGTTCGTTGAGGCGATCGAATGGCAAGGTGACGGTGCGGATCGGCTGGCGGCCCGCCGGCTTTTCGGTCAGTCGCGACACGTCCATGTCGCCGAAGGCCGTCAGCACCAGCGTGCGCGGGATGGGCGTTGCCGTCATCACCAACATGTCCGGTGCGTCGCCCTTGGCAGTCATCGCAAGCCGCTGGTGCACGCCGAAGCGATGCTGCTCGTCGATTACGGCAAGCGCCAGGTCGCGAAACTGCACCGTCTCCTGGAACAGCGCATGCGTGCCGACGACGATATTGATCTCGCCATTCTCAAGCCCGGCCAGGATATCGGCGCGCTCGCGGCCCTTTTCGCGGCCGGTGAGGACCCCAATCCGCAAGCCGACCCTTTCCGCGAGCGGCGCAATGGACGAAAAATGCTGGCGGGCGAGGATTTCGGTAGGTGCCATCAGCGCCGCCTGTCCGCCAGCTTCCACAGCGCGAGCCATGGAAAGCAGCGCCACGACCGTTTTGCCCGAGCCGACATCGCCTTGCAGCAGGCGCAGCATGCGCTCCGGCTTTTGAAGGTCTGCGTCGATCTCGGCCAGCGCCAGCGTCTGCGAGCGCGTCAGCTCATAGGGCAGGGCTTTTCTCAGCGCCGCGATCAGCCTGCCGTCGCCGGTGAGCGGCCGGCCAGAAAGCTTGCGCACGGTGGCCCGCACCAGCGCCAGCGAAATCTGCCCGGCCAGAAACTCGTCATAGGCGAGCCGGCGCCACGCCGCGCTGTCGGGCGAAACGTCGAGCGGGTCCGCCGGGTTGTGAATGCGCTGCAGCGCGTCGCGCATCGCCGGAAACGTCTGCCGGCGCATCACGTCGGCGTCCTGCCATTCCGGCAGTTCCGGCGCCCGCTCCAGAGCCTGGCCGATGGCGCGACGCAGCACCTTTGGCGACAGGCCTGCGGTGAGAGGATAGACCGGCTCGACCAGCGGCAGGCTGCCGGCTTCCGCCTTTCGCGCGATATGATCGGGATGCACCATGCTCGGGCGGCCGTTGAACCACTCCATTCGGCCGCTCACGATCACTTCCTCGCCCACCGGTAGCGCACGCTCCAGCCACGAGGCGTTGGCGTGGAAAAAGGTCAGCGCGATTTCGCCCGTGTCGTCGAAGGCATAGACCCGGTAGGGCACCGACTTGTTGCCGCGCGGCGGCGGCATGTGCCGGTCCACCGTCACCTCCAGCGTCACGATGGCGCCGGATGGCGCGAGCGCGATGCCCGGCCGGTTGCGCCGGTCGATCACCGAATTGGGCAGCGTAAAGACGAGATCGGCCGCGCGCGCCGGCCGGTCGCTCAGGTCGGCGGGCACGACCTTGGCGATCAGGTCGGCTATTTTCGGTCCCACGCCGGCAAGCGAGGTGATCGGCACGAACAACGGGTCGAGGAGGGAAGGGCGCATGTTTGGCAGCTTATGCGCCGCGCGACCATGTGCAAGGCTGACAGGCCGCGTCATCCACGCTATATGCGCCGCTCGGCAATCAGGATGTGGAAGATGACAGGCACGACGCGATCAAGTGAGGGACTCGACACGCGCCGCCGCAAGCTGCTGTTCCGATCCTGGCACCGCGGCATGCGCGAGATGGATCTGATTCTCGGCACTTTCGCCGACACCACCATCCACGAGCTGTCCGACGCCGAACTCGACGAATACGAAAAGCTGCTGGAACTGCAGGACGCAGACCTGCTTTCGTGGTTCACCGGCGAGAGCGCCATTCCGGCAGCGCAAGACACTGCAATCTACCGCAAGATACTGGCCCAGCGCCTGTCCATGAGTTTCTAGGATGAGCCTGATCAAGAAAATCGGCCTGCCGAAGAGCGGCACCGGCCAGTTCATCGTCGATGGCGTGGCCGACGGCTACGAGGCCTTCGCGCTCGTCACCGCTGCGCTCGAGGCCGCGCCCGACGGCCCCGTGATCTTCGTCGCCCGCGACGGTCAGCGCCTGCCAGCGATAACCGATGCGCTGGCCTTTGCCGCGCCGGAGCTGCCGGTGCTGGATTTCCCGGCCTGGGACTGCCTGCCCTACGATCGCGTCTCGCCGGGTGCCGACGCTGCAGCCCGCCGTCTCGACGCGATGGCCGCCATGGCTTCGCTGGCCAAGAAGCCGCACCGCGCCGTCATCCTCACCACGGCCAACGCGCTCCTGCAGCGCGTGCCGCCGGCCTCCGCCATCGAGGCCCAGACCTTCCATGCGCGGCCCGGCAACCAGGTCGACATGAACGTGCTGATCGCGCGGCTGGAGAATTCCGGCTTCGACCGCGTCGCAACCGTGCGCGAGGTCGGCGAATTCGCCGTGCGCGGCGGCATTCTGGACCTGTTCGCCCCGGGCGCCGATGAGGCGCTGCGGCTCGACTTCTTCGGCGACACGCTGGAATCGATCCGCGCCTTCGACGTCGCCACCCAGCGCACCACCGGCCAGCGCAATGCGCTGACCATGCAGGCGATGAGCGAAGTGGCGCTGACACCCGAAGCCATCAGCCGCTTCCGCCGCCAATATATCGAAGCCTTTGGCGCGCCTTCGCGCGACGACGGGCTCTATGCGGCGGTCAGCGAGGGACGCCGCTTTGCCGGCATGGAACACTGGCTGCCCTTCTACTACGAGCGGCTGGAAACCATCTTCGATTACCTGCCTGACGCGCCGGTCGTGTTCGACCATCTGGCGCGCGAGGCGTTGGGCGAACGCCACACGCTGATCCTCGATTATTACGAGTCGCGCCGCCATCCGGCGACGACGGGTGTGTTGAAAGAGGCGGTGCCCTACAAGCCGGTTCCCCCGGCCGAGATGTATCTGTCGCCCGACGACGTGGCGGCAGCCGTTGCCGACCGCATGGCGGTGGAATTCACGCCCTTCGACACGCCCGAAACCGGCGGCCGCAAGCTCTTGCATGCCGGCTCCAAGCCCGCACGCGGCTTCGAGCTCGAACGCGCCGATCCGAACGTCAATGTCTTCGAGCGGGTCGTGAATTATGTCGGCGACCTGCGCGCGGCCAAGCGGCGCGTGCTCATCGCCGGCTGGACGGAAGGCTCGCTCGATCGCCTGACGCAGATCCTGACCGAGCACCAACTCGGCAATCTCAAACCCGTCGCGACACTCGCCGATGTCGAAAAGCTGAGCGCGGGACAAGCCGGTCTTTCCGTGCTGCCGCTCGAAGCCGGCTTCGAGACCGACGAACTCGTCGTCGTCGCCGAGCAGGACATTTTGGGCGACCGCCTCGTGCGCCGCTCCAAGAAGCGCAAGCGTGCCTCCGATTTCATCGCGGAAGCCGCGGCGCTGTCGGCTGGCGACATCGTCGTCCATGCCGACCACGGCATCGGCCGCTTCGTCGGCCTGCGCACCATCGAGGCCGCCGGCGCGCCACACGACTGTCTCGAAATCCACTATGCCGGCGATGACCGCCTGTTCCTGCCGGTCGAAAACATCGAGCTTCTGTCGCGCTACGGCTCGGATTCGGCCGAAGCCACGCTGGACAAGCTAGGCGGCGGTGCCTGGCAGGCGCGCAAGGCCAAGCTCAAGCGTCGCCTGCTCGACATGGCCGGCCAGCTGATAAAGCTCGCCGCGGAGCGCCAGATGCGCTCGGCCCCCGTCATCAGCCCGCCGGATGGTGTCTATGGCGAGTTCTCCGCCCGCTTCCCTTATGAGGAGACGGACGACCAGCAGCGCGCCATTGATTCGGTCATGGACGATCTCTCGGCCGGCAAGCCTATGGACCGCCTGGTCTGCGGCGATGTCGGCTTCGGCAAGACGGAAGTGGCGCTGCGCGCGGCGTTTCTCGCCGCCATGGAAGGCTTCCAGGTCGCGGTCGTGGTGCCCACCACGCTGCTCGCCCGCCAGCATTTCAAAACCTTTTCGCAGCGCTTCGCCGGGCTTCCGGTGGTGGTACGCCAGGCCTCGCGCATGGTCGGCTCCAAGGAGCTCGCCGAGACTAAGAAAGCGATCGCGGAAGGCACGGTCGACATCGTTGTCGGCACACACGCGCTTCTCGGCAACACGATCACCTTCAAGAACCTCGGCCTGCTCATCATCGACGAGGAGCAGCACTTTGGCGTCAAGCACAAGGAGCGGCTGAAGGAACTCAAGAGCGACGTGCACGTGCTGACGCTCTCGGCAACGCCGATCCCGCGCACGCTGCAGCTGGCGCTCACCGGCGTGCGCGAGCTTTCGCTCATTGCCACGCCGCCGGTCGACCGCATGGCGGTGCGCACCTTCATATCGCCCTTCGACCCGCTCGTGGTGCGCGAGACGCTGCTGCGCGAGCGCTATCGCGGCGGCCAGAGCTTTTATGTCGTGCCGCGCATCACCGACCTTTCGGAGATCCGCGACTTCCTGCATGGCTCGGTGCCCGAACTGAAGATTGCGACCGCCCACGGCCAGATGCCGGCCGGCGAGCTCGACGACATCATGAATGCCTTCTACGACGGCCAGTACGACGTGCTCCTGTCGACCACGATCGTCGAATCCGGCCTCGACATCCCGACCGCCAACACGATGATCGTGCACCGGGCGGACATGTTCGGCCTCGCCCAGCTTTACCAGCTGCGCGGCCGCGTCGGCCGTTCCAAGCTGCGCGCCTATGCGCTGATGACCTTGCCGGCCAACAAGAAGCTGACCGACACCGCCGACCGGCGCCTCAAGGTGATGCAGTCGCTCGATACGCTGGGCGCTGGCTTCCAGCTCGCCAGCCACGACCTCGACATCCGCGGCGCCGGCAACCTGCTCGGCGAGGAACAGTCGGGCCACATCAAGGAAGTCGGCTTCGAGCTCTATCAGCAGATGCTGGAAGAGGCGGTGGCCGAGATCAAGGGCGATGGCGAAGCGCTGGACGGCGGCTGGTCGCCGCAGATCACCGTCGGCACGGCCGTCATGATCCCCGAAGGCTATGTGCCCGACCTGCAGCTCAGGCTGGCGCTCTATCGGCGCCTGGCCGATCTCGACTCACCGGAAGAGATCGATGCTTTCGCCGCCGAGATGATCGACCGCTTCGGCCCGTTGCCGGAAGAGGTCCAGCATCTGTTGAAGATCGTCTTCATCAAGGCGCTCTGCCGCAAGGCCAATGTCGAGAAGTTGGATGCCGGACCCAAGGGCATCGTCATCCACTTCCGCAAGCGCGAGTTCTCCAATCCGGCGGGCCTGGTCAAATTCATCGGCGAGCAGGGATCGCTGGCCAAAATCCGGCCGGACCAGAGCGTGGTCTTCATCCGCGACTGGCCGAGCGCCGAAAAGCGCCTCGCCGGTTCGGCTGTGGTCATGACGCAGTTGGCGCGGCTGGTCGAAAAGGCCGCCTGAACGCACAAAACGGCGCTTGCCATGTTGGATGGCAGGCGCTTTCCCCGAATCCGTTGATTTGCCGGTTCGCTAAAGGCGGCTGCTTGCATCGATCTCAGCATGATGTGAACATGCCGCCGGTCGCGTAGTCAAACGGTCAACGACCCGCGCTATATCACCAGGATCATTCGGGGAGACAGATCATGAGGAAATTCGCTGCCGCAGCAGCCTTGTCCGCATCGGCATTTGCCATGTCGACCGGCGTTTCTTTTGCCGACTACACCTTGCATATCCTGCATATCAACGACTGGCACAGCCGCATCGAATCCAACAACAAATACGAATCGACCTGCTCAGCGGAAGAAGAGACCAAGGGCGAGTGCATCGGCGGCGCGGCCCGTCTGGTGACGGCCATCGCCGAGCGCCGCAAGGCGTTGGAGGGGCAAAACGTGCTCCTGCTCAACGGCGGCGACAATTTCCAGGGCTCGCTGTTCTACGCCACCTACAAGGGCGCGGTGGAAGCCGAATTCCTGAACCAGATGAAGTTCGACGCCATGACCGTGGGCAACCATGAGTTCGACGATGGCGAGGGTGCGCTGGTGCCATTCCTGGAGAAGGTGCAGTTTCCGGTCGTGAGCGCCAATGTCCATCCCGACGCTCAATCGAAGGTTGGCGACCGCATCAAGCCCTCGATCGTGCTCGAAGTCGGCGGCGAGAAGATCGGCATCGTCGGCGCGGTGACCACCGACACGCCCGAAATCGCCGCTCCTGGCCCGAACATCGCCATTGAGGACGATATCAAGACCATCACTGCCGAGGTCGAGAAGCTAAAGGCCCAAGGCGTCAACAAGATCATCGCGCTGACGCATGTCGGTTATCCGCGGGACAAGGAGATGATCGCCAAGATCCCGGGGGTCGACGTGGTCGTGGGCGGACACTCGCATTCGCTGCTGTCCAACACCGATGCGAAGGCCGAGGGGCCGTATCCGACGATGATCGACAACCCCGAGGGCTACAAGGTGCCGGTCACGCAGGCGGCGTCCTATTCGAAGTATCTCGGCGAGTTCACGGTGGTGTTCGACGACAACGGCGTCGTCAAGGAAGCCCGCGGCGACCCGCTCTATCTCGACAACAGCATCAAGCCCGACGAGGCAGTTCTGGCACGCATCAAGGAACTCGGCGCCCCGATCGAGGAACTGAAGGCCAAGGAAGTTTCCGAGACCACAGCGGCCATCGATGGCAGCCGCGAGAGCTGCCGCGCTCGGGAGTGCGAAATGGGAAACCTGATCTCTGACGCCATTCTCGATCGTGTAAAGGGGCAGGGTGTCCAGATCGTGTTCCAAAACGGCGGCGGCATCCGCGCCTCTATTGGCAAGGGCCGCGTGACTATGGGGGACGTGCTGACCGTTCTGCCCTTCCAGAACACGCTCGCGACTTTCCAGCTCTCGGGCAAGGACATCGCCGATTCCATCGAGGCGGGCCTCAGCGAGATCGAGGAAGGCAAGGGCAAGTTCCCGCAGGTCGCGGGCCTCAGATACAGCTTCGACAAGTCGGTCGCGGCCAACCAGGGCAGGCTGAAGTCGGTGGAGGTCAAGGAGGGCGACGCCTGGCAGCCGCTCGATCCGGCCAAGATCTACGGCGTGGCCACCAACGATTTCGTTCGCGCCGGCGGCGACGGCTACAAGATCTTCGCTCAGAATGCCCAGAATGCATACGATTTCGGGCCAAGCCTGGAACAGGTGGTCGCCGACTACCTAGCCGCGCACCGACCCTATACGCCCAAGCTCGAGGGCCGCATCACCGAGATCGCTCAGGCAGGTTCTGCGGAGGAAGCCAAGCCGGCCGAGGCCAGCCCCGCGCCTGCACCGGCAGAGACGGCCAAGCCTGCTGAGGAAGCCAAGCCTGCGGAGGCCAAGGGAGCCGACAGCCACGTGGTCGTGGCCGGCGACACCTATTGGGACATCGCCAAGAAGGCCTACGGCAGCGGTGCCAAGTGGCGAACCATTGCCAAGGCCAATTCCAAATATGCCGCACGGCATTTGCCGGTCGGCGCGACGCTGAAGATTCCGGCTTCGCATTGAGCCGGGACTGGCTCGGAAGAAAGTCCGTCGGGAAACCGGCGGACTTTTTTGCCGGGACACTGAGCCGTCGACAAATATGGCTAGGGCAGGGGCTCGGGTCGCGGTAGAGGCGCCTGCGGCCAGACGCGGCATTGGAATCCGCGCGTCGGACCACTAGGTTCTGGCCTGTGCGCGGGAGACTTAATCGAGATGAACATGACAATCGACAACACCAAGGCCGAAACGATTGCGGGCCCGGCCCTGTCGGGCATTCAAGCCGCACCGCGGAGCGGCAAGGTCGGGGTCATGCTGCTCAATCTCGGCACGCCGGACGGAACCGATTTTGCGCCCATGTGGCGCTATCTGCGGGAATTTCTGTCGGACCCGCGCGTCATCGAGTTGTCGCGCGTCATCTGGTATCCGATCCTCTATGGGCTGGTGCTGACGACGCGGCCGAAGAAGTCCGGCGCCAACTACAAGTCCATCTGGAACGAGGAACGCAACGAATCACCACTGCGCACCTACACGCGCGCGCAGGCGGAAAAGCTCGCCACACTTCTGACCGACACGCCGAATGTGGTGGTCGACTGGGGCATGCGCTACGGCAGTCCCTCTACCGCGAGTGCGGTGCAGCGCCTCATGGAGCAAGGCTGCGACCGCATCGTGATGTTCCCGCTCTATCCCCAGTTCTCCGCCACAACCACGGCGACCGCGAGCGACCAGCTGTTCCGCGCCTTGATGAAGATCAGGGCCATGCCGGCGGTTCGTACGGTGCCGGCCTATTATGACGAGCCGGTCTATATCGAGGCATTGGCAAACTCGATCACCAGCCACCTCGCCACGCTCGACTTCGAGCCGGAAGTTGTGATCGCCTCTTATCACGGTATTCCCAAGCCCTATTCGGATCGAGGTGATCCCTACCAGGCCCATTGCCTGGAAACGACCCGCCTGCTGCGTGAGAGGCTGGGCTGGAACGACAAGAAGCTGATCACCTGCTTCCAGTCGCGATTCGGCGCGCAGGAGTGGCTGCAGCCCTACACCGACAAGACGGTGGAAAAGCTTGCCCGCGAAGGCGTTAAGTCGATCGCCGTGGTCAATCCCGGCTTCTCGGCGGATTGCATCGAAACGCTCGAGGAAATCGCGGGCGAGGCCGCCGAGATATTCCACCATGCTGGCGGCAAGAACTTCGCGCATATCCCTTGTCTCAATGACAGTGCGGACGGCATGGCCGTCATCGAGGCACTGGTGCGCCGCGAATTGTCGGGCTGGGCTTAAGTCAGCCGAGACTTAGACAGACCGCGCGGTCTCGTTCGTACTTGCGGACGAGGTTTTCGGGCACACCTCCCGCGCGATTGTAACCGTCATGAATCGACTTTAAGTGTTGTGCGGCGAAAGCGCCGCACATGAGAGGGAGAGCCGCATGCCGTTCACGGGTTCCGACATCTTGATCCCGATACTTGTCGTCCTTGTCCTGCTTTTCCTGTTTGCGGGCATCAAGACGGTGCCGCAAGGCTACAACCACACCGTAGAGCGTTTCGGCCGCTACACGCGGACGCTGGCTCCGGGCCTGAACCTCATAGTTCCCTTCATCGACCGCATTGGTGCCAAGATGAATATGATGGAGCAGGTGCTTGATGTGCCGACGCAGGAGGTGATCACCCGCGACAACGCGATCGTCGGTGTCGACGGGATTGCGTTCTATCAGGTGCTCAATGCGGCGCAGGCGGCTTATCAGGTGTCGGGGCTGCAGAACGCCATCCTCAACCTGACCATGACCAACATCCGAACGGTCATGGGGTCGATGGACCTGGACGAGTTGTTATCCAATCGCGATGCGATCAACGAACGGCTGCTACGTGTCGTCGACCAGGCGGCGCATCCCTGGGGCATCAAGATCACGCGCGTCGAGATCAAGGATATCAACCCGCCGGCCAACCTGGTCGATTCGATGGCGCGCCAGATGATGGCCGAGCGCAACAAGCGTGCGCAGATTCTCGAGGCCGAGGGTTTGAAGCAGGCGCAGGTTCTGCAGGCGGAAGGCCGCAAGGAGGCCGCGTTCCGCGACGCCGAGGCGCGCGAGCGTTCGGCCGAGGCGGAGGCCCGTGCCACCCAGGTGGTGTCGGAAGCGATCGCCCAGGGCGACGTGCAGGCCATCAACTATTTCGTTGCTCAGAAATACACTGAAGCACTGGCCAAGATCGGTTCGTCCAGCAACAACAAGATCGTCCTGATGCCTTTCGAGGCGTCGTCGCTCATAGGCTCCCTGGGTGGCGTCGGCGCCATCGCCAGGGAGGTGTTTGGGAGCGAGGGCAATGTGCCTGCGCCGCGCCAGTCGGCGCGCACGCCCGTCGTGCGGGCCCCCGACAAAGAATGACCTTCGGCGCTATCGGGCGGAAGCCACATGATTGAGCACATCGTTATCGAACTCGGCCCCTGGAACTGGATGGTGCTCGGCTTCGTGCTGTTGGTGTTGGAGCTTCTGCTGCCGGGGGTGTTCCTGCTCTGGATCGGCATCGCCGCGCTGATCACCGGCGCCCTTTCGCTTGCGATTTGGGACGTCGGGCTCTGGGTATGGCAGGTGCAGGTGCTGGTCTTTCTGGTCCTGTCGCTAATCAGTCCCTATGCCGGCCGCAAGATCATGAACGAAGCCGGCGAGACGAGCGATCAGCCGCTTCTCAACCGACGCGGCGAGCAACTGATAGGGCGCACCGCGACCCTGACCGAGCCGATCCGCGAAGGGCGCGGTCGCATCAAGCTCGGCGACACGATGTGGAATGTCTCGGGGCCCGACCTTCCTGTTGGCGCGCGCGTACGCGTGACCGGCGTGGCGGATCTGGATCTGCTAGTCGAAGCGGTCTGACGACGGCACCTACTCGGCCGAGAGTGTGCGGCCGAAATTGCAAAGACAAAGAAAGAGGGCCTAACGCGCAGAATCCAGCTCGCCGCGGGCCTTTGCCGCCGCAATCTGGCGGATGGCATCGGCCAGCGTGTCGGTGTCCTGGGCGCCCATCACCGCATACTTGCCCTCGAACAGGAAGCAGGGAACGCCCGAAATGCCCATGCGAGATGCGGTTGCCGCCTCGTTCGCAACGGCATCGCGATCGGCGTCGGTGGCAAGCATGGCTTCCACCACCGGCGCATCCATCCCTGCTTCGCGCGCGGCCTCGACCAGCACGGCGTGGTCGCCGAGGTTCCTGCCTTCCTCGAAATAGAGTTTAAACAGCTTACGAGCGAGCCTACCTTGCACCTCGGAGCCGTTGGCTGCAGCCCAGCGCAGCACCCGGTGCGCGTCGAGCGTGTTGGGCGAGACGGTGATGGCAGCAAAATCGAAGTCGATGCCTTCGGCCAGGCCCAATTGTTCTATCTTGGCGTGAATCTCGCGCAGGCGCTCCTCGCTGCCGAACTTCGCTAGCATGTACTGCTTGCGGTCCCTGCCTTCAGGCGGAATGGTCGGATCGAGTTGGAACGGGCGCCAGTGGATCTCGACATCGACCTCAGGCACCGCGGCAACCGCCTTGTCGAGGCGCTTCTGGCCGATGAAGCACCAGGGGCAGACAACGTCCGACACCACGTCGATGGTCAGCGATTGCTGAGAGGTGCTCATGGGCTGATCCTTTCTGCCGGTCAGTCCGGCTTGTGCCACCATGTCGGAAGTTGATAGCCGAACACCGGCGTTTTGGCTGGGTGCGCCAGGTAATTCCAGGAGGAAACGTACTGCCGGTTGTCGAAATGCATGGGCACCATATAGGCGCTCGAAATCAGCAGCCGGTCGAGCGCACGGACCGCGGCCACGTAAGCGTCCTTGTCGCGTGCGTTGAGCATCGCATCGATCATCGCATCGATCGCCGGATCGGCAGCACCTGCGAGGTTGAACGAGCCTTCGGCATTCGCCGATTCCGATCCCCAACGGCCGATCAGCTCGGTGCCGGGCGACAACGTGCCGAGGAAGCCGGTGGAGCCTATCAGCACGTCGAAGTCGAAGCGCTGCTTGCGCATCTGGATCTGGTCGGCTTCCAGCGCCCGGATGGTGACGGTGATGCCGATCTTCGCCAGCGTTCGCTGGTAGAGGGCCGCGAGCCTTTCCTCGCTCTGCGAAGCGGTCAGAATCTCGAAGCTGAAAGGTTCGCCTTGCGGATTGACGAGCTGGCCGTCCTCGATTCGGTAGCCTGCGCTTTTCAGGAGATCGAGCGCTGCCTTGAGCTCGGTGCGGTCGTTACCGGAGCCGTCGGTTTCGGGCGGACGGTAGGTGCCGTCCATCACCGACGGCAGCACCTTGTCGGGGAAGGGGGCAAGCAAGGCGCGTTCAGCCGCGCTGGCTGGCCGACCGAGAGCGGACAGTTCCGAGTTCTGCCAGTAGCTTGCCGTGTGCTTGAACTGCCCGTTGAACAGGTTCTTGTTGGCCCATTCGAAGTCATAAAGCAGGGCGAGCGCCCGCCGCACGCGCACGTCTGCGAATTTCGGCAGGCGCGAATTGAAGAGGAAGCCGGTGACGACAGGCGGAAGGCCGTTCTCGAACACCTCGGTCACGACTTTGCCGTCGCGTGCGGCGGGAAAGTCGAGGTTGCGCTCTCGCTTCACCGGGTCGGTTTCCTCATAGACCGCGCAGAGCCCTTTCTTGAAGGCCTCGAATTGGGAATTGGCGTTGAGGAAATACTCGATGGTGACGCGGTCGAAATTGTCGAAACCGCGCTTGGTGGGCAGGTCCTTCGCCCAGTAGTCGGGATTGCGTTCGAATACGATCCGTTGTCCCGGCACAACCTTGGCTATCCGGTAGGGTCCGCTGCCGATAAGCGGCTTCAGCGTGGTCTGGTCGAAGGTCGTCTTGTCGAAGGCATGCTTCGGGATGATCGGGGTCATCGCGATGATCAGCGGAAATTCACGGTCTGCCAGCTCGTTGAAGGTGAAGCGGACACTTCGCTCGCCGGTCTTCTCGATCTTGGCGATCTTCTTCATGCGGTCGCTGTAGGGTGGGCGGCCCTTCTCTGTGTAGACCTCATAGGTGAACAGCACGTCGTCGGCGGTCACCGGCGCGCCGTCCGACCATTTCGCGTTCGGATTGAGATTGAACTCCACGCTCTTGCGATCGGGTGTGATGTCGAGCGATTCTGCAAGCAAGCCGTAAAGCGAGAAAGGCTCGTCGGCGCTGCGCTGCATGAGCGGTTCGAACACCAGATTGCCGTACATGGTGTCGATAATGCCGCGCGCGGTGGTGCGCAGGCTCTTGAGGATGAACGGGTTGAGGTTGTCGAAGCTGCCGACCACGCAATAGGTGACGCTGCCGCCCTTCGGCGCATCGGGGTTCACATAGGGGAAGTTGCGAAGGCCGTCTTTCAACGCCGGTTCGCCCTGCATGGCGATCGAATGCACAGGCTCTGCGCGAGCCGCGGCACCGGCCGACAGGATAGCTCCGACGGTGCAGAGAGAAAGAAATATACGACGCATAAACGGCGTGCCCTTGGCGAAAATATTCCGATGATTCGGGTTTGAACCTATCATGGCGGCACTATTGTGGGTTTAGTTGGGACTCACGTACATTATCGCAGCAAACGGGGCTGGATTCGCAACGCGGCGCGGTGTAACAGCCGTCAAAAGTCATGCTGTCGCCTCAATTGCGCAACAGGTAGCGTTGGTGACGGTACTGCCAGCCGGTCCCGGGGATCATTTGAGAGGATTGAGATAGATGACGAGCCTGAAAACCGACACTGCCCGTCTTTCGGTCATGGCCGCAGGCGTGGTCGGCATGCTCGCCGCTGGTCTTGCGCCGGCTGCAGCGCAGCAAATTCCGCAAGGCTGGTTCAAGGCCTGCTCGAAGCAGGAAGATGTCGACATCTGCAACGTGCAGAACATCTCGACGGCTGCATCCGGCCAGCTGGTTACGGGCATCAGCCTGATCGAGCTCAAGGGCAAGGTCAACCGCAAGGTCTTCCAGGTCACGGTTCCCACCGGTCGCCTCGTTCCTCCCGGCATCGGCCTGCAGATCGATGGCGGCAAGGCGCAGAAGCTGGACTATGTGATCTGCTTCCCGGATCGCTGTGTCGCAGAAGCACCGATGACCGATCAGCTCATCGCCTCGTTCAAGAAGGGCTCGGAGCTCACGCTGACCTCCGTGAACTTCCAGAACCAGCAGAACCCGGTCAAGGTTTCGCTGCAGGGCTTCACCGGCGTGTTCGACGGCCCGGCCATGCAGCAGTCGGACCTCGAGGAGCGGCAGAAGAAGCTGCAGGAGTTCGTCAGCAAGAACAACGAGGACTTCGCCAAGAAGCTCAAGGAAGAGCAGGACAAGGCGAAGACGGCCAACTGACCGTCGGATCGATCCAAACAAAGAAAGCGGGGTTTTGGCCCCGCTTTTCTTTTGCGCCCTGGAAGCGTCCGGAGGTTCAGTGCCGCGCCTGGCGCTTCAGCGCATAGTGGCCGTCGGGAGTCAGAGTGAACAGTTCGCTCAACTGCGGATGCCGCATCGGCTCCCCGGACTGATCGGCAAGCAGGTTCTGCTCCGACACATAGGCGATGTATTCCGTCTCGTCGTTTTCCGCCAGCAAGTGGTAGAAGGGCTGGTCCTTGCTCGGCCGAACCTCTGCGGGAATAGCCTCGTACCACTCCTCGGTGTTGCTGAATTGCGGATCGACGTCGAAGACAACACCCCGAAACGGAAACAGGCGGTGCCTTACAACTTGGCCGATCGCAAATTTTGCCGTTTTCATATCAATCACGTCAAATCCGGTTTCTCCTGCTTCCAGTGAAGGAGGAGCTGCTTCTTATTGATTGATCAAGCCTTTTCACGGCTGCGATCAGCCTTCGATATTGGCGTACGCTTGCGCACAATTCAATGCCGCCTTGCCCCGCGCGCCCGGAAACAATGCGTGAACGAGACCATTCCGGGTAAATTCGGCGCGATTCCGGTGTGGTTGCCGACCGGATCTTCCGTATCCTTCGCTCAGCTGGCGCCGGTACGCGGGGGAAGACCGGCCGTGAACAGGTTGCCGAACGCTGAAAAGCCGCTGCCGGGCTTCAGGCCCTCGCGCATGAAGAAGGCGCGAAGCGGCGCAAAGCCTCCAAGCATGCTCAGGCCGAGGCTACGTAGCATTTGAGCAGGGAGCAGGTTGGACAGGAGCGACTGGTTCAGCAACCCGACCGCGCCGCTGCGTGCCAGAATGTCCGGCCGGCGCTGCCGGTCATAGGCCGACAGGGCCGAGGGCGCACCTGGGTCTGTACGGTTGGCAATCGCAACGTCAACCAGTTGCTGGACGTCCCTGATGCCAAGATTGAGACCCTGGGCGCCAATGGGCGGAAAGACATGGGCAGCCTCGCCCACGAGCGCGATACGGTTCTGCGCAAAGCTTCTCGGAAGTATCGCCGACAGCGGATAGATTTGCCTGCCCGGCTCCACCGTGACCCGGCCGAGCATGGACTGCATGCGCTCTTCGGCACGGATCGACAGCGTTTCATCATCCAGCGCGGCAAGTTCGTCGGCCGTCTCCGGCCTGACCACCCATACCAGGCTCGAGCGGTTTCCCGGCAGCGGCACCTGGGTAAAAGGCCCGGTTTCGGTGTGGAACTCGGTCGAAGTGAAGCCATGCTCGCGGCTATGGGCGAAATTGAGGACCAGAGCTGCTTGCGGATAGGGGTGCGTGGTGGTCGAAATCTCCGCCGCTTCGCGAGCCGGCGATGAGCGCCCGTCGGCGGCCACGGCAAGTGCGGCGACGATTTCGGTCCCGTCGGCCAGCAGCGCGTGGACGCGGCTTGGTTCCGGATGCCAGCGCTCGACGAGGGTCTGGTGCCAGACGATGGCGGGATGGGCAGAAACGGCGCTCTCGAGCGCTTCATTCAGGTAGCGATTGGGGATGTTCAGCCCGAAATAGGGCTCGCCGATTTCACCGGCATGGAAGGTGACGATCGGACTGCGGATCAGCCGGTTTGTCGCGTCGACGATGCGCATGGCGCGCAGCGGCGCGCCATCGGGCTCGAGCGCAGCCAGGACACCAAGCGAGTCCAGATACTTCAGGGCAGGGACCATGAGCGCCGTGGTGCGGCGATCATTGCCGTTTACCGCAGGCCCGACGAGGTCGACGGAAAAACCCGCTTTGGCCATCGCCAATGCGGCGATCAGTCCTGCGGGGCCAGTCCCCGCGACCAGGATTCCGGCTGTTCCATCGCGACCCAAGGCAAAACCTCATGCATTCCGAATACTGGATGCAAATCCAGCTGTGCTTCTCATATAGGATAGCCCTATCATATTGATCAACGTGGCGATTCAGCCCATCGGCGGTTCATGGCTATCAATCCGGAAGGCTTCGATCACCTCGACCCGACAGGTCGCGCGGCAGGGTACGTCGGACAGCATCCGCGCCCGATCGTCTACGCCGTTCTGGGCGCCGGCATCATGTTGTCGTGGGTGATGCTGGCCCTGATGGCTGCGCGCGGTGCCGATTTGCGCGGCCCCGGCGGAGATGCGCCGGGCGATGAACTCTTGCGAATGCTGCCGCAAGTGCCCATGCCGGTCTTTCTGGATCGGTTCTTTGCCCTCTGCCTGAGCCCCGCACCGCCCGGGAGCCTTGCATCAGGAGCCTTTGCTGCACTCACCCTGATGTGGTTCTTGATGTCGATCGCGATGATGTTGCCTTCGGCAGCGCCAATGATCCGGACATACTGCGAGATTGCCGATACGGCGTGCCGGAAGCGCGAGCCCGTCGTGCATCCGCTGGTTCTTGTGGCGGGGTATCTCACCACGTGGCTGGTCGCTTCGGCTCTCTTCGCCGCACTGACGCTGCTCATCCATCTGTTTGCCGCCGGCATCCAGACTGCGCCGGTCGAAGGACTTGCTGGCGCTCTCGCTCTCGGCTTGGCCGGCCTTTACCAGTTCAGCGGGCTGAAGGACGCCTGCCTGAACAACTGCCGCAACCCGTTCTCGATTCTGTTCGGGCGTTGGAGCCCGAAGCCATGGCGCATTTTTCGGCTGGGTATCGAGCAGGGGCTGTGGTGCCTTGGCTGCTGCTGGGCCCTGATGCTGGTGATGTTTGCCGTCGGCATCATGAATTTGTTCTGGATGGCGCTAATCGCGCTGTTTACGCTCGTCGAAAAACAAGGAACAAAGCGTTTCTCAACGCGGCTCGCGGGTGCGATACTGCTTGTGTGGGCTGTCGCGCTTCTAGTAAGTTCAGCCTGACCGGGAAGGGGGGCATTCCATGGCCGAACAGAGCTGGGCAATGAAGGGAGAGCTTGTGCTCTCCTGTAACTGCACGGTTTTTTGTCCGTGCGTTCTGTCGTTGGGGAACCATCCGCCGACTGAAGGCTACTGCCAGACCTGGGCCGGCTTCCGCGTCGATGCAGCACATTACGGCGATGTCGACCTGTCCGGCCTTAATCTCGGGTTGATCATGGAAATTCCCGGCTATATGAGCCGGGGCAATTGGACAGCAGGCTTGTTCATCGATGAGCGTGCGTCGATCTACGCGGCCAAGGCCTTCACCAAGATATTTACCGGCAAGGCGGGCGGCACCACGTCGCTGCTGTCGATCCTGGTAGGAAAGTTCCTCGGCGTGGAGCAGGTGCCTATCAGCTACGAGACGCATGACAGGACCCGCGTGTTCCAGATACCGAAGATCATTGACGGCGCGATCACGCCGATCCAAGGCAAGGACAGGTCGGGCGACACCGTCATCACCAATTCCGAATACTGGATCGCACCTGAGATCATCGTGGCCAAGTCCGACAAGAGCAGGATGCGCGCCTTCGGCCGGAACTGGAATTTCGCTGGCCGTTCGGCCGAAATCTGCAAACTGGACTGGCGCGGCCCGTGAAATCAAAAAAAGTAACCTGGCCGCAAGCGAAGGCCTTTTCCGTCCACCTACTCACGGCCTCAGGCTCGTTCCTCGCCTTCCTGTCGCTGGTGGCAGCAAGCGAACAGCGCTGGACGGCCATGTTCTGGTGGCTGGGTCTGGCGTTGTTCGTCGACGGCATCGACGGGCCGATTGCCCGCAAGCTGGAGGTCAAGGACATTCTGCCGACATGGTCGGGCGAGATGCTCGACAACATCATCGACTATGTCACCTATGTCCTCATCCCCGCCTTCGCGCTCTACCAGCGCGGCTTCATGGGCGATGGGCTGTCCTTCCTCTCGGCGGCGCTCATCGTGGTCTCGAGCGCGATCTACTATGCCGACACCGGTATGAAGACGAAGGAGAACTTCTTCAAGGGTTTCCCTGTGGTCTGGAACATGATCGTCTTCACGCTATTTGTCATCCAGCCGGGAGAACTGACATCGTTTGCGGTCATTGCGGTTGCAGCGATCATGACCTTCGTGCCGATGTATTTCCTGCATCCGGTGCGGGTGAAGCGGCTGCGTGAAATAAACCTCGCGGTCTTCCTCGCCTGGTGCGCCTTCGGTGCGATTGCGCTGTTGCAGGCCATGGACGCCAGCGAGATCGTGAAGATCGGCATTGCGGTCACCGGCATCTACCTATTCTTCATCGGCGGCGTCATGCAGTTTTTCCCCAAATTCGGCGACAGGAAACTCTGATCATGTCCAAAGCCGTTCGCATTCATGCCCATGGCGGCCCGGAGGTCCTGACCTACGAGGATGTGGACGTCGGTCGGCCAGGTCCCGGACAGGCGCTGGTCCGTCACACCGCGATCGGCCTGAACTTTCTCGACACATACTACCGCAGCGGGCTTTATCCTGCGCCGGCAGGCCTGCCCTTGATACCCGGCAGCGAGGCTGCAGGCGTTGTCGTCGAACTCGGAGAGGGCGTGGACTGGCTGAGCAAGGGCGACCGCGTTGCCTATGTGACGGCGCTTGGTGCCTATAGCGACGAACGCATCGTCCCGGCCGATCGCCTGGTGAAGATACCGCAAGGTATCAGCGACGAGCAGGCGGCGGCCATGATGCTGAAAGGCATGACCGCCGAATACCTCCTGCGCCGCACCTACAGGGTGCAGCCGGGCGACACGATTCTTTGCCACGCCGCAGCTGGCGGAGTGGGCCTTATTCTCGGTCAATGGGCCAAGCATCTCGGGGCCACGGTCATCGGGACGGCCAGCTCCGCCGAAAAGGTGGCGCTGGCAAAGGCTCACGGCTACGACCATGTCATCGACTACCGCGAACAGGATTTCGTCGCGCAGGTGAAGGAGTTGACCGGCGGCAGGCTCTGCGAGGTGGTTTACGATTCCGTCGGCAAGGACACCTTCCCCGGATCGCTCGACTGCCTGCGCCCCCGCGGGATGTTCGTCAGCTTCGGCCAGTCGTCGGGGCCCATCCCGCCGTTCAACATGGCGCTTCTGTCGCAAAAGGGCTCGCTCTATGCCACGCGCCCCACGCTGTTCACCTACACCGCGACCCGCGAAGACCTCGAAGCCTCCGCCTCGGCTTTGTTCGATGTGGTTGCCAAGGGCGCCGTCGACATCAAGATCAACCAGCGTTACGCGCTGAAGGACGTCGCCGACGCCCATCGGGATCTCGAATCGCGGCGAACGACAGGCGCAACCATTCTTGTTCCCTGAAAATCTTGAAGGTCTTTCAAATCCCCCAACGGTTTGCGTTGTGAACCGGTCGCACATAGGCTAATCGGGGGAACATATAAAAATCGATGGGGACCTAGTGACGACCATCCTCAATACGGCCGCCGCGAACCTTCTTGAGGTGCGCGGCTTGACGAAGGTTTTCGGTACGCTGAAAGCCTGCGACAGCATCGATCTTGTCATCGGCAAGGGAGAGATCCACGCCCTGCTGGGCGAAAACGGTGCCGGCAAGTCCACCCTCGTCAAGATGTTGTTCGGCACGCTGGAGCCGAATGCCGGCGAAATCCGCTGGAACGGCCAGCCGGTGCGCATTGCCAATCCGCACGCCGCGCGCAAGCTCGGCATCGGCATGGTTTTTCAGCATTTTTCGTTATTCGATGCGCTAACAGCGGCCGAGAACATCGCCCTGTCGCTCGACGACGAAGCTCCGATTTCGACCATCGCAGCCAAGGCCAAGGCTCTTGCCTATAGCTATGGCCTGCCGCTCGATCCCTACGCCCTGGTCGGCGACCTCTCGGTCGGCGAGCGCCAGCGCATCGAGATCATCCGCTGTCTGCTCCAGACCCCCGACCTGATCATTCTCGACGAGCCAACCGCGGTGTTGACGCCGCAGGAGGCTGACAAGCTGTTCGAGACGCTCGAGCGCCTGCGCTCCGAGGGCAAGTCGATCCTCTACATTTCGCACCGGCTGGAGGAGGTCAAACGCATGTGCGACCGCGCCACCGTGCTGCGTCACGGCAAGGTGGTCGGCCATTGCGATCCGCGCAAGGAGACGGCGGCGTCGCTTGCCCGCATGATGGTGGGCAGCGAGGTGCAGGCCGTGGTTCGCCCCCCCGCCGAGGGCATCGACAAGTCTGCTGCCCTTCTGGAAGTTCGCAACCTGTCGCGCAAACCTGCGACACCGTTCTCGATCCCGCTGCGTAACATCAACCTCACGGTCAGGGCCGGGGAGGTCATCGGCGTCGCCGGTGTCGCCGGCAACGGGCAGGGCGAGTTCTTCGAGGCAGTCTCCGGCGAGGTTTTGCAGCCGGAAGCCGGTGCCGTGCACATCCGTGGCCAGAAAGCCGGAAGCCTCTCAATTACCGGACGCCGGCTGTTGGGAGCCGCCTTCGTGCCTGAGGAGCGCCTGGGCCATGGAGCCGCCCCGCGCATGAAGCTGTCGGAAAACCTGCTGCTGTCGCGACACGCGACCGACAAAAGGGCTTTTCTCGGCAAGGCGGGCCTGGTTCGCAACACAGCTATTTACGCGGCCGCGCAGCGCATCATCGCGGCCATGGATGTGCGCAAGAGCGCGGCTGATCCGGAGGCCGCCTCGCTTTCGGGCGGCAACCTGCAGAAATTCATCATCGGCCGCGAGCTCGACCGCCAACCGGCCGTTCTGGTGGTCAACCAGCCGACATGGGGCGTGGATGCGGGCGCGGCCGCGCGCATCCGCCAGGCGCTGATCGAACTCGCCCGCAACGGGTCGGCCGTTCTCGTCATCAGCCAGGACCTCGATGAGCTGTTCGAGATTTCCGATGCCATCGCGGTCATGCACAACGGTGAACTTTCGAAGCCGCTGCCAATTGCCGAAGCGACGCTGGAGAAGATCGGCCTGCTGATGGGCGGTGCCGAGCCCGGTCACGCCGAACATGCCGTGGAGGTCGCTTGATGCGTATCGAACTCGTCAAACGTCCTCAGCGCTCGGCGCTGTTCGGCGTTCTTTCGCCATTCATCGCGCTCGCGCTGACGCTGATTGCCGGAGCAATCATGTTCTCGCTGCTCGGCAAGAACCCGGTCGATGCGCTTTACTACTATTTTGTCGATCCGCTGCGTGAGGTCTGGTCGCTGCATGAGCTGGCCGTCAAAGCAGCGCCGCTGATCCTGATAGCGGTGGGCTTGTCGGTCTGCTTCCTGTCCAACAACTGGAACATCGGCGCCGAAGGGCAGTTCATCATGGGTGCCGTTGCCGGTTCGATCCTGCCGGTCATGTTACCGGATTTCCAGTCGTGGATCGTTCTGCCGCTGATGCTCATCATGGGTATGGTGGGAGGTGCTGCCTATGCCTCTGTCCCGGCCTTCCTGAAGACCCGCTTCAACACCAACGAGATCCTGACCAGCCTGATGCTGGTCTATGTCGCGCAGCTGTTCCTCGACTGGATGGTCCGGGGACCCTGGCGGAACCCGCAAGGCATGAATTTCCCGGAAACCCGGAATTTCCATGACTATGCGATCCTGCCGGAGATCTGGTCGGCATCGGGCAGGGCGCACTGGGGCTTCATCTTCGCGCTGGTCGCGGCGGTCGTGGTCTGGTTCATGCTGACGCGCACGCTGCGCGGCTTCGAGGTGCAGGTCCTGGGGCAGAGCCCGCGGGCAGGGCGCTTCGCCGGCTTCTCGTCATCGAAGATGGTGTTTTTCGCTTTCATCGTGTCCGGCGCACTGGCCGGGCTTGCCGGCATCTCGGAAGTTTCCGGTGCGATCGGCCAGCTACGCCCCACGATCTCGCCCGGCTACGGCTTCACCGCGATCATCGTGGCGTTTCTGGGCCGGCTCAACCCGCTCGGCATCGTCGCGGCAGGGCTTATCCTGGCCCTTTCCTATCTCGGCGGCGAAGCCGCACAGATCTCCATCGGCGTGTCGGACAAAGTCGTACGCGCTTTCCAGGGCTTGCTGCTGTTCTTCGTGCTCGGTGCCGATACCCTAATCCACTACCGCATCCGCTTCGTCGGTGTGGCGCCGCGCAAGGCGGAGGTTGCCCATGGGAATGCTTGAAGCAATCCTCATCACCATCGCGACGGCCGCGACGCCGCTGCTGATCGCCTCGATCGGCGAGTTGGTGGTGGAACGCTCCGGCGTGCTCAATCTCGGCGTGGAAGGAATGATGGTGATGGGTGCCGTCACCGGCTTCGGCGTGGCGCTGACTACCGGCTCGCCGTGGCTAGGTTTCCTGGCCGCAATCGTGATCGGCGCGCTGTTCTCGCTGCTCTTCGCCTTCCTGACGCTGACGCTCGTCACCAACCAGGTGGCCACCGGACTTGCGCTGACGCTTCTTGGCCTCGGCCTGTCGGGCATGCTCGGCGAGAGCTTCGTCGGCCTTCCCGGCGTCAAGCTCGGCAACATCTACATCCCGGTCCTGACCGACCTGCCGCTGGTCGGAAAATTCCTGTTCGGCCAGGACCCGGTGTTCTACCTTTCGCTGCTTCTCACGGCCGGCGTGGCCTATTTCCTGTTCCGCACGCGGGCCGGCCTAACGCTGCGCTCCGTCGGCGACAACCACGCCTCGGCGCATGCGCTCGGCATCAACGTCATCTTGATCCGCTATCTGGCGGTGATGTTCGGCGGCGCCTGCGCCGGCCTGGCCGGAGGCTATCTTTCCATCGTCTATACTCCGCAATGGGTGGAGAATATGACCGCCGGGCGCGGCTGGATCGCTCTGGCGCTGGTGGTGTTCGCCTCGTGGCGGCCGTGGCGGGTGCTGGCCGGCGCCTATCTGTTCGGCGCCGTCACCATCGGCCAACTCCACGCGCAGGCGCTGGGGATAGGCGTCCCCTCGCAATTGCTTTCTTCGCTTCCCTATCTGGCAACCATCGTCGTACTTGTTCTAATCTCGCGTAATAGGCGACTGACTATGGTGAACACACCGGCTTCACTGGGGCGGCCGTTTGTGCCAGATCGCTGAACGACAACAAAATGGGATCACCTGCCCCCGGGCAAACCTGAAAAGAGGATGAACTCTATGAAGAAAACCATTCTATCGCTTGCGACGGCAGCGGCGGTTCTGTCGTTCGGAACGATGGCGGCCGAGGCCAAGGTCAAGGCGTGCTGGATCTATGTCGGCCCGATCGGTGACTTCGGCTATTCCTACCAGCACCATCAGGGTCTGCTGCAGGTCGAGAAGGAACTGGGCGACCAGGTTGAGACCGCCTATCTGGAAAGCGTGCCGGAAGGTGCGGACGCCGAGCGCGCTCTGGAGCGCTTCGCTCGGTCGGGTTGCAACATCATTTTCGCGACTTCCTTCGGCTTCATGGATGCGACCAACAAGGTTGCCGGCAAGTTCCCGGACGTGAAGTTCGAGCACGCCACCGGCTACAAGCGCGAGCACCCGAACGTTGCGACCTATAACTCGAAGTTCCATGAAGGCCGCTACGTCCAGGGCATCATCGCCGCCAAGATGTCGAAGACCGGCGTTGCCGGCTACATCGCATCCTTCCCGATCCCGGAAGTCGTGCTCGGCATCAATGCCTTCATGCTGGGAGCGCAGTCGGTCAATCCGGACTTCAAGGTCAAGGTCGTGTGGGCCAACACCTGGTATGACGCCGGCAAGGAAGCCGATGCGGCCAAGGCGCTGATCGACCAGGGCGTCGACATTATCACCCAGCACACCGACTCGACCGCGCCGATGCAGGTTGCCACCGAGCGCGGCATCAAGGCCTTCGGCCAGGCCACTGACATGATCAAGTTCGGTCCGGAAACCCAGCTCACTGCGATCGTCGACGATTGGGGCCCGTACTACGTCAAGCGCGTCAAGGCCGTGATCGATGGGACCTGGCAGCAGCACGACGTGTGGGACGGCATGAAGGAAGGCAACGTCGTCATGGCGCCCTTCACCAACATGCCCGACGACGTGAAGCAGGCGGCCGAGGAAGCCACCGCCAAGATCAAGTCCGGCGAGTTCAACCCCTACACCGGCCCGATCACCAAGCAGGACGGCACCGAGTGGCTCAAGGCTGGCGAAGTGGCCGACAACGGCACGCTGCTGGGCCTGAACTTCTACGTCAAGGGCGTGGACGATCAGCTGCCGCAGTAAGACGCTGCATATACGAGAAACGAAAAGGGCGCCCATGGGCGCCCTTTTTGTTGTTTGTGGTTTGGTCGTGTCGCGGAGCTTTGGCGCTCAGCAAAGCCCGTCGGGCGGCGCCAGCCGGCAGTTCAGACAGCGGTGCCGTAGAGATCGTAGGCGTCGGCCTGGTCGATCTTGACGGTCACGATGTCGCCCGCGCGCAAGGGGCGGCGCGACTGGATATGGACCGAACCGTCGATCTCCGGCGCGTCGTATTTCGTGCGGCCCTTCGCCGAAAGGCCGTTGCTCTCGTCGATGATGACCGGCAGGCGCTTGCCGACCTTCTTTTTCAACTGCGCGGCCGAAATCTTCTGCTGCCGCTGCATGAAGCGGTGCCAGCGTGCTTCCTTCACCTCTTCCGGCACCTGCTCGAGGCCGAGATCGTTGGAACGTGCGCCGCCTACCGGCTCGTATTTGAAGCAGCCGGCACGGTCGATCTTGGCTTCGTCCAGCCAGTCGAGCAGCATCTCGAAATCCTCCTCGGTTTCTCCCGGGAAGCCGACGATGAAGGTCGAGCGGATGGCAAGGTCCGGGCAGACATCGCGCCAGCCACGAATCCGCTCCAGCGTCTTTTCGCCATGGGCGGGCCGGCGCATGTTTTTCAGCACCTGGGGAGAGGCGTGCTGGAAGGGGATGTCGAGATAGGGAAGGATCTTGCCCTCGGCCATCAGCGGGATCACGTCGGCGACATGAGGGTAGGGGTAGACATAGTGCATGCGCACCCACACGCCCATCTCGCCGAGTTCCTTCGACAGGTCGAGGAATTTCGCCCGCACCTCCCGCTCCTGGAAGATGCTGGTTTCGTACTTGATGTCGATGCCGTAGGCGCTGGTGTCCTGCGAGATGACGAGGATTTCCTTCACGCCTGCCTTGGCGAGCTTTTCGGCTTCGCGAAGCACGTCGGCGGCCGGGCGCGAGACGAGATCGCCGCGCAGGGCAGGGATGATGCAGAAGGTGCAGCGGTTGTTGCAGCCCTCAGAAATCTTCAGATAGGCGTAGTGACGGGGCGTGAGCTTGACGCCTTGCGGCGGCAGCAGGTCGACGAAGGGGTCGTGTACCGGAGGTGCAGCCTCATGAACCGCCGCCATGACGCTCTCATAGGCCTGCGGGCCGGTGATGGCGAGCACGTTGGGATGCTTTTCCCGGATCAGTTCCGGCGTTGCGCCCATACAGCCGGTAACGATGACCTTGCCGTTTTCCTTGAGGGCGGTGCCGATGGCCTCGAGAGATTCGTCGCGGGCGGAATCGAGGAAGCCGCAGGTGTTGACCACGACGAGGTCGGCGCCATCATGCTTGCGCGAGATCTCATAGCCTTCGGCGCGAAGCCTGGTGATGATGCGCTCGGAGTCCACAAGGGCTTTGGGGCATCCGAGGCTGACGAAACTGACGCAAGGCGAGGACATGTGGCAGACTTCCGGATTCTGGAGCACGTATCCCGGCAGCCGAAACTGTCGTCGAAGAAGCGCGCTGAGAGACATGAAGGAGCCCGCCCAGGCCCATTCATGGACAATGCGGACTCGCAAGTTGGCGGCGCAATATCACAGTTTCTTCCGCAATGGAATCGGTTCCGCAATACCGATTCCGTCGCAAATCCCGGCTCAGAGCGGGTCTGGCAGAAACGGCGACAGGTCCATGTAGCCGCGATAGATCATGTCCAGTGCCACGTAGAAGATGATCAGCAGGCCGATATAGGCGATCCACGGGTAGCGGTTGAGCAGCTTGGCGATGAAGTTTGCCGCCAGGCCCATCAATGCAACCGAAAGGATGAGGCCAATGACGAGGACGGTGAAATGGTCGCGAGCCGCCCCGGCAACGGCAAGCACGTTGTCCAGCGACATCGAAACGTCGGCAACGACGATCTGGATAGCGGCCTGGGCCAAGGTCTTGCGTGGTCGTCCGTTGGTCGCAACATCAGCTAAGCCCTCGACTTCTTCGAGCGCGGCGGCCTGTTCGGCATGCGAGACGCGCAATTCCCGCCACATCTTCCAGCAGACCCACAAGAGAAGGATGCCGCCCATCAGCAGCAGGCCCAGGATCTCCAGAAGCTGGATGGTAAGGGCAGCAAAGATGATGCGCAGGATGGTTGCGGCCGCGACGCCGATCAGGATGGCCTTCTTGCGCTGATCGGCGGGCAGGCCCGCCGCGGCGAGGCCGATGACGATGGCATTGTCGCCGGCAAGCACCAGATCGATGGCAATGACCTGCAGCAACGCCGTGAAGCCCGCGGCCGTGAAAACTTCCATCCGTCGGCACCCTTCGCGTTGTCAGCTTCCCCGCCGAGACGCACGCCGTAGCGTGCAAAGTCGACGCCCGTCAAGTAACCGTTGCGGACGCAGTGTACGAGTTCCAGCGCCGCAACTTGCAAATACCTTGCATCTCCGCCGCCGAACCGGCGGCACCTCCGCCGAGGTCGAGCCCTTATGCAATTCCGCATGAAAGTGCCGGGCGGACTATCTCGTTTCCCTATGATCGGTTGCCCTCCTTGACTCAATTGGACGCCGCGCTGCTCCTGTTGGAAACGGCGCTGCCGGCGTGGAAGCTTCATCGCCTTGAAAAGGACGGCGAAGGCATTCTTCTCGCCGTAGCCCGCGTCCGTCTTCGTGCCGACCTCCAGCGCCATCAACTTCTCGGCGGCGAAGCCAATCATCGCGCGCAGCAAATCAGCGTCGGCGCTCTTCTCAACGAGCGAGCGCAGGTTCTTCATGTCGTCGGTCATCGCTGGTCTTTCCATCAGGTTGGTCTTCAATGACGTTGCCCCCAGGTTTTATCCAGTTTTGAGTTCGTTTCCGGCGTTGGTTTTGCCCTGATGGGCGGGTGAAGCGGCGGGCGTTGGCGCGGAGCTTTTCGCATTGCGCAGCGCCAAGGCCCGAGGCGTGTGGAAGGTCAGTGCGAACTCGTCGGGCGTCTGCCAGCCGAGCTGTGAGTGCGGGCGCGCGGCGTTGTAGTCCGTCCGCCAGATGTTCAGCGCCGCGCGGGCCTGAGCCAGCGAGGAGAACAGCGTCTCGTTGAGCAACTCATCGCGCAGGCGGCCGTTGAAGCTCTCGATGAAGCCGTTTTGCATCGGCTTGCCCGGCGCGATGTAGTGCCACTCGAGACGCGCCTGATCGGCCCAGGCCAGGATGGCATTGCTGGTGAACTCGCTGCCGTTGTCGCTGACGATCATCTTCGGCTTGCCGCGTTCGGCGATGAGGCGGTTCAACTCGCGCGCCACCCGCAGGCCCGACAGCGATGTGTCGGCAACCAGCGCCAGGCTCTCGCGCGTGCAGTCGTCGACCACGGCCAGGATGCGGAAGCGCCGGCCGTCGGTGAGCTGATCGGACACGAAGTCCAGCGACCAGCGCTCGTTCGGCTGCAAGGGCACCAGCATGGGGGCCCTGGTCCCGATCGCCCGCTTGCGCCCGCCACGACGACGCACCGCCAGCTTCTCTTCGCGGTAAAGCCGGAACAGCTTCTTGTGGTTCACAACATGGCCCTCGCGCTTGCGCAGGACGTGCAGACGTCGATAGCCGAAGCGCCGGCGCTCGCGCGCGATCTCCCGCATCCGCTCCCGAAGCGCGCGATCATCGGGCCGCGTGGTCTCGTAGCGCACCGTCATGCGGCAACAGCCGATGGCTTTACACGCCCGCCGTTCGCTCATCCCGAAGGCAGCCTTCAGATGCGCGACAGCGTTCCGCCTGGCTGCGGGCGTCACCACTTCTTTCCCAACAGATCTTTCAGGGCCGCAGTGTCGAGCATGGCATCGGCGAGAAGCCGCTTCAGGCGTGTGTTCTCATCCTCCAGGCGCTTCAGACGCTTCGCCTCGGACACGTCCATGCCACCGAATTTGGCCTTCCATTTGTAGATCGAGGCATCGCTCACGCCATGCTTGCGGCACAAATCCGCGACCGAGACCCCGGCCTCGTGTTCCTTCAAAATCCCGATGATCTGCTCATCCGAGAAGCGGCTGCGTTTCATGTTCTGGTCCTCTCTTTGGGCCCGAACGAACTTCAATCCGGATCAAGTCAAAGGGGCAACGTCATCAACAACCCGACCCTACCGGAAAAACACCGGTGACCAACCAGCCAGCTACACCACTCCTTGGGAGATCATCCCGTGCTGCTGCGGTCCTAGAAGCCCATGCCGCAGTCGTCCCGATCCGGCAGGCATATCACGCCAACCAGAACGCTTGCGTCAGCCGGGGACGCCGTGTGCCGCGACGATTTCAGCTAGCTTTCGTTGTTATATGCAAACAATTCCAGCCGCGGCGGTGACGCACATTGACGAAGCGTTCCGCGGGACTATAAAAGCCCAAACTGGTTGTACGCCCCGAGTGGTTGCGGCGAAAGGTAGAATTCGCGGACGAGAGAGTTGTGCGCAACCAGACGACCGGAGGGATGGCCGAGCGGTTTAAGGCACCGGTCTTGAAAACCGGCGTGGCAGTGATGTCACCGTGGGTTCGAATCCCACTCCCTCCGCCATATGTCTTTGATTTTATTGACATTTTTTAGGAAATCACCCAAAAACATAAGGCTAAACATAAACCTCGCACGCGTGTAACCGACATTGCGGCATCAGGTAGCATAGGCCACCAGATCTCCTAAGGGAGCTAGTCTATCCTGTCCCAAGCGAAAGGGAGCAGGCTGGAAATGGGTGTTGCGCAGGAATCGAAGCTGTAGGGCGCCGAGTTGACCGAATGGCTTGAGGAACTGTCGAGATCGCAGGCGGAAATTCGCGACCAGAGCAACCCCGTCGACAAGGTCATCGCCGATTATGAGCCTGGTTATCGGTCTACGTCATTGAAGGTACGTGGTCGGAGCCAAACGTTAAGGATCTCCGATGAGGTCAAAGCGTCGATGGGTGGCGTGAACCGGCGTCAGGGCAGCACCCGGGCGGTCTTGTACTGCACGTTGATCTCCCCGGGAGAGCTGGGGGGCGGCCTTGGCCTTGGGCGAGGCTGCGCGAGCGCATTTCGGCGGCGCACCAGACATTCTAATCGTGGCACTGGACGCAAGTTACAGCTTCCACGAGGCCTTCCGCGATCACTTCGGCCTCACGCCCGAGCAAGTGCCCGCCCAAGGTTATTTCGAAAACCTAGAACTTTTGGAGCCGATCAGGGTGGATCACAACCTTCTCGTTGAGCCAGAAGGCCCTCGCAATCCCTGCTAATTGCTCGCATTGGCGACCGCTACACCTTCGAGACCAACGAGGGTATTCCGGCGCAGTGGCGGCGTTTCGATTCTGAGAGCGGTTTCGGTCAGGTCGAATTCTGGATTCCGATCAACTAAATCGATGGAGCGGACACAGTCGGCGGCGGCATCTTCGCTGTCGACACCGCGAGGACCACTCTCCACCCTTATGAGACGTTGAAATAGACATTGGCAATCAATGCGCTAACGCCGCATACCTGCTCGTAATACATCCTTCCCCACAGTTCCATGTCGAGGTTAGGCGGTGGGCAGACCTAGCCTCTTGACGTGGCGGTTCCTTTCGCTGGGGGTTCGTTAGGTTCGGCCCGTGGACACCAGATGTTTACAGGACCTGCATAGCGAGAGACGGTTTGGATGAATGGGCGCCGGTAGGATGCAAAACGGCTCCGCAAAGGAGCTCACAGCAGGCGCTCCTGCTTCTCGCGTAATCTGGTGATTGGAGATCATGGGTCACCAGCTCCGCATGACGTTCTAATGGAGCCGATTGATGGAAACAGAAGCTTAAACGGGGCGCGCAGCTGCTGTAGCGGCCGAAACCAGGATATTTTTATGGTGATTTAGCCAAAGTGCTCTCGCCCTGCTTACACAACTACTTCACACTTCAAAAAGAGTCGTTCACAGTCGTCGCGATTTTTTGAAGGAAATTGAGTGGCCAAGTCTACATTTCCGCGACCTTCAGACCGAATGCAGAATCCGCAGGTTGTCTACTCCCGGATCGGCGAAGTCAAATGCTCCGAGACACGCAATGCGCTCCGTGGGATCGTGTCACGCCGAAAGCAGAAACTCGATGCTAGCGAGATTAACCTAATTCGCGCTCAAGCGTCGACCGGCGATCTGGCTTTGGCCATTGAGATCCTCCTTGGGAAACGAGGATCGATGCCCTTTAGCAATCTCAACGGGAAATATCGAAACTTGCTCGCGAGGCATGGTCTAGATCCAATCTCGCCACCGAGGGAGGTTCAATTCGCTATCGGACGCATCAATGGCTGGCCGGCAAACGCCATTGAGGTCATTGGTTCGATCATGTCCCTAGCGCCGCTCCCTCAAGCAGACGTCAACGATGCGCTCAATGCGCTGCAGGTGTTTGCTGACCGCTGGGGCGCATCAAATTATCTCGCACGCAAACTTGCCTATGTGATTTCACGGGAAGATGAACAGATCGAATCCCATCCCGCCTTCGAAGCTATTAGTCAAATCGTCGAACATCAAAAATTCTCGCTCCCCTACTTTACCGCGCTCGAATCAATTGATCCACGTTTTCCATATTTCACCGGCATGAACACCCGCCTCTTGCTGCTGAAGAAATATGTGGCAGACGATGATGATTTTCGCCAGTGGCTACCATTGCACAACATTGCGCCCTGCCCGATGTCGGAAAATGACATCGGAGCCTTTATTAGAAAAGCGCATTCGATGTCGTTTGTTGATGAGGTAATCGCGCTACTGCAGGTATACTACCTCAGGGACCACTGGGAAGTTCTTGGCGATGCGATACAGCGAGCGTTGCGGCCAGAGATACTTGCAGCATTTTCTAAGATCGAATCTTTGGAGTTCGATTGTCGCTTGCTATTTGCCCGAGCCGAGCCTGACAGTTCTGATTTCACCTATTATCGAAATGCGCTTGCCTTCTTGGAGTTCGTAGAGCCCACGCGGTGTTGATTTCCGCCAGGAACTGACCCGGGATTAGCGAATATTTCCATCGAGAAGTGACCCATGTTTGAACCTTGCCCCGCGTGTTTTCAGCGGGGGCTATGGAGTGATCGACATGGCGTTATT